>DASWRZ010000464.1:0-19685 GCA_036402935.1 Actinoplanes sp.
CGAAGCGACCGGCGGCCCACGCCTTCTCGCCGATGCGGGCGCGAATAGCCGCCAGCTCGGAATCCTCGAGCCGGCCGACCAAGGAAGCGGTGATCGGTGTGCCGGACGGCAGCTGGACCCCGTTGTGGATCCACTGCCAGACCTGCGACCGCGAGATCTCGGCGGTAGCGGCATCCTCCATCAGATTGTTGATGGCCACCGCGCCGTTCCCCCGCAACCACGACTCGAGATATTGCAAGCCCACCGAGATGTTGTTCCGCAGCCCCTCCTCGGTCACCGCCCCGGAAGTGGCCGAAACGTTGAGCAGATCGGCACCGGAAACGGCGACCTCGGGCCGCTGCCGATCCAGCTGGTTGGGCTTGTCCCCCAACACCCGGTCGAAGACCTCCCGGCACACCGGCACCAGGTCGGGATGCGCCACCCACGACCCGTCGAACCCGTCGCCGGCCTCGCGCTCCTTGTCCTCCCGCACCTTGGCCAGCGCGACCTCGTTGACCGCCGGGTCACGCCGCGAGGGGATGAACGCCGCCATCCCGCCGATCGCGAACGCACCGCGCCGATGGCACGTCGAGACGAGCAGTTCCGAGTAGGCCCGCATGAACGGCGCCGTCATCGTCACCGACGCCCGGTCGGGCAGGACCATCGACGGGTTGTCGCGGAAGTATTTGATGATGCTGAACAGGTAGTCCCACCGGCCGGCGTTGAGACCCGACAGGTGCGGCCGCAGCGCGTAGAGGATCTCCTCCATCTCGAACGCCGCCGGAATCGTCTCGATCAGCACCGTGGCCCGGATCGTCCCGACCGGAATCCCGAGCTGCTCCTGGGCGAACGTGAACACGTCGTTCCAGAGCGCGGCTTCCTGGTAGGACTCCATCTTGGGCAGATAGAAGTACGGCCCGCTTCCCCGGGCGAGCAGCTCCGAGGCGTTGTGGAAGAAGTAGAGCCCGAAGTCGACCAGCGCCCCCACCGCGGGGGCGCCGTCGACCGGCAGGTGCCGCTCGTCGAGATGCCATCCGCGCGGCCGCACCACGATCGTCGGATAGGGCCCCTCGCCGAGCGCGTAGACCTTCTGCGGTGTCTCCAGCCGAATCGTCCGCCGTACCGCGTCGAACAGGTTTTGCTGACCGTCGACGACGTTCGACCAGTGCGGCGTGTTCGCGTCCTCGAGGTCGGCCAGCCAGACCTTCGCCCCCGAGTTCAGCGCGTTGATCGTCATCTTGCGCTCGGTCGGCCCGGTGATCTCGACCCGGCGATCGCGCAGGTCGGCCGGGGCCTCGGGCGCCGACCACTCGGCGGCCCGGATGTCGGCGGTCTCGGGGCGGAACCCCAGCGAACCGCCGGCCGCGATCTCGGCCCGCCGGGCCGCCCTGGCTTCCAGCAGCTCGTCGCGGCGGGGACGGAATCGCCGATTCAGCTCGGCGACGAATGCCACGGCCTCATCGGACAGGATCTCGGTCATCGTCGGCGCTCCCTCGGTACGGCTCCCTCTGAAGTACCGTATCGGTCCCGAGAGGTAGCCGCCGACAGGTCGGGCACGGCCTCCCTCGAAAATCCGGCACGGCCTGAGCCGAGAGGTCGGGCACGAGGCGAGAACAGTGGAGGCCCCGCCGGGGAATGCGGGGCCGCCACGCGGGGACGGTTCGTCGTGGGGGATTATGTTTCTGGAGGAAGTATGCGCAGATGAAGAGCTTGTTTCAACGTGCGAAGGAAGATTTGCGATTCGCCGCCCGAGGCGCCGCAGGTAACCGCGATATCGCTTCCGAATAACAGTTTTGGGCGCCCGGCTTCTTTAATTTTCTGTTAAGCCTTCATGATTCGCCGATGGGCTCGCCGGGCCTCACGGGCCAGGCTGTCCGCGTCGGCGTTGACCAGCTCGCCGCCCGACACGACCGGTTTGCCGCCGACCAGCGCCAGCTCGACCGCCGCGGCCGGCCCGAAGACCAGCGCCGCCAGCTTGTCGTCGATGCCCTCGTGACCGAGGCCGTCCAGCCGCCACATCACCAGGTCGCCGAGCTTACCCACCTCGAGCGACCCCAGATCGTCCTGCCGGCCCAGGCACCGCGCGCCGCCCATCGTCCCGAGGCGCAGCGTCTCGCGGGCATTCAGGGCACCGGGTCCGCCCCGCTGGCGGGCCGTGTACAGAGCCTGCCGCAGCTCCTCACCCAGATGCGATGCCTCCTGCGATGCCGACCCGTCGACGCCGAGCCCCACCGGCACCCGGGCATCGAGCAGCTCGCGCACCCGGGCCATCCCGGAGCCGAGCCGGGCGTTCGAGCTCGGGCAGTGGGCGACGCCGGTGCCGGTCGCCCCGAGCCGGGCGATCGCCGAGTCATCCAGATGTACGCCGTGGGCCAGCCATACGTCGTCGCCGAGCCAGCCCATGCGATCCGCGTATTCGACCGAGGTGGATCCGAAATGCTCGCGGCAGTAGTCCTCCTCGTCGGACGTCTCGGCGAGGTGGGTGTGCAGCCGCACGCCCTTGCTCCGGGCCAACGAGGCGGCCTCGCTCATCAGCCGCGACGTGACCGAGAACGGCGAGCACGGCGCGACCGCGATCTGCAGCATCGCGTCCGGCGAGGGGTCGTGCCAGCGGTCGATCGCCGCCGCCGTGGCCGCCAGCGCCTCGTCGGTCTCCTCGACCACGTTGTCGGGTGGAAGGCCGCCGTCCTTCTCGCTCAGATCCATCGAGCCGCGCGTCGGATGGAAGCGCAGCCCGATCTGCCGGGCCGCGACGATCTCGGCCTCCAACACGTCGCCGCCGTCGCGGGGAAAGACGTAGTGGTGGTCCATGCTGGTCGTACAGCCGGAAAGCGCGAGCCAGCCGAGCCCGGCCGCGGCCGCCGCGCCGACGATCTCGGCGTCGAGCCGGCCCCAGATCGGATAGAGCGTCTTCAGCCAGCCGAACAGCGTCTCGTCGACCGCCAGCCCGCGGGTCGCCCACTGGTAAAGGTGGTGATGGGTGTTCACCAGGCCCGGCGTGACCAGACAGCCGGTGCCGTCGACGCGCGGCCCCGTTCGTTCGGAGGATCCCGGCCCGACTTCCATGATGCGGCCGTCGTCGCCGACCACGACGTGCCCGTCGGCGTAGTAGGTGTCGGAGCCGTCGACGGTGGCGACCGCGGCGTTCTCGATCACGATCACAGGTACCACTCCGCGTGCGCCTCGGGCGCGTCGTCGCGGGTCACGGTTCCCTCGATCAGGCCGTACGGGCGGTCGCCGGCGATGAAGACCTCGTTGTCGTTGGTCAGGTCGAACGGCGACAGGTCGACCAGGTAGTGGTGCCGGTTGGGCAGCGCCAACCGGACCTCGGCGATCTCGGGCCGGGTCTGCAGCACGTGCGACCCCATCGAGAAGAGCGTCTGCTGGAGCGAGCCGCTGTACGTGTTGACGAAACCCTTGGTCAACGCCTCGAGCGCGCCGTGGAACGACTCGTACCAGTCGACCTTGGTTCCCAGATGGCGCCACTTCGCATCGACGGCGGTGGCCAGGATGCGGTCGTCGGTCTCGGGCAACGTGGTGTATCTGTCGCGGGGGAAGCCGCGGAACTCGGACCCGGCCGAGTTGAGCAGCACCAGGTCACGCAGGCCCGAGACGATCTGCTGCTGATCGACGGTGACGGTCACCGCGGCGGTCCGCACGTAGTCGCCGCTTCGCTGGAACGAATGCGGGCCGAGGCGCTCCCAGCCGTACGCCTCGATCGCCACCTTGGCCGCGCGCACCTGGGGCTGGGTCGCCACGAAGTGCATCGCCAGCAGGAGCCCGAACTCCTCCGGCTCGCCGACGCCGTACTCCTTGGCGAACGCGTACACGGTGTTCTTCATCGTGTCGGTCGGCAGCACGCCGGCGTTGTCGCCGGTCAGATGGGTGGCGGCGAGGTCGCCGGAGAGCGCGATGCTGACGTTGAGATCGGTGAGGCGGTGCGTGTCGTCGTCGCGGAACACGCGGACCAGGCGCGTCTCCGCCTTGCCGTAGCGGTTGGGTCCGAGCACGATCGCCACGGGTCAGCTCCCTCGGTAGGTGGTGTATCCGTACCTGCTCAGCAGAAGCGGCACATGGTAGTGCCGGTCGGCGTCGTGGACGTGGAAGGCGATCGCGATCTCCGGGAAGAACGCGTCGCGGCCCAGGTAGGGCTCCACGTAGAAGAGCAGGCGGTAGCCGCCGGCCTGCCACTCGTTGAGCGGCACCTCGTAGCGCAACCGGCCGTCGGCGTCGGTGCGGCCCTCGTCGATCTTGCGCCAGCCCTCCGAGTCGCGGCGCTCGAGGCGCACGTAGACGTCGCGGGCCGGCTCGCCGGACACCGTGTCGAGAATATGGGTCGAGATCCGGGCGTGGGCCTCGGCGGTGCCGTCATCCGCGGGCATCGAGCAACCGCTCCAGCCGCAGCAGCGCGATCTTGCGCAGTTCGTCCTTCACCACTTCTCGTTCCGTCTCGTCGTCGTTCTCTCGTCTTCGGCGGGCGGCCTCGATGATCTCGTCCTGGCTGCGGCCACTGGCGAAGATCAGGAAGACGTGCCCGAATCGTTGTTCGTAGGCCCGGTTCGCCGCGACCAGCTCCTCGCTCCGGCCGGCGACTGACTGCTCCCGGCGCGACCACGCCGCCTCCCGGGAGTCACCCGCCGCGCGCTCCCCGATGCGCGGGTGCGCGGCCAGCCCGACCAGCACGTCCTCCCAGCTCAGGCCACGGGAGGCGGCGTCCGCGGCGGCGAGCAGGGCCGCTCGATCAGGAAACGGACGTTTGGCCATGATCGCCGCACTCCAAGCGGGGGCCGCGCAGCAGGCGCCAAGATCCTGCTCGAGGCCCTCGACCGCGTCCATCCGGCACACCACCTCCGTTGTCGATCAGTCAAGCAGGCCGGACGACCGGCGTGCACTCCATCCGACAGTTTTGTCGTACGCGTACGCAAGGATGGTCCCGTGCCGATCGCCGCCGCCCTTCCCGACCTGCCGATCCGCGCGGCTCTGCCGCGTATCGCGTCGGCCCTGGCCGACGCCGGTTCGCTGGTGCTGGTGGCACCGCCGGGCACCGGCAAGACGACGGTGGTTCCGCTCGCCCTGGCGAGCGACGCGGGCAAGGTGGTGGTCGCCGAGCCGCGGCGCCTCGCGGCGCGAGCCGCCGCGCGCCGCATGGCCTCACTGCTGGGCGAGCGGGTGGGAGGTCGCGTCGGTTTTACCGTACGCGGTGAGCGTCGCGTCTCCGCGGCCACTCAGATCGAGGTCGTGACCACCGGCGTCCTGGTCCGCCGATTGCAACGCGACCCCGAGCTGGCCGGCACCGCGGTGGTGATCCTCGACGAGTGCCACGAACGCCACCTCGACTCCGACCTGGCCCTGGCCTTCCTGACCGAGGTGCGCGCCGCCCTCCGCCCCGACCTGCGGCTGCTGGCGACCTCGGCGACCGCCGACTCCGAGCGCCTGGCCGAGGTGCTCGACGCCCCGGTCGTGACCGCCGAGGCCCCGATGTTCCCGGTCGAGGTCATCTGGTCGCCCCCGCCCGGCCCGATCAGCCCGCCGCTCGGCCTCCGCGTCGACCCCCGGCTGCTCGACCACGTGGCCGCCATGGTCCGCCGCGCCCGATCCGAGGGCGACGGTGACGTGCTGGTCTTCCTGCCGGGCGCCCGCGAGATCGACTTTGTGGCGAGCCGCCTCCCGTTCGAGGTGGTGTCGCTGCACGGCCGCCAGCCCAGCTCCATCCAGGACGCCGCGCTACGCCCGTCCGACCGCCGCCGGGTCGTGCTGGCCACCGCGGTCGCCGAGAGCAGCCTCACGGTCCCCGGCGTGCGCGCGGTGGTCGACGCCGGCCTGAGCCGCGTCCCCCGCATGGACCACGCCCGCGGCCTGGGCGCCCTGGTCACCGTGCCGGTCTCCCGCGCCGCCGCCACCCAGCGCGCCGGCCGCGCCGGCCGCGAGGCACCGGGCCGCGTCTACCGCTGCTGGCCCGAGGCCCAGCACGACCGCCTCCCGGCCCAGCCCGAGCCCGAGATCGCCACCGCCGACCTGACGGGCTTCGCCCTCGACCTCGCCCTCTGGGGCCACCCCGACGGCACCGGCCTGGCCCTGCCCGACCAGCCCCCGGCCGGCGCCCTCCGAGCCGCCGTAACGACCCTGCACGACCTGGGCGCCGTCGACGCCGACGGCCGCATCACCGCCCGCGGCCGCACGCTCGCCGACGCCGGCCTCCACCCCCGCCTGGCCCGAGCCCTGCTCGACGGCGCCCGCCTGGTGGGCCCCCGCCGAGCCGCCGAGATCGTCGCCCTCCTCGACGACGACCGCAACGCCCCCGACGACCTCCCGGCCGCCTGGCGCCGAGCCCGCTCCACCAACGACGCCACTTGGCGCTCCGAAACCCGCCGCCTGACGGCCGCCCTGACCCGCTCCCCCGACGACGACACCATCCCGGCCGCCACCGACGCCGCCCTCGACTCCGAGCCCGACGACACCCCCACCGCGGGCCAGCCGACGCCCGACCCCACCGGGCCGGTCGACGACGCCGCCACCTCCCGAGTCGCCAGCCGACGGACGCCCGAGCCGATCAGGCCGGCTGACGAGGCCGCGGGCAGATTGCGAGCGGCGGTGAACAGGTCACCGGCCGACGCAGGCACGGAAACCGAGCCCACGACCAGCCGGCCCAAGGCCAGCACCGGGCACTCAGCCCGGCCCGGGCAATCGGCCGGGGCCGGGCAATCAGCCGGGGCCGGGCAATCAGCCGGGGCCGGGCGGCTGGCGGCGACTGGTGGCTGGCTGACCGATGATCTGGCGGCGGGGATGGTGGTCGGGCTGGCGTACCCGGAGCGGGTCGCCCGCGTTCGCGAGCCCGGGAGCCGGTCCTATCTGATGGCCGGCGGCACCGCCGCCGAGTTGCCGGCGGGGTCCGGGCTGGCCGGTGTGGACTGGCTGGCCGTGGCGTCGGCCGACCGGGCCGCCGGGGCGCGCACCGCTCGCATCCGGGCCGCGGCGCCGCTCGACGAGGGCGCCGCCCGCGAGGCCGCGGCCACGCTGTTGGTCACCGAGACCGAGATCGCTTGGCGGGACGGCGACGTCGTCGCGCGCACGGTCGAGCGGCTGGGTGCGATCACCCTGAACGAGCGTCGGCTGGCCGACCCCGATCCGGCCCGGCTGCAGGCCGCGCTCCTCGACGGACTCCGCCGCGAGGGCCTCAGCCTGCTCAGCTGGTCGCGCAACGCCAGTGAGCTCCGGGAGCGGCTGGCCTTCGCCCACGCCGCGATGGGTGACCCGTGGCCCGACGTCGGTGACCAGGCCCTGCTTGACCAAGCGGAAGACTGGCTCGACCTGTCACACGCTCGCCGCCGGTCCGACCTGGCGAAGATCGACGTGACCGCGGCCCTCCGGCGTCTGCTGCCGTGGTCGGTGGCGGGGCGGCTCGACGAGGTCGCGCCCGAGCGGCTGCCGGTGCCGAGCGGGTCCCGGGTGCGGGTCGACTATGCCGACCCCGAGGCCCCGGTCCTGGCCGTCAAGGTGCAGGAGGCTTTCGGCTGGCGTGACGCCCCGCGGCTGGCCGACGGCCGCGTCCCGGTGCTGCTGCACCTGCTGTCCCCGGCCGGGCGTCCGGTGGCCGTGACCCGCGACCTCGCCTCTTTCTGGGCCCAGGGCTACCCGCAGGTGCGGGCCGAGTTGCGTGGCCGCTACCCGCGACACCCGTGGCCCGAAGATCCGACCACCGCCGAGCCCACCCGCCGCACCAACCCCCGCTCCCGATGAAACCGCCCACGGGCCAGACGTCCGGCTGCCCCGAGCTGCCGGCCCCCCAAGCTGCCCGGTCCTTCAAGCCCGACCCCCGGCCCAGCCCAGCCCCAACCCCGGCTCCTCACGCCCACCCCTAACCCCGGCCGTCGGCCCCAGCGCGGCCTCAGCGCCGACCCCCAACCCGGGTCCCCAGCCCGGCCTCAACCCCGGCCCCCAGCCCGGCCTCAACCCCGGCCCCCAGCTCGGTCTCAACCCCGCCCCCAGCCCGGTCTCAGCCCGGTCTCAGCCCGGGTTCCAAGCCCGCCCCCAAGCGCGGCCAACCTCGGGCCGCCCGGCCACACCAACTACGCGCAGCCCAGGTCACTCGGCCCAGTTGCAACACGAGCCGCCCGGCAACGCGGCGCAGCCTGACCCCACCGCTGCCGCGGCCGCTTCGGTTCGGTTCGGTTCGGTTCGGTTCGGTTCGAAGAAGCACGCCCTGTCACGGGAGGACCCCCATCATGAGCTTCGTCGTCGAGGTCGACCGCCGGCTCCGGATCCGACAAGGCCTTCCCACCAGCGGAAAGTCACGCCTCGAGCCGGGCGCCGCCGTCGACCTCACCGTGACCGTCGGGGTCGCCTTCGAGGACGACCAGCTCGACCGGCTGGGCCGCTACTTCGACACCGACGCCGCTGCCGACCTGGTCGACCGGGCGTGCGGCGACCTCGCGACCCGCGCCTGGACCGACCTGTTCGAGTTCCGTCCGACCTTCGAGCTGGTCGCCCGCCACCTCTTCGAGCGGCTCGCACCCGAGATCCCGCAGCTCGCCTTCGTGCAGCTGCACGACGAGACGTTCGGGTCGCGGACCCGCTATCTGCCCAAGTTCTGAGATTCGAGAGGCGTCGGCTGGGACGGAATCTTGGCGGGTGAGGTCAGGCGGGTGAGGGGGCCCGGCTGGCCGAAGAGGTAGCCCTGCCCCATGGGGCAGCCCAGCTCGGCCAGTGCCGCGGCCCGCGCCGGCGTCTCGATGCCCTCGGCGACCACGACGATTTTCAGCTCGGCGCAGATGGCCAGGATCGAGCGGCACACGGCGGCCGCCCGTTCGGGGGCGACGTCCACATCGGTCAGCGTCGAGTCGAGTTTCACGATGTCGACCGGCAGCGAATGGAGTTGGGCCAGTGCGTTGAATCCACTGCCGAAGTCGTCCAGGGCGACGCGTACGCCCTGGGAGCGCAAGCGAGCCGCGACCGCGGCCGCCCTCGGAAGGTCGGGAATGCGCCGGGTTTCGGTGATCTCGACGACCAGCCGGCCCGGCGGCACCTTGTGCCGGGCGAGGGCGGCGAACACCGTCTCCTCGAGGCCCTCCTGGCCGAGCCGGGCCGCCGAGACGTTGACGTGCACGTCGATCGGGCGGCCGTAGATCGACTCGAGGACGACGATGTCGGCGCAGGCCTGGTCGAGGACGAAGTCGTCGATCGCGACGACGAGGCCGGTGCGTTCGGCGACCGTGACGAAGACGTCGGGGTGGACCGCGCCCGCCACCGGGTCGGTCCAGCGGACCAGCGCCTCGACGGCGACCGTCGCGCCGTCGGTGAAGCGGACGATCGGCTGGTAGAAGACCTCGAAGCCGGACGCCGCCGGGCTGCCTCCGGCCAGTGCCTGGGCGAGCAGGTGGGGCAGGTCGGCGTTGGGGCCGCCGTCGTTCGAGCCGGCGTAGCGGGCCAGCGCGCCCTTGCCGCGGCGCTTGCTGGAATACATCGCGGCGTCGGCCCGCCGCAGCAGCGCGTCGGCCGAGAGCGGCTCACCGCGCTCGGGCACGACCAGGCCGATGCTGGCGCCGACCCCGATGGCGTGCCCGTCGATGAGGAACGGCTCGCGTAACTCGGCCAGGATGCGGTGGCCGATCTCTTCGGCCTCGCCGGCCGACGACGGGTCGAGCAGCACCGCGAACTCGTCGCCGCCCAGCCGGGCGACCAGGTCGTCGGGGCCGACGCAGGCGATCGTACGGTCGGCGATGGCCCGCAGCACCCGGTCGCCCATCGCGTGCCCGAAGCTGTCGTTGATGAGCTTGAAGTCGTCGAGGTCGGCGAAGAGGACGGCCAGCGGCTGGTCGCGGTGCCGGTGGGCGTCGAGCGCGAGCACGAGGCGTTCCCGGAACATCGCCCGGTTGGCCAGCCCGGTCAGCGAGTCGTGGTAGGCCTGGTGGTGGAGCCGCTGCTGACCTTCGGAGACCCGGTCGAGCAGCACCGTGTTGTCGACGATCGTGAACATCTGACGGGCCACGACCAGGCCGAGGCCGAGCCACCCGAGGTAGGCCTCGAAGGGTGTCAGCCGGTTGCCGGCTCCGGTGCTGATGCCGATGACCACGCCGGTCGCGGTGACGGGCACATACGGCAGGAGCAGGTGCAGCCAGTCGCGCTGCGGCGAGATCTCCTGGGCCGGGCCGTTGAGAGCCGGGCTGGCCGCGGCGAGCAGGATGAAGGCGGGCCCGAGCAGGTAGCCCGCCGACTCGAACTGCGACAGCGGGCCCTGGCCGAGACACATCAGACGGTAGGTGTCGGTCACCCCGAACGAGATGATCGCCAGTCCGATCAGATAGAGCGGCCGCCGGCCGGCCCGCGAGTCGGGCCGGGTCGCCAGCAGCAGCACGACCATGGTGATCAGAAGCAGGTCGGCGATCGGATAGGCGACGGCCACCCAGACCGTGCCGGAGGCCGGCTTCAGCAGATGGACCGGCAGCACCGACCAGCAGAACGCCAGCAGCGACCCGGTGATCAGCACGCTGTCGAGGACGAGCGCCAGCTGGTCACGCCGGGGCGAGGTGGGCACCGGCCGGGGCCGGGTGTGCACGGCGCCGAGCAGGCCGATGAACAGGCAGACCGGCAGGATCAGGAAGCCGATGTCGCCGACCGAGGTGCCCGGGCGGTCGGGCCGCGCCAGATCCTGCACGGCCCACCAGAGGCGCACCGCCACCCAGCCGGCCAACCCGATCGCGCCGAGGAGCCGCCAGTGTCGCTGCACCCCCGTGCGGCCGCGGGCCGCCATCAGGCACACCCAGGCCGCGACCCCGCCGGCGATCATCTGCGCGACGTCGTCGTACAGCCGTCGCCCACCCGGCGCGACCAGCTCCCCGAGAGCCACCGCACCCAGGACGAGCGTCAGCGTGATGAACAGTCGCGCCGTCATCATCACCACCCGCAGCCGAGACCTGTCGTAACGTACCGCAGGTCGAGGCCGGCAGTTACTCGCCGGCGACCAGATCGGCGACGATCACCGTGATGTTGTCGGGGCCGCCTCCGCGCAGCGCGAGATCGATCAACCGCTCGGCGCACGCCTTGGGATCGGGCGCCTCGATCATCTCCTGCTCGATCGTCTCGTTGGTGACGACCGCGGTGAGACCGTCGCTGCACAGCAGCCAGCGGTCGCCGACCTCGGGCTCGACGATCACGTACGCCGGGCTGACCGGCTCGCCCTGCAGCACCCGGGTGACCACCGACCGGCGCGGATGGCTGGCCGCCTCGTCCGGCTGGATCAGTCCCTGGTCGACCAGCATCTGGACGTACGTGTCGTCCTTGGTCAGCTGGTTGAGCCGGCCGTCGCGCAGCAGGTAGGCCCGCGAGTCACCGACGTGCGCCATCGCCGCCCGGGTGCCGGAGAAGATCATGCCGGTCAGCGTCGTGCCCATGCCCTGCAACGAGTTGTCGGCGAGGACGGTCTCGGCGATCCGGCCGTTCGCGAGCTCGAGAGCCTTGTGCAGCGCATCCATCTGGTGCTCGTTGTCGATCGGGACGTCGAGCACGCTCATGGCGTCGATGGCGAGGCGGCTGGCCAGGTCGCCGGCGGCCATACCGCCCATCCCGTCGGCGACGACGAGCAGGCGGTCGCCGGCGTAGTAACAGTCCTCGTTGTTGCTGCGGACATGTCCTTGATCGGTGACGGCCGCCCACCGGAGGTGCAAGGTCATGGCGTGCAGCTTCCCAGATCGCCGTTCTCCTGTCTGCACGCGGTAGGCGGCGCGTCGCGGAAGTGCCGGCGGAAAACCGCAAAAGGGCAGGTGGAAAACGTTGTCACCGCGGATCCAGCGGGCGCCCGAGGCAGCGCGGATCGACCTCGGTAACCGGGCGTGTCGGTGCGACCCAGGACAGTGCGGAGTCGTCGACCGCCCAGCCGCGTACGGAGACCTTGCTGTCGGGTGCCTCTTTGACCGACGGGCAGAGGATGCGGGAGCGCACCTGACCGTTCGGGATGAAGGACACCTCGCCGTCGCCCCGCAGGATGGTCGTCGAGTTGTCGTCGACCGCCACCAGCTGGCCGCGCATCACCTGCACGGCGCCGCCGACCGGGCCGACCTCGACCGCGCTGTCCGGCAGCACCGGCGCGCGCAGGAAGACCACACCGATCACGAACGGGGCGACCATCGCGGCGGTGACCGCCGGCCAGTGCGTGACCAGCCGGGCCGACCACGCCGGCACGGGCCCGGTCATCAGCGGCCCGAGCAGCGGCGGAACGCCGAGCAGCAGGGCGGTCGCCACCTCCTGGTCGCGGACCGCGGTCTCGATGCCCGGCCACACGAAGGCCAGGATGAGCAGGCCGATCAGCACCGGCACCCCGACCGTGACCCACAGCATGATCCAGCGGCCGGCCCGGAAGCGCTGCACGGCGGTCAGCCCGAGAATCGAGACGACCAGCATGGCGAGCGTGGGCAGCAGGCGCAGCTGCCACGTGAAGGCGGCCAGCACCCCGGCGAGCACGACGACCCAGTCGGGCATCCGCAGCGCGCTCACCGCCAGCATCGAACGGCCGGCCTGTTCGGGCGCGCTGACCAGCAGGATGCCGCCGAGCGACCGCAGCACCAGGATGACCGCGGGCACGGTCCAGACCAGCGTGATGAAGAGCGCGCTGATCATGCCGAGCGGGCTGATGTACTGCACCAGCAGCAGCATCGTGGGCAGGTCCTGGCGGCTCAGGTACCAGAGGCGGAGCACGAGCAGCACCAGCGGGAACGCCGGCAGCACGGTGAACATCCAGTTGAGCTGGGCCCGGCGCCGCCGCGGCGGCGCCGGCGCGCCCTTGACGAAGATGTCGGTCACGGGAGGCTGTCCTCCCACGGCAGTTTGCGTACGGGCGGACGCTTCACCGGCGGCTGATCGGCCTCGGCGATCGGGGTCGGCAGGTTCTTGCCGATCTCGGGCTGCACATTGTGCAGCCAGGCCAGTTCCCACCGGTCGTCGTGCGGATCTTTCCACGAGCGATAGAGCGTCACGTCGACCAACGTCTTCAGCGCGTCGTCGGCGCCGACGTTGACTCCCCACTTCTCCGTCGCGTCGAGCCCGAGATCCCAGTGGGCGAACTCGCTCGGACTCTGGCTCTTGAATCCGGCCAGGATCGCGGCGTCGGTGCTGACCGCGTCGACCCGGTCCGAACCTTTGCTCCGCAGCGCGGCAATACATTGGCTGATCTTGTTTTTGGCGATGACCGTGTACGGCGGCGGCGTCTGCTTCGGTGAGAGCTCGTCCTGGCTGGTCGAGGCGGACAGCGTGCACACCCGCTGCCCGGCCAGGTCCTCGAGGCTGGACACCTTCGGATGGCCGGCCAGGGTCAGCACCGACTGCTCGGTGTAGAAGTACGAGTCGGAGAACTGGGCGCCGATCGCCTCGCGGCCCGCGGTGATGCTGTAGCTGGCGATCACCATCTTGACCGGGACCCGCTGATTGTCGTGTGCCGGATCGGTGGCCTGCATGCGCGCGCGGTCCTCGCTCTCGATCGCGTAGAACTTGACCTCCTGCCGCCGGAAGCCCAGATCCTCAGCGATCATGTAGGCGATGTCGATGTCGAACCCGCTCCACGTGCCACAAGCGGCCGCGGGCGACCGTTTGCGGCACTCCTCGGTGCCCGGGTCGTAGTAGGCGATGCCCGGCTGGTCGTCCTTCACTCCGATGGTCAGCGTGGTCCACGAGTTGACGCCGGCCTGCGCCCGCAGTTCAGCCACCGACGGCGGCCCGGCCACGAACAGCTTCACCATCGTCAGCGCCAACGCCAGCACGAGCGCCAGCCCGAGACCGGCCAGCCTCAAGATCGCCAGGTTGAACCGCTGCGGCGGCTCGGCCATCTCCATCGGCTCGAGCGGCGGAGGCGGCAGCTGATCGGCCACCTCCATCTGGGCGATGTCCCGCGCCGCGATGTCCTCCGCGGTCGCTTCCTCCCGCCGCCGCACCGGCCAACGCAACCGGCCCCGCACCGACTCAGCCATCCACGCCCCTCACCACCGCGGTGCGGGCCGGGAGCGCCGCTTGCGCGCCGTTTCCCGTACGCGACGGCAAGCGCGACAGGCGCACGAGCGCCCTCGCAGACCGCAGCGTCCTCCCCAGACCCACCATGCCGCCCATAGTGGCGTACGAGTACGACCGAACCCATCCCCCACCCCGGTGCCTTATCCCACTGACCGCCGACTGTGGATGAAGGGAGAGAAATGTCAGACCCGGGTGCTTCAATCGAGTCCACCCACCCAACAGGGGCGGGGGAGGCGGCGGGTCGGCCGACACGGCGCGTCAGCGAAAGGCAGCAGGCTTGAGCCACACGGCCCGTCAGGCGGAAGGCAGCAGGCTGAGCCACACGGCTCGTCAGGCGGAAGGCAGCAGGCTGAGCCACACGGCTCGTCAGGCGAAGGGCAGCAGGCTGAGCCACACGGCTCGTCAGGAGGAAGGCAGCAGGCTGAGCCACACGGCCCGTCAGGCGGAAGGCAGCAGGCTGAGCCACACGGCCCGTCAGCGAAAGGCGGCGGGCCGGGCGACACGGCCCGTCAACGGAAGGCGACCACCACGGCCGTCTCCGGCGGCAGGTCGACGCGGTCGCGCTGCAGCACCACGCCCGGCTCCGTCGCCAGCAGGACCTTGCTCGGCACCGCCCGCAAGCTCACCGTCTGCGGCACCCCCGCCAGGTTGGCCGCCACCGCGCACTGCCCCCGGCGCATCACCACATATTGGTCGCCGTGCCAGACCTCGACCTTGTCGAGCCACGGGTTGCTCAGGTCGGAGCGGCTGCGACGCAACGCGATCAGCTTGCGGTAGAGGCCGAGGATCTCGGCGTGGCCCGGTTTGTCCCGCTCGTTCCAGTCCAGCTTGGACCGTTCGAAGGTCGCCGGATCCTGCGGGTCGGGTACGTCCTCCGACGCCCAGCCGTGAGCGGCGAACTCGCGCCGCCGCCCGGTCTGCACCGCGGCCGCCAGCTCGGGCTCGGGGTGGCTGGTGAAGAACTGCCACGGGCTCGACGCCGCCCACTCCTCGCCCATGAACAGCATCGGCGTGAACGGTGACGTCAGCAGCAGCGTGGCCCCGACCTTGAGCAGCCCCGGCGACAGCGTCGCCGAGATGCGGTCGCCGATCGCCCGGTTGCCGATCTGGTCGTGATTTTGCAGGTAGGCGACGAAGCGATGCCCCGGGATCGTCGACCGGTCGATCGTCCGCCCGTGCCGCCGCTGCCGGAAGCTGGACCACGTGTCGGCGTGGTAGAACGCCCCTTCCAGCACGGTCTGGAGGCACGAGAGGGAGCCGAAATCGCCGTAATATCCCTGCCGTTCGCCGGTCAGCAGGGTGTGCAGCGCGTGGTGCACGTCGTCGTCCCACTGCGCCTGAAGTCCCAGGCCCCCGGCCTCGCGCGGGGTGATCAGCCGGGGATCGTTCAGGTCCGACTCGGCGATCAGCGAGAGCGGCCGGCCCACCGACACCGACAGCGTCTCCACCTCGACGGCCATCTGCTCGAGCAGGTTGATCGCGGAGTGGTCGACCAGCGCGTGCACCGCGTCGAGCCGCAGCCCGTCGACGTGGTAGTCCCGCAGCCACATCAGGACGTTGTCGATGATGTAGCGGCGCACCTCGTCCGACTGCGGCCCGTCCAGGTTGACCGAGGCCCCCCACGGGTTGGATCCGGCGGTCGACAGGTAGGGCGCGAACGAGGGGGCGTACGCGCCCGACGGCCCGAAGTGGTTGTAGACGACGTCGAGGACGACGCCGATGCCCCGGCCGTGGGCCGCGTCGACGAAGCGCTTCAGCCCGTCCGGGCCGCCGTAGACCTCGTGCGGCGCGTACCAGCCGACGCCGTCGTAGCCCCAGTTGTATTCGCCGTTGAACGAGTTGACCGGCAGCAGTTCGACCATGTCGACGCCGAGCGACACGAGGTGGTCCAGATGAGCAATGGCCGCGTCGAAGGTCCCCGCTGGGGTAAATGTCCCGACATGAAGCTCATAGAGGACAGAACCGGGCAACTGTCGGCCCGTCCAAGAAGAATCCGCCCAGGCGAACGCCGACTGGTCGTATACCCGGCTCGGCCCGTGCACCCCCTGAGGCTGCCACTGCGAGCGGGGATCGGGTAGCCCGTTGTCACCATCCGGCAGGACGTACGCGTAGTCGGTGCCGGGACCGGCGGACGGCACGTCGAGGCGCCACCAGCCGTCGTCGCCGCGTTCCATCTCGCGGTCCTCCCCCACCGAGTCCACCGCACCCAACGAGCCCGCGGAACCCGCCGCACCCAACGAGGCCGCCGAACCCGATAGCCGCAGCTTGACCGTCTTCTCCGGGGCCCAGACTTCGAAGATCGTCATTGTTCTTTCACCAGCAGGGCGACCGGGTACGCGTGCAGAAGCTCGGCCATCGACAGCCGGTTCCCCCCGTAGCTCGTGTTCGTGAACACTTCCGTCCAACTGTGTCCGTCGAGTGACAACGTGGTGTCCCCCCACCCTCCGTGCCGTGACAATCCGACCGGCAACCGGACGGCGACCGTCACCACGCCGCCCCGGTCGAAGGCGAGCACGTGTTCCCCCACGTGCCCCTCGGCGAACACCGGCCGATAGGACGAGAAGATCTCCGGCCGCTGCCGGCGCAGCCGCATGGTGCGCGAGGTGACCAGCAGCTTCGCCGCGCCGCTGTCGTCGATCGGCGGCAGCCACCCGTCGTCGATCCGCGCGAGCAGAGCGCGACGCAGGGAGAAGTCGACCGGCCGCCGGTTGTCCGGGTCGACCAGCGAGTGGTCCCACAGTTCGGTGCCCTGGTAGACGTCGGGTACCCCGGGCATGGTCAGCTGCACCAGCTTCTGCCCGAGCGCGTTGGACCACCCGGGCGCGGTGATCGAGGCGGCGAAGTCGCTCAGGTCGCGGTGCAGGGCCGGATCGTCGTAGATCCGATCGACCATCCGGGCCAGCCGGGCCTCGAAGCGCTCGTCCGGGTGCAACCAGTTGGTGCCGGCGCCGCTCTCGCGTGCGGCCTTCACCGCGTACGCCTGAAGCCGTTCCCGGGAGATCGGCCAGGCACCCACCGCGGCCTGCCAGATCAGGTGGGCCAGCGCCGGGTCCGGGAGCGGAGCGATCCGGACCCAGCGGCGCACCACCTCGGTCCAGTCCCCCGGCACCTCGGCGAGCACCGCGAGCCGGGCCCGCACGTCCTCGCTGCGCTTGGTGTCGTGGGTGGAGAGGGTGGTCATCGACCGCGGCCGGCTGCGCTGCCGCGACTCCATCGCGTCGTGGAACTCGTCCGGGGTGACGCCGAAGTCGCACGGGTCGCAGCCGACCTCGTTGCGGGCGGTGAACCGCGTCCAGCGATAGAACGCCGTGTCCTCCACGCCCTTGGCCATCACCGCACCCGTGTATTGCTGAAACCGCTGGGCGAGCTCGTCCGACGGCTGCCGCAACCGTGCGGTCAGCTGGTCGAGCTCCACGATCAGCCCGGGGCGCCGCCGGCCGGCCTCGGACCGGGCCCGCGCGAGATGTCGTGCCCCGAAAGGCAGATATGAGCGATAAACCGGAAAACACGCGGCCAGCTCGGCCAGCGCCTTCGGCGCGGCCTCGATTTCCGGTACGAGGTGAGCCATCCGTTGCAGCTCCGCTGCCAACTGGGTCGTCGCCAACGTGTATTTGGTCTGGTGGACGAGGTCCTGCCAGGAGGTCTCGCCGCCGGTCAGGTGATGGTCGAGGGTGTCGAAGAACGCTTCGGTGCTCGGGTCGACGAAGACCCCGCAGACCTCGGCCAGCGCGTCGTAGCCCGTAGTGCCGTCGACCGGCCAGGGCGGCGGCTCCTCCCCCGGTTCGAGGATCTTCTCGACGACCAGCCAGGCGTCGGGGGCCGCGTCGTGCAGGCGTTCGAGGTATTCGCCCGGGGCCCGCAGGCCGTCCGGGTGGTCGACGCGGATGCCCTGCACGGCGCCCTCCGCGTACCACCGCAGGATCTCGGCGTGGGTGGCCTCGAAGACCTCCGGATCTTCGACCCGCAGCCCGGCCAGGTCGACGATGGCGAAGAACCGGCGGTAGTTGAGCTCCGAGTCGCCCCGGGTCCAGTTGACCAGCTCGTAGTGCTGCCGGTCGTGCACCTCGCGGGCCGCGCCCTCACCGGTGCCGTCGGCGATCGGGTAGCGCTTGTCGTAGTAGCGCAGCTCGCCGCCCTCGACCCGCAGGTCGTCGAGCGCGTCCGGCGAGTCGGCCAGCACGGGAATCAGAATCCGGCCGCGTGACCAGTCGATGTCGTAGAAGTTCGCGTACTTGGACTCGGTCCCGTACTTGAGGACGTCCCACCAGGTGGGGTTGGCGGCCGGCACCCCCACCCCGGCGTGGTTGGGCACGATGTCGAGGACCAGGCCCAGGCCGGCCGCGTCGAGGGCGCCCTTGAGGGCGAGACGGCCTTCCTCGCCGCCCAGCTCGGGATTGGCCTTGGTGTGGTCGACGACGTCGTAGCCGTGGCTGGAACCGGGAGCCGCCGCCAGCAGCGGGCTGGTGTAAAGGTGGCTCACCCCGAGATCGGCCAGGTAGTCGGCGAGCGCGGCGGTGGCGGACAACGGGAACTCGGGGCGCACCTGGACTCGATAGGTTCCGGAGGGCTGGCCGGATGGGGGCATTTCAGACCGTCCTGTCCAACACGATGAGTGACCGATCGGGCACCCAGATCTTGCTGCCGGTCTCGACGACCGACGGGCGATCCGGGGACGGCTCCGCCGTCTCGATGACCTTTTCCCACTTTTCTCCGTATTCAGCCGGCGGGGTGGCGAATTCGATGGGCGCGTCGTGCGCGTTGAAGAACAGCAGGAACGAGCTGTCGACGTGGCGCTGGCCGTACTGGCCGCGCTCGCGGATGCCCTCGCCGTTGACGAAGAGCGCGACCGCCCGGCCGAAGTCGTTGCCCCAGTCGTCACCCGCCATCTGCCGTCCGTCGGGGGTGAACCACTCCAGGTCGGGCAGCGGGTCGCCGCCGCCGCGCGCGGTCACCGGCAGGCCGGTGAAGAACCGCCGGCGCTGGAACACCTGGTGCCGGTGCCGGAACGCGGTCAGCTTGCGGGTGAACTCGAGCAGGTGCTCGTCGGCCTCGCCCCAGTCGATCCAGGAGATCTCGTCGTCCTGGCAGTACGCGTTGTTGTTGCCCTGCTGGGTGCGTCCGAGCTCGTCGCCGTGCGAGATCATCGGCACGCCCTGGCTGAGCATCAGCGTGGCCAGGAAGTTGCGCCGCTGCTTGGACCGCAGCTCAAGCACCTTTCGATCGGACGTCGGGCCCTCGATGCCGCAGTTCCACGACCGGTTGTAGCTCTCGCCGTCGCGGTTCTCCTCGCCGTTGGCCTCGTTGTGCTTGTCGTTGTACGAGACCAGGTCGTTGAGCGTGAACCCGTCGTGCGCGGTCACGAAGTTGATCGAGTGGAACGGCTTGCGCCCGTCGTCCTGGTAGAGGTCGGCCGAGCCGGTGATGCGGGAGGCGAACTCGGCCAGCGTGGCCGGCTCGCCGCGCCAGAAGTCGCGCACGGTGTCCCGGTATTTGCCGTTCCACTCGGTCCAGTTGGGCGGGAAGTTGCCGACCTGGTAGCCGCCCGGCCCGACGTCCCACGGCTCGGCGATCAACTTGACCTGGCCGACCACCGGGTCCTGCTGCACCACCTCGAAGAACGTGGACAGCCGGTCGACGTCGTAGAACTCGCGGGCCAGGGTCGAGGCGAGGTCGAACCGGAACCCGTCGACGTGCATCTCGGTCACCCAGTAGCG
>DASWRZ010000465.1:0-2063 GCA_036402935.1 Actinoplanes sp.
GAAGGCCCGTTGCCGCCGCTGACCCTCCCGCCCGTCCCCACACCCACCGAGCCGGACAATCCCAGCGCGACCCCGTCGGCCGGCGCTTCCCCGTCGCCGACCGACTCCGACGGCCCCGACCGGCGCTTCCACTGGGCCGGCCGCTGACTTCCGGACCGGCCGCTGACTTCCGATCCTGCTACGGCGCCGGCCCCCGAACCGCCCCCACCCCGGCACTGGGTGGGGACCGAGTAGACCACCTGGGTCCGACATTTTCCGGCCACCGTCCACAGCGACATGCGGACGTTGAGGAAGGCCTCTAAGCTCGCGGGTCGTGGACCAGAACGCGGCCAAGCCGCTCGGCGCCGTGCGCCAGTTCTTCGCCGGGGCGAGCCTTCTCGGCCGCGGCCTCGAGCTGGTGCTGCGCAGCCCCCGTCTGCTCGCGATGGGCCTGCTGCCGGCGCTGCTCGCGGGCATCCTCTACGTCATCGCCCTGATCTTCCTGATCCGGTTCGTGCCCGACCTGGCCCGCTTCTCGACCGGCTTCGCCGACGGCTGGGCCAACGGCTTGCGTGACCTGCTCGAGGTGCTGGCCGGCATCGCGATCGTCGGTGTGGCGGTGCTGCTCGGCATACTGGCCTTCACCGCCGTCACGCTGGCCATCGGCGACCCGTTCTACGAGCGCATCTCGGAGCTGGTCGAGCGCCGTTACGGCGGCGTGCCGGACCAGGTCGAGGTCGGTTTCTGGCGTTCCCTGGGCCGCAGCGTGGTCGACTCGATCCGGCTGATCACCCTGTCGATCCTGGCCGGCATCCCGCTGTTCCTGCTCGGCCTGATCCCGGTCGTCGGCCAGATCGTCTCGCCGGTCCTGGGGGCGCTGGTCGGCGGCTGGCTGCTCACGGTCGAGCTGACCGGGGCGCCCTTCCAGCGGCGAGGTCAGCGGCTGCGCGACCGGCGGCGGGTGCTGCGCGCCAACCGGCCGGCCGCGCTCGGTTTCGGGGTGGCGGTCTTCCTCTGCTTCCTGATCCCGCTCGGCGCGATCCTGCTGATGCCGGCCGCGATCGCCGGTGCCACGCTGCTCTCCCGCCGCGTCCTCGGCCACCCGATCGACATCGTGACCCTGCAGCCGCTCTAGGCGCATCCTTCCCAACCTGATCACGGTGGAAAGACTGCCGGACCCCTAGGCCGACCCGCGCACCACGAGTTCGGTCGGGAGGACCACCGAGATGGGCAGGTCGGCCGCGCCGTTGATGAAGCCGAGCAGTTGGCGGGCCATCGTGCGGCCCATGTCGGCGATCGGCTGGCGGACCGTGGTCAGCGGGGGCTCGCTGTAGCGCGAGATGTCGAAGTCGTCGAAGCCGATCACGGCCACGTCGGACGGGACGCGACGGCCGGCGTCCTTGAGGGCGAGCAGGGCCCCGTGAGCCATCATGTCGGAGGCCGCGAAGACCGCGTCCAACCCCGGATCGAGCTCGAGCAACGAACGCATCGCCTGGATGCCCGATTCGCGGGTGAAGTCACCGACCGCCTCGTGCGGTGCCAGGCCGGCCGATTGCAGGGTGGTGCGATAGCCGGCCAGCCGGTCGATGCCGGCGACCATGTCCTGCGGGCCGGCGATCGTGGCGATCCGGCGACGGCCGCTGTCGACCAGGTGCTGCACGGCCCGGCAGACGCCGCCGAAGTGGTCGACGTCCACATAGGGCACCTCGGACTCGCCGATCGGGCGGCCGCTGCAGATGACCGGGATGCCGAGGCGGGTGAGCGTGCCGGGCAGCGGGTCGGCGCCGTGCATCGAGGCGAACATGACGCCGTCGACGTGGCCGGAGACCGCATAGCGTTCGACGCGGTCGTGGCTGGCCGCCGACCCGGCCATCATCAGCACCAGCTGCTTGTCGGCGGCCTCCAGTTCGACGCTGACGCCCCGGATGATCGCCGGGAAGAAGAGGTCGTCGGAGAAGACCCGGTTGGCCGTCTCCGGCAGGATCAGCGCGATCGACTCGGTCCGCTGGGTCACCAGGCTGCGGGCGGCCTGGTTGGGGACGTACCCCAGTTCGTCGACCGCCCGGGTGACCGCCTCGCGGATC
>DASWRZ010000466.1:0-15417 GCA_036402935.1 Actinoplanes sp.
TGGGCCTGGTAGAGCAGCTGGGAGATCTCCTCGGCGGCCCGCTCGGGCCCCTCGTGCTCCGCGGCCATCCACGACTCGGCCGCCTCCTCGACGACCTTCTTACCGATGAAGTGGACCCCGCGCTCCAGCGCCGCGACGGTCGACGAACCCGGGGGTTTGTCGGCCGCCTTGATCTGCAACTCGGCGAACAGCTCTTCGAACGTCTTCACGGAGAGCCATTGTGGCAACTCATCACGGGATGACGACGAACGGCCCCAGCAGGTGGGACGTGCCCTAGGCTCCCGTTCATGGTCAGCCGAAACACCCTCATCTCAGCCGGCGCGGCGGCGCTGCTGCTGACGGCGGCGGCGGGCTGCGCGCCCGCCGACGATTCAGCCTCGGCCGGCGCATCCGCGAGCGCCTCCACGGACATCTGCCCAGCTGGCGCGCTTGGAACCAAGACGGCCGGCAAGCTCACCGTCGGCACCGACACCCCCGCGTACGAGCCCTGGTTCAGCGACAACAAGCCGAGCAACGGCAAGGGCTTCGAGAGTGCCGTCGCCTACCAGGTCGCCGAGCGCCTGGGATATCCCGCCGCGAACGTGACCTGGGTCTCTGTGACCTTCAACAACGCCATCGCCCCGGGCCCGAAAAAGTTCGACTTCGACATCAACGAGTTCTCCATTACACCCGAACGGCGTACCGCGGTGGACTTCTCGTCGCCGTACTACCTCGTGCGGCAGACCGTGATCACGACGAAGGGCTCCAAGATCTCCGGCGCGAAGTCGATCGCCGAGCTCAAGACCGCGAAGCTCGGCGCCCAGGTCGGGACCACCAGCTACCAGGCCATCACCGACCTGATCAAGCCGAACGGCCGGCCGCAGGTCTTCAACAACAACGACGACGCGCTGGCCGCTCTCAAGAACGGCACCGTCGACGGCATCGTGGTCGACCTGCCGACCGCGTTCTACATGACCGGGGCGCAGCTCGACAATGGCGTGATCGTCGGCCAGCTGCCCCAGATCGGCGTGCCCGAGCAGTTCGGCCTGGTGCTCGACAAGGACTCCCCGCTGACCGCCTGCGTCAGCAAGGCGGTCGACACCCTGCGCAACGACGGCACCCTGGCCGTGCTGGAGAAGACCTGGCTGGCGAGCACGGGCGGAGCCCCCGAACTCCAGTGAGCACGGGCACCTATCACCCCAGCGAGATCCAGCTCGGGCGGGCCGCCTACCGGCAACGGCAGACGGTCCGCTCGGTGCTGATCGCGGCCTTCTCGACGCTCGTGGTCGGCGTCGCGATCTACTTCGGCATCACCGGCTCGCCGGGCTGGGATCGCGTGCGCACGTCGTTCTTCAGCTGGAGCGTGGCCAAGGCATCGTTCGTGCCGGTGCTCGAGGGGCTCTGGCTCAACATCCGGATGCTCGTCGTCTGCGCCGCGCTGGCCCTCGTGCTGGGGCTGTTCATCGCCGTGCTGCGCACGCTGCGGGGGCCGGTGTTCTTCCCGGTGCGGGCACTGGCCACGGCCTACACGTACGGCTTCCGGGGCGTACCGCTGATCATCGTGATCTACCTGTTCGCGTTCGGAGTGCCCGGCCTGCGCCTGCAGGGCACGCCGAACGTGTACGTCCTCGGCGGCGCGGCACTGGTGGTCACGTACGGGGCCTATCTGGCCGAGGTGTTCCGCGCCGGCATCGAGTCGGTGCATCCCAGCCAGCTGGCCGCCGCCCGGTCGCTGGGCCTCACCTACCGGCAGACCATGCGCCACGTGGTGCTGCCGCAGGCGATCCGCCGGGTGGCCCCGCCGCTGCTCAACGACACCGTGGCCCTGCAGAAGGACGTCGGCCTGGTCTCCCTGGCCGGGCCGGTCGACGCGGTGCGGGCGGCCCAGATCACCACCGCGGAGCACTTCAACTACACGCCCTACATCGTGGCCGCCGTGCTGTTCGTGCTGCTGGCGCTGCCGCTGATCGCGGTCACCGACGCGGTCACGCTCCGGGCGGCCCGCCGCCAGAACGCGGGGGCCTAGGTGCTGCAGACCACACACGTCCGCAAGGTCTTCGGCCCGTCGGTGGTGCTCGACGACCTGTCGCTCGACGTCGGCGAGCACGAGGTGGTGGCGCTGATCGGCGCCTCGGGCTCCGGCAAGTCCACGCTCCTGCGCTGCATCAACCTGCTGACCGAGATCGACGACGGGGTGATCCGGCTCGACGGCCAGGACATCACCGACCCCCGGGCCGACGCCGACCGGGTGCGCCAGAAGATCGGGCTGGTCTTCCAGTCGTACAACCTGTTCCCGCACATGACCGTGCTGCAGAACATCACGCTCGCGCCCCTGCGCGTACACAGGAAAGCGCACGCGGAGGCACACGAGCAAGCCATGCAATGGCTGTCGCGCGTCGGCCTGGCCGACAAGGCCGGCAGCTACCCGGACCGGCTCTCCGGCGGCCAGCAGCAGCGCGTGGCCATCGTGCGGGCGCTGGTCAACAGCCCACGCCTGCTGCTGCTCGACGAGGTCACGTCGGCGCTCGACCCGGAACTGGTCGGCGAGGTGCTCACGATGATCCGCGACCTCAAGGGCGACGGCATGACGATGGTGCTGGCCACCCACGAGATGGGCTTCGCCCGTCAGGTCGCCGACCGGGTCGCCTTCCTGGACGCCGGCCGCGTGCTCGAGCAGGGCCCGCCCGAGCAGGTGCTCGGCGACCCGGTGGAGGCCCGCACCCGGCAGTTCCTGGCCCGCATCATCGAAGCGGGACGCCTGTAATCAGGCGGCCGGTCGGATGCCTTCCGGCAATCCGGCCGACCGGCCCGCACGGAATCCACTCCCCCGCGCCACCCGGCAACCAGGCCCCACCCCACGAGGGATCCCGGACCGGCCGCCTTCGGCCACCGGGCCTGTTCCCCCGCGACGCTGCCGCCCGACCGCCGGCCGACGTGCGAAAACCAGGGTTCCGCAGCTCAGCTGTTGACCGCGCGCAGCGCGAGCGCCGCGTCGAGCACGGCGACGGTGGTCGTCCAGCCCTTGTCCTCGATCGAATCCTCCAGGCCCGCGCGATCGCGGGCCTGGCCGAGGCTGTGCACCGTCAGCACGCCGTGGCCGACCGGGGTGCCTTCGTCGAGGGCGACCCGGGTCAGGCCGGTGGTCACCGAATCGCAGACGTACTCGAAGTGCTGGGTCTCCCCCTTGATCACGACGCCCAGCGCGATCACCGCGTCGTATTTGCGGGCGAGCGCCTGCACGACGACCGGCAGCTCGACCGAGCCCGCCACCCGGGTGACGTAGACGTCGGTCACACCGCACTCCTTGGCCGCTACCTGGGCCCGCTCGATCATGTGATCGACCAGGTCCGCGTGCCATCGCGAGCCGACAATGCCGAGCCGCAGCCCGGACGCGTCGACGGGAAGCATGTGTGGATCACCGAAGCCGGCCATGTTGCCCCCTTTGAAAGCAGTTTTGCCTTGAAGGCTGGAAAAATCAGCCCAATGCCTCGAACAGATGCCCCATCCGGTCCCGTTTGGTCCGCAGGTAGCGCACGTTCTCCGGGTGTATCCGCACCGGCAGCGCCTCGCGGCCGAGCACCGTCAGGCCGTACCCCTCGAGGCCGGCCCGCTTGTCCGGGTTGTTGGTCAGCAGCCGCATCGACCGCACGCCCAGGTCGTACAGGATCTGCGCGCCGGTGCCGTAGTCGCGCGCGTCGGCCGGCAGGCCGAGCTCGAGATTCGCGTCGACCGTGTCGAAACCGCGGTCCTGCAGCTGGTAGGCCTGCAGCTTGTGCAGCAGGCCGATCCCCCGGCCCTCGTGCCCGCGCATGTAGAGCACGACCCCGCGGCCGGCCGCGGCGACCCGCTCCAGGGCGGCGTCGAGCTGTGGGCCGCAGTCGCAGCGGTGCGAGCCGAAGACATCCCCGGTCAGGCACTCCGAGTGCACCCGGACCAGCACGTCCTCGCCGTCGCCGATCTCGCCGAAGACCAGCGCGACGTGCTCGCCGCCGTCCACCTCGGCCCGGTAGCCGACCGCGGTGAACTCGCCCTGCTCGATCGGCAGCCGGGTCTCGACGACCCGCTCGACCTGCTTCTCGGTGCGCCGGCGGTACGCGATCAGGTCGGCGATCGAAATCAGCACCAGGTCGTGCTCGACCGCGAACTTCTCCAGGTCGGGGCGGCGCTGCATGGTGCCGTCGTCGTTGACCATCTCGCAGAGCACGCCGGCCGGACGCAGCCCGGCCATCACGGCCAGGTCGATCGCGGCCTCGGTGTGACCGGCCCGGCGCAGCACGCCGCCCGCCTTGGCCCGCAGCGGCACCACGTGCCCGGGGCGGGACAGGTCGGTCGGCTGGGTGTCGGCCGAGGCCAGCAGACGGATGGTGTGGGCGCGGTCGGCGGCCGAGATGCCGGTGGAGACGCCGCTGCGGGCGTCCACGGTCACGGCGTACGCCGTACCCCGCTGGTCCTGGTTGGTGTGGTACATCGGCGGCAGCTCGAGCCGGTCGGCCTCGCCCTCGGGCAGCGGCACGCAGATGTAGCCCGACGTGTAACGGACCATGAACGCGACCAGCTCCGGCGTGGCCAGCTCGGCCGCGAAGATCAGGTCGCCCTCGTTCTCGCGGTTCTCGTCGTCGACCACGATCACGGCCCGGCCCGCCTTGATGGCGTCGACCGCCTTCTCGATGTCGTCATACATTGCGGGCCCCCAGCATCTTCTCGACGTACTTGGCGATCACGTCGACCTCGAGGTTGACCGGGTCCCCGACCGCCTTGCTGCCCAGCACGGTCATCTTCAACGTCGTCGGGATGAGGCCGACACTGAACGATTCGTCGTCCACGGCCATGACGGTCAGGGAGACACCGTCGACGGTGATCGATCCCTTTTCCACGACGTACTTCCGCAAAGCCTCCGGAAGCTCGAAGCGCAGGACTTCCCACTCACCGGCCGGCTCGCGGCTTTGCAGCCGGCCGACTCCGTCGACGTGCCCCTGCACCAGGTGGCCACCGAGACGGCTGCCGGCCAGCGCCGCCCGTTCGAGGTTGACCTCACTGCCGACCCGCAGCGCGCCGAGCGAGGAACGCCGCAGCGTCTCGCCCATGACGTCGGCGGTAAAGACGCCGTTCTCGTTGTCGATCACGGTCAGGCAGACGCCGTTGACCGAGATCGAGTCGCCGTGACGGGCGTCGGACGTGACCAGCGGGCCGCGGACGGCGATGACCGCCGAATCGCCGCCCCCGTCGATGAGGCTCGTGACCTCACCCAACTCCTCAACGATGCCGGTGAACATTTCCAGGCCTCTCATTCCGGTGGCTTCTGCCGCAGCGATGCGGTGAAACGCAGGTCGGGGCCGATCTGCGTCAAATCGGTGAGATCCAGCTCGATCGCCTCGCCGATCGTGGTGACGCCCGCGTCCAGCACCGCCGTCTTGCCGGCACCGAGCAGCTTCGGCGCGATGTAGCCGATCACCTGGTCGACCAGCCCTTCGCTGAGAAAGGCGCCGGCCAGCGTCGGGCCGCCCTCCAGCAGGATCGACCGGATTCCCCGGCCGAACAGGGCGGCGAGCAGGGCGTTCAGGTCGACGCGGCCCGTCGGGCCGACACCGATCTCATCGGCGGTCACGATCCAGGTGGGGGCGGCGGCATCGCGGACGCGAGCGCTTGCGGGCGTACGCCCGTCCGAGTCGACGACCACCCGGAGCGGCTGCTTGATCGCCAGCGTGCCGTCCTTCAGATCCCGCACGGTGAGCTGCGGGTCGTCGGCGAGCACGGTGCCGACCCCGACCATGATCGCGTCCATCGTGCTGCGCAGCGTGTGCACGTCGGTGCGGGCCGCGGCGGAGGTGATCCACTGGCTGGTGCCATCCACAGCGGCCGAGCGGCCGTCCAGCGTGGCGGCATACTTCCAAGTCACGTAGGGGCGGCCACGGCGTACGGCGGTCAGCCAGGCGACGTTGCCCTGCTCCGCCTCGTGCCGGCGTACGCCGGTCTCGACCTGGACCCCGGCCCCGCGCAGCGTGGCCGATCCGCCGGCCGCGACCGGCGTCGGGTCGTCGACCGCGATGACCACCCGCTTGACCCCGGCGTTGATCAGCGCCTGGGCGCACGGGCCGGTGCGGCCGGTGTGGTTGCAGGGTTCCAGGGTGACCACCGCGGTGCCGCCGCGAGCACGCTCGCCGGCCTGGGCCAGCGCGACGATCTCGGCGTGCGGGCCACCCGCGTAGGCGTGGAAACCTTCCCCGACGACATCGCCCTCGGTGTCCAGGAGCAGGCAACCGACCACCGGGTTGGGGCTGGTCGTGCCGAGGCCCCGGGCGGCCAGCCCGATCGCGCGGCGCATTGCCTCGTCCTCGGTCACCATCCGCTCTCTTCCTCTCGCGCGGTCATGGTCACGCGCTCTGAGGAAGGGGAAAACCGCAGGAACAGGACATCGAGGTACGCAACGCGCACCCCGGCCGCGCGCCGCCGATGGCAGCCCAGCGTCCTGTCCCGCGCGCTGTCTCCCATCCGGACTGTCTGACCTGCTCCCGCAGATCAACCGTCGGCCCCGGATTTTCACCAGGTCCACCGTCCGTCAGCATCGACGTCCGGGTCGCGGGCTTACCGATCTCGCGATCGGATCACCGCCGGTTCGGAATTTCACCGAGTCCCGCCAGCGCGTGGTGGGTTACCGCAAAGTCTTACACGCTGACGGCCCTTTGCCACCAGCCCGGCGAGCCAAGTCACATCCGCCGCCGGGTCCTTCGCGACGAAACAGGCACGAGTTGCCCCGAGCACCGTGCGGGGATCAGTCCTCGGCTTCGGAATCCGAACGCCGGCGGTCGATCGCGACATATGACCCCGGCTGGGACTTCGCGACCTTCTTCATCTCGGACGCGACCGCGATCACCACCCGCGGGTCGGCGAAGCGCCGCCCCTCGAGCGTGGCCTGGGCGACGCCGATCGAGAGCGTGACCAGGGCGGCCCGGTTCTTGTTGCCGCGCCGGTCGGGCACCTCGATGTAGCCCCGCTCGGCGTCGCCCGGGTCGTAGAGCTGGTCGGCCGCCTGCTCGAACTCGGGGACCGCGCGCTGGGTCAGCGGCAGCACCTGCTCGGGCGCGCAGATGAAGACGAAGTCGTCGCCGCCGATGTGGCCGAGGAAGATCGGCGGCTGGTTGACCGCCGCGACCGCCCGGTGCAGGCAGTGGGCCAGTGCGATGATGAACTCGTCGCCCCGGTCGAAGCCGTAGACGTCGTTGACGCTCTTGAACCGGTCGATGTCGATGTAGCCGACCGAGTATTCGCCGCCCGCCTTCATGCGGTCGGCGATCTCGCGGCGCACCCGGGCGTTGCCGGGCAGGCCGGTCAGCGGCGAGACCTCGCGGAGCTCCTTGTTGCGCCGCAGCGTGGAGGACACCCGGGCCAGCAGCTCGGCGTTGTCGAACGGCTTGACCAGGTAGTCGTCGACGCCGGCGCTGAGTCCGAGCACCTTGTCGACGGTCATGCTCTTGGCGGTCAGCATGATCACCGGAAGCGCGGAGGTCAGCGGCTCGGCCCGCATCTTCTGGGTGAGCTGGACGCCGTCCATCCGCGGCATCATCCAGTCGACGATCGCGAGGTCGGGCCGTCGCGTCTCCATCAGCTCGAGGGCCTCCTGGCCGTCGCGGGCCCGCATCACCTCGTAGCCGTGGATCTCCAGGTTGAACGCGACGAAGCCGGCGATGTCCTGATCGTCGTCGACGACCAGGATCAGGTCGGGACGCTCCTCGGGTTCGAGCTCGAGGTCGTCGACGTCGTGACGGATCGCGCCAGTGCTCATCGGGCGGCCGCAGCCAGCGTCCGCAGCTTGCGCACCGCCTCGGCCGGGTCGCCGGCGCCGTAGACCGCCGTGCCGGCCACGAACGCGTCGGCGCCGGCCGCCGAGGCCTGCTCGATCGTGTCGGCGGCGATGCCCCCGTCGACCTCCAGACGCACCTCGAGCTCCTTGGCCGTGATGCGCCGGCGCACGTCGCGCACCTTGTCGAGCATCTCGGGCAGGAACTTCTGCCCGCCGAAGCCGGCCTTGATCGTCATGATCAGCACGGTGTCGACATAGGGCAGCAGCTCGAGATAGGGCTCGATCGGGGTGTCGCGGTCGATCGCCAGCCCGGCTTTGGAACCGGCCGCCCGCAGCGTCTTGGCCAGCGCCACCGGCTCGTCGCAGGCCTCGGCGTGGAAGGTGACGTTGTAGGCACCCGCCTCGGCATAGCCCGGGGCCCAGCGCTCGGGGTCGGTGATCATCAGATGCACGTCGAACGGGATCGCCGTCGCTTTGCGCAGGCTCTGCACGACCGGCAGCCCGATCGTGAGGTTGGGGACGAAATGGTTGTCCATGACGTCCACGTGCAGCCAGTCGGCGGCGCCCTCGACGGCGCGCACCTCGTCGGCCAGCCGGGAGAAGTCAGCGGCCAGGATGCTCGGGGCGATGATCGACGATGGCTCCACGGCAGAAAGCGTATAGCCTCGCGCGCCCGGAGAGTCGCGGCTGCCTGTAGCTGTGGACAACTGCCGCGCTAGAGTGACCGCTCGCTCGGGTGTCTGGGAGGCCGGCGATGCGACGGTGGGCCGCCACCCTGAGCTGCGTCCTGGTGCTTTTCACGGCCGCCGCCTGCACCGCGTCCCCGGCGGGGATCGACCGCGATCTTACCGACGACTGGCGTCCGCTGCCCGCCGCGACACAGTTCCGCCCGTCCGTCGGCGTCTGCCACGACGACATCACCCAGCCGGGCGCGCTCGACGACTACGCTCCGATCCCCTGCACCGCGACCCACGTCGCCGAGACGGCCGCGGTCGGCGACCTGACCGGCGCCGCCGGGTGGCAGACCCCCGGCCAGGGCGCCGCTCAGGCGTTCCAGCAGTGCAGCCGCCGGGTCGACGCGTTCCTCGGCGCCGACTGGCGCACCGGCTGGCTGATCCTGCGGCCGGTGCTGCCGAGCACCGCGGCGTGGGCGGGCGGCGCCCGGTGGTTCCGGTGCGATCTGGCCGAGGTCTCGCCGGTCGACGGCCGCGTGATCAACCGCAAGACCAGCCTCGAGGCCGGGCTGAAGGCGGGCAGCGCGCTGCGGATGACCTGCGCCGACCCCCGGATCGAGAGCGAGCAGGTCACCGAGATGCACCCGGTGGCCTGCTCCAAGGCCCACACGTCGGAGTTCGCCGGCCTCTTCCCGACGACCGGCAGGACCTCCGACGCCGTCTCCGTCGACAAGGTCGAGAAGGGCTGTGACGCGGCGATCGCCAGGTTCGCCGACATTCCCGACGACGGGTCGATCACCGCGCGGGTCGGCTGGCTCGGCTTCCCGCCCGACGACACCTCATGGAAGTCCGGCGACCACGCGATCCGCTGCTTCCTCTGGCTCAACGGCGAGAAGATGACCGGCTCCTACCGCAACGCCGGCACCTCGAAACTGAAGATCCACTACACCGGCTAGGCCCGGGCGGCCAGGTTGTCGTTGAACGCCACGGTGTCGTTGAGCCGCGGGAACGGCGTCTCGGGCACCGGCACGCCGAGGAACGAGCAGAGCGGCTCCCAGCCCTGGGCCACCTCGAAGACCAGCAGGCGGTCGGCCGGGATCTCGCGCCGCACGCGCGCGTTGTGCTCCTCGTAGATCTTGATCGCGTGGTCGCGGTCGGCGAACCGGCCGCCGAAGGTGCCCTGCCAGACCGTGCCGTCGACCATGCGCATGACCTCGTGGTCGAGCATGCCCGACTCGCGGCCGGCGTTCGCCGCGGCGTGGATCGTCCGGTCGGCGCTGTCGTACCACTTCCGGGGGTCGCGAACGGTCAGGACGACCTTGGCCGCCGGGAAGCGGTCGGCCAGCTCGCGCCAGAAGTACGTCATGGGCCAGTCGACGGTGGAGCGACAACCGTCGAGGGCCACATCGAGCATGTCGACGTCGCCCTCGACGGCCTGATGGATCAGCGCCGATGTTTCCGGGTCCTGCAACAGCGGAATCATGTGCATGCACGGGCCGAAGCCCAGCTGCTCAAGAGCGACCTTCAAGCTGAGTGTGCCGGTTCGTCCGAATCCTGCGCCAATGACATCCATGCCCTCTGTATACCCTGAGCAAATCGATCAGAACGGTGAAGATTGCCGAATCAGGCCGTCCGCCGCAGGACCGCCAGAAACATCGCGTCCGTGCCGTGTCGATGCGGCCAGAGTTGCACCGTCGGTCCCGCGCCCAGGCCAGGCATGCCGGGCGGCAGCAGCGGCCGGGCGTCCACGAAGTCGACGTCCACGCCGCTGCGCCGGGCTCCCTCGGAGACTGTGACTTGCGTCTCCACCATATGGGGCGAACACGTCACATAGGCCACTACCCCGCCCGGGCGAACCGCCCGCAACGCCGCGACCAGCAACTCCCGCTGCAGCCGGGTCAGCGGCGGCAGATCGGTCGGCTGCCGGCGCCAGCGCGCCTCCGGCCGCCGGCGCAGCGAGCCCAGCCCGGTGCACGGCGCGTCGACCAGCACCCGGTCGAACGATTCCTCGGGCAGGTCGGGGTCGCGTCCGACCGAGCGGCCGTCCATCGGCAGCACGGTCACCGGCATGCCCTCGGTGGCCTGCTCGACCAGCCGGGCCCGGTGCTCGGCCACCTCGACCGCGGTCACCTCGGCCCCCCTCAGCGCCGCGATCGACCCCAGCAGACCGGCCTTCCCGCCCGGCCCCGCGCACAGGTCGAGCCAGCGGGTGTCGCGGCCCTCGATCGGAGCGGCGAGCATCGCCGCCGCGACCAGCTGGGAACCCTCGTCCTGCACGTGGGCGCGGCCGTCGTGGATGGCCGCCAGCTCGCGCGGGGAGCCGCCGTTCAGATAGACCGCGTACGGCGAGAACGCCCCGGGCACCCCGTCGACCTCGTCGGCCAGCTCGACCGCATCGACCCGCCCCGGACGGGCGCACAGGTGCACCACCGGTGGCTGGTTGTCCTCGATCAGCAGCCGGGCGGTGTCGTCGAGGTCGCCGCCGAGCGCCTCGGCGAACGACCGGATGATCCACTGCGGGTGGTTGTGCAGCACCGACAGGTTGCCGACCGGATCTTCCTCGTAGGCCGGGGCCAGCTTCTCGAGCCAGTCGTCGAGCGGACGCTCGGCGATCGTGCGCATGACCGCGTTGGCGAAACCGGACGCCCCCGGCGCGACCGCGCGCACCAGGTCGACCGTCTGGTTGACCGCCGCGTGGGCCGGCACCCGGGTGTGCAGCAGCTGATAGGCGCCCAGGCGCAGGGCGTCGCGGGCGGGCGGATCGATGCGGGCCACCTCCCGGTTCGCCGCCGACGCGATGATCAGGTCGAGGGTGCCGAGCGCGCGCAGCGTGCCGTACGTCAGCTCGGTCGCGAAGGCCGCATCGCGGCCGGCCAGATGCATGTCGCGCAGGATGTCGGAGAGGACCAGGTTGGCGTACGCGTCGTCGCGGTGCACCGCCGCGACCGCCTCGTACGCCGCCTGGCGCGCCGGATCCGACGGCGGCCGGCCGGACCGGGGCGCCCGGCCCGAGCGGTCGTCTCGGGTATAGCCCGGACCGGAGGACCGGCGGGGCCGGCCCGATCCGTGCGGCCGGTCGGCTTGATGATCGTTCACTGGAGCTTCTCTCCTGGCTGGATGCGTAGGCCACGGGCCCAATCGGTGGCGGGCATCGGTTTCTTGCCGGCCGCACGCACCTCGCCCAGCGCGACCGGCGTCGTGGCGGTGCCGACCAGCACCTGAGTGCGCTCGACCAGCAGATCACCCGGCGCGAGCGGCGCGGCGTTGGCCACCGGCCGGACGGGGCCCAGCTTGAGCCGGTCGTCCCGCAGCGTCGTCCATGCGCCCGGGGCCGGCGTGCAGGCCCGGATGCGCCGGTCGACCGCGAACGCCGGGTCGTCCCAGCGGATGCGCGCGTCCTCGATCGTGACCTTGGGCGCGAGCGTCACGCCGTCGGCCGGCTGCGGGTGGGCCCGAGCCGTGCCCGCGTCGATCGCGTCGAGCACCGCCACGAGCAGCCCGGCCCCCGCGACCGAAAGCCGTTCGAGCAGGTCGCCGCTGGTGTCGGCGGGCCGGATCTCCTCGGTCAGCGTGCCGTAGACCGGGCCGGTGTCGAGCCCCGCCTCGAGCTCGAAGACGCTCGCCCCGGTCACCTCGTCGCCGTGCAGTACCGCGTGCTGCACGGGAGCGGCGCCCCGCCAGGCCGGCAGCAGCGAGAAGTGCAGGTTGACCCAGCCGTGCTTGGGGATCTCCAGAGCGCTGGGCGGCACCAGCGCCCCGTACGCGACGACCGGCACGCAGTCGGGCGCCAGATCACGCAGCCGCTGCTGGAACTCGGGCTCCCGCGGCCTCTGCGGCGTGAGCACCTCGATGCCCCGCTCGTCGGCCCACGCCCCGGCGGCCGAACGCACCAGGCGGCGGCCCCGACCGGCCGGCGCATCGGGGCGGGTCACGACGGCGAGCAGTTCGTGGCTCGACGCGGCGATCGCGTCGAGCGCGGGCAGGGCGACCGCGGGGGTGCCGGCGAAGACCAGACGCAACCCCCTCACCGCCCCACGCCGAAGATGCCCCGGCTGTGCGGGCTCTGTTTGATCAGCGGTGGCTTGTCCGCGTTGTACCACTCCGTGGCCCGGATCTGCTTCATCGCGTCCTTCCGGCTCGCCGAGTCGAGGCGGTCGAGGAACAGCACACCGTCGAGGTGATCCGTCTCGTGCTGCACACAGCGGGCCATCAGCCCGGTGCCGACCAGTTGCAGCGGGTCGCCGTGCTCGGTGAAACCCTGGGCGACGACGTTCTGCCGGCGCTTGGTGTCGATGTAGACGCCCGGGATCGACAGGCAGCCCTCGGGCCCGTCCTGCTCCTCGTCGTCGGGGAACGACAGCACCGGGTTGACGATGTGGCCGACCACGTCGTCGACGTCGAACGCGAACACCCGCAGACCGACGCCGAGCTGCGGAGCGGCCAGCCCGGCGCCGCCCTCGTCCTGCATCGTCTCGATCAGGTCCTTGACCAGATTGCGCAGTTCCTTGTCGAAGTCGACCACGGGATCGGCGGGCGAGCGGAGCACCGGATCACCGAAGAGACGGATGGGCTGGACGGTCACGCGGGGAGACTCCTGATTTCGGGGAGGACGGCGAACGCCAAGTCTACGTTTCTAGAACAGAGCCGCCGGGTCCACCTCGACCCGCACCGGCAGGGCCGCTTTCCGCGCGCTGCGCACGGCGGAAGCCTCGTGCAGGGCATGCGCCAGCTCGGCGGCCCGCCCACGCGTCACCCGGACGAGCATCCGCTCCTGATCCTCGTCGGCCGGAACCGGCCCGAGCAGCTCGGCGGTGTCCGGCAGCTTCGCTGCCGACAGAAGTTCGGCGACCGCTTCGGCCTTCCCGGTCACGCTCGCCATCCGTACGGCCGGGGGAAAGCCGAGTTCACGCCGCTCGGCCAGTTCCCGCGAGGCGAACCACCCCGGATCCCACCGCAGCAGCGCCTGCACCGGCGCCAGCCCGCCGTCGGCAACGACGATCACCCGTCCGCCGGGGGCCGCCCGGGCCAGAGCGGCCGCGTTGAGCCACCGGCGCATCGTCTCCTCGGCCGCCCGCAGATCGGCCCGGGTCAGCAGCGCCCAGGTGTCCAGCAGCAGCACCGCGCCATAGCCACCCTCGGCCGTCGGCTCCGCCCCCGGCGTGGCGACCACGACCATGGCTGTGCTCGGGACGTGGTCGAGGATCTCGTCCCGCCCCGACGTACGGATCGTGGCCCCCGGAAACGCCCGGCCCAGCTCCTCGGCCGTCCGGCGGGCACCGGTGACCGAGGCCCGCAGCCGGCGGCTGCCGCAGTTCGGGCAGCTGTACGCGGCGGCCGCCCGGCCGCACCAGTGACACGTCGGGACGTCACGGGCACCCTGCAGGCCGAGAGACCCGGAGCAGTGCGGGCAGCGCGCCGGGGTCCGACACTCGGCGCAGGCGGTGTTCGGCAGGTAGCCCCTCCGCGGCACCTGCACCAGCACCGGGGTGTCGTTCTGCAGCGCCTGCCGCGCCGCCTGCCAGGCCAGGCTGGGCAGGCGGGCGGTCGCCGCGCCCGGATCCCGCGCCAGCTGGGGATCGTCGCCGGTGGGCGCGATGGCCGGGGACCTCTGCCGCAGCGTGTCACGCGGGGCGTTGATCTCCTTGGCCCAGCCGGTCTCCAGCAGCAGCTGAGCCTCCCCCGTACGCGCGAAGCCGGCCACCAGCGCCGAGCAGTCGTTCAGCTGAGCCCGGGTGAGCAGCACCTCCCGCGCATGCGGGTAGGGCGACCGCGGCTCGGCGTGCAGATCGTCGCCGTCGTCCCAGATCACGACCAGGCCCAGCTTCGAGGCCGGCGCCCACATGGCGGCCCGGGTGCCCACAACGACCGGAACCTGGTGCCGGCTGGCCTGCAGGAACCGCCGGTACCGCTCGGCCGGCCCGAGGGCGGCGTTGAGCGCGACGTGCTGCCCGGGGCCCAGCACGCCGGCGAGCGCCCGGTCCATCCGGTCGAGGTCCCGCGCGTCGGCCACGACGATGACGACCCCGCGCCCGGCCCGCGCGGTCGCGGCCGCGGCTTCGGCGATCCGGCGGGCCCAGTCCTCCCCGGGCAGTGCACCCCAGACGGCTCGGATCGCGCGCCCTTCCGAGAGCCCGCGCAGGAAGGCGGCCCCCGCCGTGTAAGCCGCCCACCCCTGCTCATGCCCCGCCGCGTCCCCGCGCTGACTCGAGCGCTGCGCTCCCGCGGCGCCCTCGACCGCGGCGCCCTCGACCGCGGCGCCCTCCACCGCGGCGCCCTCCACCGCGGCCTCCTCGACCGCGGCGCCCTCCGCCTCCGCGGACTCCTCGAGGTCTTCGTCGGGGAGCTTGCGCGCCTGGGTCTCCACCCGGGCGTGTCTCGGCGGGATCGCGAGCCGGAGGACGTCGCAGAGGTTTCCGGCGTAACGGTCGGCCACCGCCCGGGCCAGCCGGGCGACCTCCGGGTCGAGCACCTGCTCGGGCGAGACGACCTTCTCGATGTACGCGAGTTTGCCGGTGTGCGGGGAGCTCTCCGCGCGCTCCAGCAGGAAGCCGCTGACCAGCTGTCCCGCGAACCGGACCTTGACCCGCACGCCGGGCCGCGCCGATTCGTCGTCGGCGGTCTCGACCAGGTAGTCGAACGGGCGATCCAGGTGGGCCAAGGGGACGTCCACGCACACTCGGGCTACCGGCATCTGCTCTGCCGGTTCCCGGTCTTTGCGCGCGCTCCTCGTCACCATCCGGCCAATGATGCCCGGCGGCTACGACAGTTCGGCGCATCGGCGCCCGGTTGATGCCGACTCGGTCGGGAACACCTCGGGGTTCTGCCCCAGACAGCCGTCGCTCGGAGATCGGCTCCTGTCGGAGCCTCGGAAGGTGGGCCCCGAGTTCCGGGCAATGAAACGGCCGGCGCCCCGCGAAGGGCGCCGGCCAACACGTGCTTGCCGTCGGTCAGGCGGCGGCGTTCTTG
>DASWRZ010000467.1:0-12046 GCA_036402935.1 Actinoplanes sp.
CTGGGACGATGTGCTGTTCGGTGGCGGCCCGGCCGCGCGCGAGTCGTCCTGACGTTCTAGCGGAGCGCCACTCCGGCGGCCTGCAACGCACCTTCGACCCGGACCCGCTCGATCTCGCGGTCCATGCCCTCGAGCGGCTCCAGGTGTTCCTGCACGCCCATGCAGCGGCAGGCTCGGCAGAGACCCTCGTCGTAGGCCTGCAGCACGGCCTCCCGCCACCGCTCCGACTCCAGGGTCGGGCCGCCCCGGCGCTGCCGGTCGAGACGCCGCAGTTCGCGGGCGATCTCGTCGATCGCCTGAGCCGGAGCGTCGTCGAGCACCGGGATATCGTCGCGCTGCTGCATGGCCCGGTCGAGTGCGCGCAGGGCCTGCGTCTCCTCCAACGGGCGGCGGCTCCACTCGCGGCGGCGCAGGGCGGCCTCGTCGGCCCCGCGCAGGGCGATCACGGCGCACGGGAGAGCGAGCAGCGCCACGACCGCCGCCCCCCATATCGCAGCTTGCGTCAGACCCACGGAATCGACGCTATGCCCCGGGCTCAAGCGACCGGAATACCCGTTCGGCCGACTGGAACTGCCAATCTACCTCGGCATACCTCTTCTGGGTGATCGACAGCGACCCCGCATTCCGCTAGCTGTCAGTCTTCAGACTGTGGACGGCGTACGTTCTTCGGCGACGATCGGAAGGGAATCGAGCTCGTCGATGTCGATGATCGGTTCCTTGGTAAGGACCTCAAGGCGTGGCAACGGGGAGAACCGCACGCGAAGCCGGTCCCCGCTGGCGCGCAACTGCCACACCAGCGCCACGATCGACGCGACCAGACAGACAAGTCCGGCTCCCCAGATGCTCGACGGCACCCCGAACCGCTGTCCCCACCAACCGGACAGCGAAGCCCCGATCGGCGTCGTGCCCAGGAAGACCAGCACGTAGAGGGCCATCACCCGGCCCCGGAACTCGGGGCGGACGCCCATCTGCACCCGGTGGTTGGCGGCCTGGGCCAGGAAGATCGAGAAGAACCCGGTCGGCACCAGCAGCAGGGCCGCGGTCACGAACGACGGCGCAAATCCGACGATGAACTCGAGGATGCTGAACGCGATGCCGGAGAGCAGTACGACGTACGCCCCCGGCCGCGCCCGCCGCAGACTCCCGACCAGCGCCCCACCGAGCGAGCCGAGGGCGAGCGAGGTGGTGAGGAGTCCGAAGGACGACGGGCCCGCGTGGAAGTTGATCTTCGCCAGCGAGGCCAGCGTGACCGGGAAGTTGAAGCCGATCATGCCGATGATCGCCATCACGCCGATCGGCAGCAGCAGGTCGTTGCGCCTCCAGACGTACTTGAGGCCGTCCAGGATGCGGGTGTCCTTCTTCGCCGGGCGGTCACCGCGGTAGAGGTCGGCCGGGCGCATCGCGGCGTAGCTGAACACCGGCGCGATCGCGAGCGCGGTCGCGATCAGGAAGACCGGGCCGGTGTGGAAGATCGCGAGCGCGACGCCGGCCAGGGCCGGGCCACCGATCCGCGCGGTGTTGAAAGTGGCCGCCGACAGCGCCAGGGCGTTCGGCAGAAGCGGCAGTTCGACCAGCTCGGAGACGAAGGACTGGCGTACCGGGGTCTCGATCGCGTTGGCCATGCCGAGCAGGGCCGCGAAGAGGAAGACGTGCCAGAGCTTGACCGACCCGCTGGCGACCAGCACCGCGAACACGACCGCGGTCACCGCGAACGCGGCGTTGGCGGCGATCAGCAGGAAGCGCTTGTCGTACCGGTCGGCCAGCCTGCCGCCCCAGAGGGTGAGCAGCAGCACCGGGGTGAACTGCAGGGCGGAGACGCCGCCCAGGGCGCCCGGCGAGTTGTGCGAGAGGTCGAGCACCAGCCAGTCCTGCGCGGTGAACATCATCCACACGCCGACCAGCTTCACCAGCTGGCCGGTGGCGAACAATCGATAGTTGCGAACCCTCAGGGACCGGAATGTGGTGTCCAACACTGCCCGCACACGGGCCTCCGTTCGGTCGTACGCGTCATCGTCGCGTGACGAAGCGCGCCGACCGGACCGGTCAGGACCGGGCGACCTGCTGCATGATCTCGGCCGCCCGGAACAGCACGTCCCGGTCGTCCGGGCCCAGTTGTTCCAGGTGCTCGGCCAGCCAGGCGTTGCGCGCCAACTCGAACTGGGCGTAGATCGCCCGCCCCTCCTCGGTCGGCGCCAGGATGACCTGTCGCCCGTCGGTCGGGTGCGGAGTGCGGACCACGAGTCCGCGCTCCTCGAGCTTCCCGACGATTTTGGTCATCGTCGGAGGCTGAACCCGTTCCAAGTCGGCGAGCTCGCGAGGGGTCAGTGCACCGGCCAGCAGGATGCTGGTCAGCGCGGAGAGTTGACCGAAGGTGAGATCACCGACCGGACGGGCCTGCCGGACTCTTCGGTTGAGGCGCTGAATGGCCTCGCGCAGCGTCTTGGCCAGATCGTCCGCCGTTCTAGGCTCCGACACCAGCCGCTCCATCACGATACTTAGCCTAGCTAATGAGCTAGGCTAACGACATTGAAATTGCGTATGACCACAGTCACCGGCAACGCATTTTAGAGCGTGCGACCGGTGATCGTTTAGTCTGACCGCGTGACTGAGCAGCGCAAGCCGCGCGTGGAGCCGCTCGACCCGCCGATGGTTCCGTTCGCCGTCGGCGGCATGGCCGGTTTCGCGGTGGCCGCTCTGGTGGTGTGGCTCGCACACGGACCCGACAGATGGCTCGACACCTGCATCGCCGGGTTCTTCGTCGGCATCCCGGGCCTGATCACGATGATCGTGCACGACCGTCACCGTCGCCGGCGCCGCGCACTGACCCACCCCGAGTTCCGCGTCACTTCCTAGCCGCGGCCCCCTAGCTGTGGCCGCGGTCCCTCCTAGCTGTGGCCGTAGTCCTCGGCCGGCTCGTCGGACTCGACCGAGCCGTGGCCGCGGCTGACCGCGACCGACTCGACCTCGCTGTCGTCGTAGACCGTCGGCAACTCGTCGACCGGCTGCTCGGAGCTGCCGAGCAGCGCCTCGGAGTGGGCACCGCAACCGTGATCGGCGCTGACCGCCCGGCTGTCGTCGGGGGCGTAAAGGTTGCCGCAGACGCCGAACATCGACCGCATCGAACCGGCCAGCGGCAGGTAGAACCCGCAGGTGCCGCAGCGGGCGTTGCGCGGGGCGGCGGTGGAGATCGGCGCCTCGGGGCCGGAGTCGCCGTCGTACCACCTCTGGGCGGTCTCGATGCGGCCCTCCAGGGACATCACCCGGGACCGGCCCAGGCCGAGCTCCCAGCTGACCTCCTCGACCGCCGGGTCGTCGCTGAGCACATAGCCCTGAGCGAGCCGCTCGTCGTCGGGCGCGGTCGGCATGAGGTCGCCGACGCCCAGGTCGCCGGGCTGCAAGCGCTCGTTCCACGGCACCCAGCCGGGGGCGAGCAGCGCGTCGGGACCGGGCAGCAGCACGGTCTCGCAGATCGTCACGTGCCGGCTGCGGGGCACCCGGGTGACGGTCACCGCCCAGCGCCAGCCGCGGTAGCCCGCCAGATGACTCTCGAAGAAATGGGTCACGACACGGTCGCCTTCGGCGATCGCTTCGAGATGCTCGCCGATATCGGCCGGATCCACGTCGGTGATCGCACCGCGTGCGATCCCTACCGCATCGGCGCAAACCTGGTCGGGACGGGCGGCGCGGGAGGTGATCCTGGTCGTCACGTATCCATTGTCCCCTACTCGCGCGGCTTGTCCGCAGCGACTCCCCCAGATAACCGGCCCCCGGGAGGCGACGCGGGTCGACTCGATCAGTCAGGATGGTTCCCATGCCGCTGCTTCCTTCGATCGGACGCACCGTCGGCACCGCGGTCAAGGCCGTCCGCCTGCTGCTGCGGGGTTCGGTGCGCTCCGGCGCGTGGGCCACCCGCCGGGTCGGCTCGGCACGCGCCCGAGGCGCCGCCAACGAGATCGGCATGATCCGCCTCTTCGACCTGCACGCGGTCTCCTGTGCCGGCGACGCGCTGATCGCGATCGGACTCGCGGGCACGATCTTCTTCAACGTGCCGCTGGGCGAGGCGCGCGGCAAGGTCGCGCTCTACCTGCTCATCACCATGGTGCCGTTCGCGCTGCTGGCGCCGGTGGTCGGCCCGCTGCTCGACCATTTCCGGCACGGCCGGCGCTACGCGCTCGCGGTCACCATGCTCGGCCGGGCATTTCTGGCCTATGTGATCTCCGATCACCTTTTCGGCTGGGGACTTTATCCGGCGGCTTTCGGGGTGCTCGCGCTTTCCCGGGCGTACGGCGTAGCCCGCTCGGCTGCCGTACCGAGGCTGCTCCCGGCCGGGGTCGGCCTCTCACAGGCCGGCGCCCGGGCCAGCGTCTACGGCACGTTCGCGGGCGCGGTGGTCGCTCCGATCGGGCTGCTCGCGTTCAAGTTCGGTCCCCAGTGGCCGCTGCGCGTGTCCTCGATCATCTTCATCGTCGGCATGATCATCGCGCTGCGCCTGCCCCCGCGGGCCGACTCCGAGCCGCCCGAGGCGGTCCCGGCGCCCTGGCGGGCCATGCTGCGCCTGGGTCGCGGGGCCGACCGCCCGCTCTCCGGCTCGCTGGTCGTGGCCAGCCTGATCGGCAGCGCCAGCCTGCGCCTGCTCTACGGCTACCTGCTGCTCTTCCTCACCTTCGTGGTGGTCGGCAACAAGCTCGACACGCACATCTTCGGCACCGACATCGGCCACAAAGCGGCGGTCGGCGTGGTCGGCGGCGCGCTCGCGGTCGGCACGTTCCTGTCCACCGCGGTCGGCACCCGGCTGCGCATCCGCCGCCCGCTGGCCGTGCAGTCGGCCGGCCTGACCGTCACCGCCGGCGTGGCCGTGCTGGCGACCGTCTTCTACAGCCTGGCCACGGTCGCGCTGTTCGCCCTGATCACCTCGATCTTCAGCGGCATCGCCAAGCTGGCCATCGACGCGAGCATCCAGGAGCGCATTCCCGAGCGCCTGCGGGCGAGCGCCTTCGCCCACTCCGAGACGGTCCTGATGGTCGCCTGGGTGGCCGGCGGCGCGATCGGCATCATTCCCCTGCCCGGCCGGCTGGGGATCGCGCTGGGCGCGCTTCTCGCGGTGGCAGGAGCCGTACGCGCCGGAATCGTCGCCGCCCGCCTCCACAACGAACGCCTGAGCGGCCGCTCCCACGAGACCGCCGAACAGCCCGACGCCGCGGAAGCCGTCCCGGCCACGGCCGGCTCAGCGGCCGGCACCACCACCGGATCGCCCGCTGAGCGTTCGGCCGCCCAGCCTTCGACCGGCCAGCCCTCGACCGGCCAGCCCTCGACCGGCCAGCCTTCGACCGCCGAGCGTCGCCGAGCCACCCCCTCCGATCCGTGGCCCGAGGCACCGACCGTGCCCGCACGGGCTCGACCCAACTCGCCGCTCCCCCGCGGGGCATCGACCTCCGACCTCCCGCCGGCCCCACCCCGCAAGTCATCGCAGACCCGCGCCACCGACCGTCCGCCGGCCCCGCCCGCCCCGGACGGCCGCCGCTCGGACCGGGCGCTCAACCAGACACTGGTCGACCCCAAACCGTCCCGCAGGGGCTGGTTCGGCCGCCGCAAGGGCAAGACCGCCCCCTCCCAGCCACCGGCACCCACCGGCCCGGTCCCGGCCACTCAGGTCCCGGACGATCCGCCCACCCAGCCTGCTCCCACCCAGCCCGCTCCCACCCAGCCCGCTCCCATTCAGCCCGACCCTGCTTTGGCCCCGCCCGGCTTCCACGTCTACCGCCCGTCCTCGGCCGGCCGGTCCGCACAGGGCACCCCGCCCCCTGCCGACGAGGACGACGGCCTCTGAGGTCAAGCCCCAAGCCGGTTATCCACAGGCGCTTTCGTTGTCCACAGGGTCCCCCACGATCTTCATTTTTCCGCGAGAATCGAAATCGGGGGAGGGCCCCGGGTGGCATTTGCGAGGAGGGCCGCAACTGCGAAGAGTGCGCTGAGGATGGCATTCCTGATGGTTTATCCCCTGCTCGTGGTGACCGCGGTCGCCGCTGAGGCCGACGCCGTGCGCGCGGGCGCCGACCCCGACCACGTGGTCGTCGAGCCCGTCGGCGTCGGGCCCGCCGCGGCCGCGGCCGGCACCGCCCGGTTGCTGGCCGTCGGCCACTACCGCGCCGTGATCAGCGCCGGCATCGCCGGCGGCTTCCCGGGCCGGGCTCCGGTCGGGGCGACCGTCATCGGCACTCGCAGCATCGCCGCTGACCTGGGCGCCGAGTCGCCCGACGGCTTCCTGCCGATCGAGGAGCTGGGCTTCGGCCGCAGCCTCGTCGAGACCGACCCCGCGCTGCGAAAGCGTCTGACCGCCGCGCTGCCCGGGGCCATCGTCGGCGACGTGCTGACCCTGGCCACGGTGACCGGCACCGCCGCGACCGCGCAACGGCTGGCCGGTCGCTTCCCGGCCGCGGTCGCCGAAGCGATGGAAGGCTTCGGCGTGGCCGTCGCCGCCGGAGACCTGCCGTTCGCCGAGCTACGCGCGATCTCCAATCCGGTCGGCCCGCGCGACCGCGCGGCGTGGCGACTCAAGGAGGCGTTCGCGGCATTGTCCACAGCTTCCGGGGCTTTGTGGACAGCTTGTGGATAAACCCGGTGGTGTGGGATTACAGACAGGCGCCGCTGCGGACGAACGGGCACCGACGCGTTTAGCGTGAGTGCCGTGGCGCTTTCACTCGCGGTCTCCCCGTGCCCCAACGACACGTTTGTCTTCCACGCTCTCGTGCACGGGCTGATCCCTGCGGCCCCCGAGGTCAACCTGACCTTCGCCGACGTCGACGTGACCAACACGGCGGCCGAGCGGGGCGAGTTCGACCTGGTCAAGGTCAGTTACGCGGCGCTGCCCTGGCTGATGGACGACTACGAGCTGCTGCCCACCGGCGGCGCGCTCGGCCGCGGTTGCGGCCCGCTCGTGCTGGCCCGCGACGGCAAGCTCGACCTCACCGGCAAGACGGTGGCCGTCCCCGGCGACCGCACCACGGCCTACCTGCTCTTCCGCCTCTGGGCGGCGCACACCCCGCCGGGCCGCATCGAGGTCGTCCCGTTCCATCAGATCATGCCGGGCGTGGCCGAGGGGACCTACGACGCCGGCCTGGTCATCCACGAGGCCCGCTTCACCTACCAGCGCTACGACCTGGTCTCGCTGGCCGACCTCGGCGAGTGGTGGGAGGGCGACACCGGCCTGCCGATCCCGCTCGGCGCGATCCTGGCCCGCAAGGGCGTGGTCGACCCGGCCCAGGCGACCGAGTGGATCCGCACCTCGGTGAGCATGGCCTGGGCCAACCCGCTCGCGAGCCGCGACTTCATCCTGGCCAACGCGCAGGAGATGGAGCCCGACGTGGTCGACCAGCACATCCAGCTCTATGTCAACGAGTTCACGCTGGAACTGGGCCGAGACGGACTCGCCGCCGCCGACGCCCTGCTCGGACGCGCGGCGGCGGCGGGTTTGACGCCGGCCATCAAGCCGTTTATCTAGAGAGCGAGCTCAGTTTTCGAACTCGCCCGCGACGGCGTGCACCAACTGCGCGATCTTCTGTGCCGTCTTCTTATCGGGGTAGCGACCGCGGGAAAGAGCGGGCTGCACCTGGGCCTCGAGCAGCTTGATCATGTCTTCGATCATGCCGTGCAGCTCCTCGGCCGGACGGCGGCGCAGCTCGGACAGTGACGGCGGTGCGTCGATCAGCTTGACGCCCATCGCCTGGGCGCCCTTGCGGCTGTCGACCACCCCGAACTCGACCCGCTGCCCGGTTTTCAGCTCGGCGACCTCCGCCGGCAACGCGCCCTTGGGCAGGAACACGTCGCCGCCCTCATCGCTGGTGACGAACCCGAATCCCTTCGTCGCGTCGTACCACTTCACTCGACCCGTGGGCACCGGTGACCTCAACTCACTCAATGGAAACAACCGCTCACGGCAAGGCTACTTAAGCGACGGTCTAAGACCCAACTGCAATCTCGCGTAGCAGGGCCGGGAAGCCGGTCAGATCGGGCAGTACGTACGCCGCACCCGCCCTACGAAGCTCGTCGGCCGTGCAGGGCCCGGTGGCGACGCCGATGCCGGGTACCTCCGCGGTGCGGGCGGCCACCATGTCGCCCACGTGATCACCCACGTACCACCGCACGCCGTGCTCGATGAGCGCGGCGCCCTTGCCCTCGGCGAAGAGGTCGCCCGCCACCTCGTCGGCCGCGAGGCCGAGATGGTCGAGGTGCAGATGGGCGAGCCGGCCCAGCTTGGAAGTGACGATCACCACGCGGAGCCCGAGCGCCCGCACCGCGGCCAGCGCCTCCCGCGCGCCCGGCATGGGCACGGTCGGCTCGATCGCGTGTTCCGCGTAGAGCGCCCGGTAGGTGGTCACCGCCTCTTCGACCTGGTCGGCCGGGAACCACTGCGACATCTCGCGGCGTAGCGGCGGCCCGAGGCGGGAGACCGCCAGGTCGGCGTCGACGTGCACGCCGGTCTTGGCGGTCAGCGCCTGGTAGGCGGCCCGGATCCCCGGCCGGGAGTCGATCAGGGTCATATCCAGATCGAATCCGACCGCAGCGCTCATGACCGACTGCACCGAGCGGCACCCAGCCGCACCTCCCGGCCACCTCGCAGGCGAGGGTCCGGAGGGCATGACCGCTGAAGCTCGGTCACGCCGGGGTCGACGGGACGTAGTTCAGGCTTTCGACCGGCAGCGGGAACGTCTGGTCGTCACCGAAGGGCGACGGTGCCGCGGCCCGGCCGGCCAGGAGCTCGGAGACGTCAAGGTGACCCTTGGCGTCCACGGGCGTGGTCTTCCGGTCTCCCGCGCCACCGCGAACGGCAGTGCCCGGGAGCTTGTTCTGTGCGGCCACAGCGATCCCCTTCACGAGTTCAAGTCGCCTCCGGCGACGGCCGGACACCTCACCATCGTCCCATGGCCAGTAGCGTTGAGAACGATGGCCACCACATTCGCCGATCAGCTACGGGCGCTCACCGACGAGGCCCTGGGCGCGCTCGTCCAGTTGCGCCCCGACCTCGTCGTGCCCCTGCCCGCGGACATCTCCGCGCTCGCGGTGCGCGCTCAGTCCCGTGGCTCGGTCGCCCGCTGCCTGGACGGGCTGGACGAGTTCACCCTGCAGATCCTCGACGCGGCGCGGCTGAGCCGCGGTGCCGAGAGCGCCCTCACCTCGGTCAAAGAGATTCTTGCGCTCGCGTCGAGCGCGAGCCCCGACGACGTACGCGTCGCGATCGACCGCCTCCGCGTCCGGTTCCTGCTGCACGGCCCCGAGGAGGCGCTGCAGGTCACGGGCGCGGTCGACGAGGTCACGTCGCCCTATCCGGCCCAGCTGGGGCGTCCGGCCGACTTCCTGGATCCGCAGGCCGCCGCGCTCTGCGCCGACCGCGCGAAGCTCCGGCGTACGGTCCTCGCCGCACCACCCGGTGCCCGGGCCGTTCTCGATCGTCTCGCCGCCGGGCCGCCGATCGGCGCGCTCAGCCGTGAGACGGTCGCCGAGCCGGTGCGCTGGCTGGTCGACCACCACGTGCTGGTGCCGATCTCGGACGCCGGCCGGGCGCCCCGCCCCGACGGTGAGCTGGTCGAGCTGCCCCGCGAGGTGGGCATGCTGCTGCGCCGCGACACCGGCCCGCTGGGCGTGCTGCGGCCGTTCCCGCCGCTGCCGGACGGCCCGGCCCGCGACCCGAAGTCGGTCGACTCGGCCGGCGCCGGGCAGGTCATGGAGGCGGTCCGCAGCACCGAGGCGCTGATCGAGGCGCTGGGCGCCGAGCCGGCCCCGATCTTGCGAGCGGGTGGTCTCGGCGTCCGCGATCTGAAGCGGCTGGCCCGCGTGACCGGGCTCGACGAGGCGGCGGCGGCGCTGCTGCTCGAGGTGGCATACGCGGCGGGCCTGGTCGGCGAGAGCGACGCGTCCGGCATCTCCCGCGCGATCACGATCAGCCGGGCGACCGGCGGGGTCGAGGAGGTGTTCCTGCCGACCGGGGCCTATGACCTGTGGCGAGCGCTGAGCACCGCGCACCGCTGGGAGACCCTGGTGCGTTCGTGGCTGGTGATGACCCGGCAGCCCGGCCTGATCGGTCAGCGCGACGAGCGCGACCGCCCGATCAACGCGCTCGCCCCCGAGGTCGAGCGTTCGGCCGCCCCGGAGGCGCGCCGCGACACCCTGCTCGTGCTGGCCGACCTGGCGCCGGGCACGGCGCCGCCGGCCGACGAGGTGCTCGGGCTGCTGGCCTGGCAGGCGCCCCGCCGGGCCCGCGGGCGGGAGGCGGCCCACCGTGACGCGCTGAGCGGGTCCGCGTTGCTCGGCGTGACCGCGCTGGGGGCGATCACCTCGTACGCCCGGCTCCTGCTCGAAGATCCCGACCAGGGCGAGAGCGACCCGCTGGGGATCCGCCGCGGCCGGGCCCACCCGGTCAGCGAGGCGATCCGGGTGCTCGACGGCCAGTTGCCGGCCCCGGTCGACCACATCCTGGTGCAGGCCGACCTCTCGGTGGTGGTGCCCGGCCCGCCCGAGCCCGAGCTGGCCACCGAGCTCGACGTCGTGGCCGAGCCCGAGTCGGCCGGCGGGGCGAGCGTGTTCCGGGTCACCGCGACCAGCGTGCGCCGGGCCCTGGATGCCGGATATTCGGCCGCCGACCTGCACACGCTGTTCAAGCGGCGGTCGCGCACCCCGGTGCCGCAGACGCTCAGCTACATGATCGACGATGCGGCCCGCAAGCACGGTGGCCTGCGGTCGGGTTCGGCCGGGTCCTACCTGCGCAGCGACGACGAGGCGTTGATCGCCGAGGTGCTCAGCGACAAGCGCCTGGCCTCGTTGAGTTTCCGGCCGCTCGCACCGACCGTTCTGGTCAGCCCGGCGCAGACGGCGCGGCTGCTCGGCGCGCTCCGGGAGGCCGGTTTCGCCCCGGTCGCCGAGGACGCGGGCGGGGCGACCGTGCCCTCACGCCCCCGGGTCCGGCGGGCTCCCACCCGTACGTCCATCGCAGCGCGAGTCGCCGACCAGGCCGGACCCCCGATCCTGGCCGGGCCCCGTCTGGCCGGGGTGGTCGAGCAGATCCGCCGCGGTGACATCGCCACCCGCGCCGCCAGGCGCGCCCCGGTCGCCGTACGGGCCGCCAACGGCCACGGTGTCCCCGGTCTTTCCGCCGTGCAGCAGCACGGGCAGGCGATGGCCGTGCTGCAGCAGGCCGTACGGGAGAAGGCGCGGGTCTGGGTGGGCTATGTCGACTCGCACGGCGCGACCCTGTCCCGGCTGGTCCGCCCGGTCTCGCTGAGCGCGGGCTATCTGCGGGCCGAGGACGAGCGCACGGAGACGCTGCACACGTTCGCCCTGCACCGGATCACGGCCGCCGTGCCGGAGGAGACGGAGTAGGCTCGAGCGTCGGTTTCCCGGGGAAGGGCGCATCAGGTGAGCGACGGACCACTGATCGTGCAATCGGACAAAACCCTCCTCCTGGAGGTCGACCATCCGGACGCGCAGGCGTGCCGGATGGCGATCGCCCCGTTCGCTGAGCTGGAACGATCCCCCGAGCACGTGCACACCTACCGGCTGACCTCGCTCGGGCTGTGGAACGCGCGGGCCGCCGGGCACGACGCCGAGGGCGTGGTCGACTCGTTGATCAAGTTCTCGCGCTATCCGGTGCCGCACGGGCTGCTGGTCGACGTCGCCGAGACGATGGACCGCTACGGCCGGCTGCAGCTGGCCAACGACCCGACGCACGGGCTGGTGCTGCACGGCCTCGACAAGATCGTGCTGGTCGAGGTGGCGAAGTCGAAGAAGCTGGCCGGCATGCTCGGCGACCGCATCGACGACGAGACCATCGCGGTGCACCCGTCCGAGCGCGGCCGGCTCAAGCAGGCGCTGCTCAAGCTCGGCTGGCCGGCCGAGGACCTGGCCGGTTACGTCGACGGCGAGGCGCACGCCATCGAACTGGCCGAGGACGGCTGGACCCTGCGGTCCTACCAGCAGGAGGCGGTCGACGGCTTCTGGGCCGGCGGCTCGGGTGTCGTGGTGCTGCCGTGCGGCGCCGGCAAGACGCTGGTCGGCG
>DASWRZ010000468.1:0-7083 GCA_036402935.1 Actinoplanes sp.
CGAGGGCACGGTCAAAGGCCACGTCAGCGCCATCCTCACCCGCCTCGACCTGGCCAACCGGGTGCAGGCGGCCGTCCTCGCCCACGACGCCGGCATCACCCCCGTCTGACACCCCGGCCCGCCGCGGGGCACCGGTCGGCGCACAGCCGGTGCCCTCGACCCGGATCACGTCGGCGCCGGCCGGGACGGCGATCGATCCGGGCCGGTCGTCGCCGATCGGGTTGGATGAGGCGGCGGACGCGGCGGCAGGCCTCCCACCCGGCCGCGGCCCGGTGATCCTTCAAGGTCAACGCGCTAGCGGGGCGGTGGGGTGGTCGTGATCAGGACCGCCGTCACCTGGCCGGCAGTGGTCAGGTCGTACCGGTTCTTGGCCTTCGACCACCCGGCCGGGGTGACCGTCGTGCCCGGCTTGGACGACGGGTGGGGTTTGCCGTTGATGACGGCCGAGTGGGCGCCGTCGGTGAGTTTCAGGCGGAGCGGGACGCCGCTGCGGCTGCTCACCGTGAGGTCGCCCAGGGGACCCTTCAGCGACAGCGGGACGGTGCCCCTCGGGGCCGGCAGCAGGATGGCGGTGTGGGCGCTGCCCCCGGTCAGCTGCAGGCCGGCCAGGCCCCCGGCCTGCATGTCGATGCTCTGCTCGTTGAGGCCGCCGGCCAGCTGGAGGGTCCAGGCGACCTTGGAGTTGAGCTGGATGTCGGCACCGACCGTGCCGTCGTCGCCGGTCCGGATCAGGTCCAGGGTGGCGGCCTTTCCGGTGCTGGTCAGGCGCGGGACGGCGCTGCGGTCGGTGGTGGCGATGTCGTAGAGGGACTTGCCCAGGTCGGCGCTGTGGACGTGCAGGACCGCGGCCGTGCCGGTCAGGATCAGGGTGCGGACCTTCGTCCGACCCAGCGGGGCGGTCACGCGGTGGGCGGCGTCGGGCCAGGACGGGGTGGGTGCCGGCGAGGCGGTGGGCGGCGGCGTGGGGACGACGGCGGCGTTCGCGTTGGCGCTCGAGCGGTAGGTGGGCTCGAAGGCGACCGTCTGGCCGAGGACGACGCCGACGGTGAGCGCGACCAGGACGGCGGTGAAGGCCCACAGGCGCCACGGGCGGCGGACGGTCTCCTGGTAGACGATCACGGCCCGGGCGGCGACCTTCAGGGGCTGAACCGTGGGCAGCGTCTGGGTGGGCTCGTTCAGGACGGGCTGCGGCTTGGGGAGGTCGTTGAGGGATTCCGGACGGCGCGGCCGGGGCGGCAGTCCCTCGTCGATCTGGCCGGTCAAGGTGGCACCTCCCGCGTTCCGGGGCGCCGTGCATCGCCCTCCCGTCTTACGGAACACAGCCTAGATTGGATCGACGATCTTCGGTACGGCTCGCACCGGTATTCTGCGCTCCCATGGGGGCCGACGCGAGATCTTCGTGTTCGACTACGCGCGGTACCGGACGGAGATCGTTCCGGCGCTCGTGACGCTGCTGCGCACCGGGGTGCCGGAGCCGTGGCTGGCCGAGGTGTTCCGGGCGGAACCGCCGGACGGCTACGGGTGGTCCCGGATGGCGTTCGCGTCCACGGACCTGGTCGCGCACTGTGACTGGCTGGGTGACGACCTTCGCTATCTCGGCGGTCGGCCTTCCGGCCTCCTTTCGCTTGCCTGTACGTCGGGGAGCTGTCCCGAACGGCACCATTGCGTCTTCCAGCAGGACCGGCCCGCCGTCGAGGAACTGAACGCGCTCTACGAGGCGCTCGTGGCGACCCGCTGCCTCGGCCCGGGACAGTTCGTCGGGCGCAGCCGTACGCCGTACGGATATCAAGCGGTCCTGGACCGCCTGGCCGTGCCCGCCGGTGATCGCGTGCGGGAGCTGCTCGCCGGGCTGGGGAGCCGCGGCGCCGGGCAGTGGGGCCATGACGTGAGCGCGCAGGTGTGGATCGAGGCCTTCGGAGTTCGCCCGGCCTGAGAGGTATCCGGCCCCGGCCGGCCCTCCCGTCATCGGCGGAAGGAGGGCCGACCCGTGCCCGACACGAAGGAGGCCGGCGACGCCGGCCGGCTCGATCTGTACGACGACGGGCTCCCGACCCCGCCCGAGCACGAGGGCGAGGACGACGAGCACAGCGACCAGCCGGAGCCCGAGGAGGTGTCCGATGCGGTTCTCGATCACTGACTACTCGAAGAACCCGCAGGACAAGGGCTGGGGGCACGGCTGGCCGGTCGACCGCTCGGCCGACATGCGGCGGGTCAAGGCCGACCGCTCCGGCACCCAGGTCAACGTCCACAAGCGGATCGCCGCCCTGGTCGACATGCTGCTCGACGACACCGAGCGGCGCGGCTACAAGCTGCACCCGGAACAGTGCGGCGGCTTCAACAACCGGTCGATCAAGGGCAAGAACGTCGCCAGCCGCCACTCCTGGGGCCTGGCGGTCGACCTCAACTGGAACCTCAACCCGGAGAGCTGGGACGGCAAGGTGCACACCAACCTGCCGTCGTGGGTCCCGCAGCGGTGGGGCCGGTACGGGTTCGCCTGGGGCGGCCACTACCAGGGCGACCACCGGGACCCGATGCACCTGGAGTTCATGGGCTCCCCGGACGACGCCGACGACATGACGGCGCTGGCCCGGCGCGAACTCGGCCACGGACACACCGACCCGCCGTCGGTCGAGAAGTACGTGGTCAAGAACGGCGACACGCTGTCCTCGATCGCCGCGCGGCTGCGCATCGGCGGCGGGTGGCAGGCGCTGTACAACCTGAACAAGGCCGTCATCGGCCCGAACCCCGACAAGATCGTGGCCGGTCAGGTGCTCAGGCTGCCGTGAACTCGTCCAGCGGTCCGGGCCGCGGCCCGGACCGCTTCGGCTCAGTCATCCGGCTGACGGGCCGGCAGCGGCACGCGCGTCTCCAGGCCCTCGTCGTCGAGGACCACCTGCCACGCAAACATAATGAGCGTCTTGTATCGCTGGAAGATCCGCGCGGGAAGGGCCAGCATCGAGGTAACGACGGCACACCGCCGCCCGGCCGTGATCCGGCCCGGCGGCCGCCTGCTCCGGACAACACCAGCGACGGAGGAAGAATGACGACGGTCGGGGTACTCGAGGAGACCGCGGACGGTGAGCGCCGGGTGGCGCTCACCCCGGACGGGGTGCAGCGCCTGCATCGGCTGGGCGTGGAGGTCACGGTCCAGACCGGCGCGGGGCGCCGGGCCTGGTTCGGCGACGAGGAGTACGTCGCGGCGGGCGCCGCGACGGGCAGCCGGGAGCAGGTGTACGCGACGAGCGACGTGCTCGTCTGCCTCCATCCACCGGCCGACGTCGGCGAGGCGCGGGACGGCCAGCTGCTGGTCGGACTCTTGAACCCGCTGACCGATCCGGGCCTGGCCCAGCGTCTGGCCGTGGCCGGGGTGACGTCGGTCAGCCTCGACCTGCTGCCGCGCACGTTGAGCCGGGCCCAGGCGATGGACGCGCTCAGCTCGCAGGCCAACGTGGCCGGCTACCAGGCGGCGATCCTGGCCGCCGAGGCCTACGGCGGTTATTTCCCGATGCTGATGACGGCGGCCGGGACGACCCGGCCGGCCCAGGTTCTGGTGCTCGGTGCCGGCGTCGCCGGCCTGCAGGCCGTCGCGACGGCACGCCGGCTGGGCGCGTTGGTCACGGCCTATGACGTACGCGAGGCCGCGCGCGCCGACATCGCGTCGACCGGTGCCGCCGTTCTCGATCTCACCGACGCGCGGCCGGCCCGCGCCGCGGAGAACGACGGGTACGCCCGGGAGCTGGCCGCCGACGAGGCCGAGACGCAGCGGCGGGCGCTCGCGGCGGCGCTCCCCCGGTTCGACGTCGTGATCACCACCGCCCAGGTGCCGGGGAAACGGCCGCCCCTGCTGGTTCCCGCCGAGGCGCTGACCGCGATGCGCCCCGGCTCGGTGGTCGTCGACCTGGCCGCCGGTCCGCACGGCGGCAACGTGGCCGGATCGGTTCCGGAGAAGCGGACGGTCACACCCGAGGGCGTGACCGTGATCGGGGCGGGCCGGCTACCGTCGACGATGCCTCAGGCGGCTTCCACGGCGTACGCGAGGAACCTGATCGCCCTCCTGGCCGCACTGATGCCGAAGGGCTCGGTGGCCCTGGATCTCGGTGACGAGATCCAGGCCGCCGTGGTGGTGACGCACGGCGGGAAGGTCGTGCACCGGCGGGTCCGCGAGCTGATCGACGAGCGGAAGGAGATCCGGTCGTGAGCCCACTGTTGATGGCCGACATCACCGTGTTCGTGCTGAGTCTGCTGGTCGGTTTCGAGGTGATCAGCAAGGTGCCGGCGACCCTGCACACGCCGCTGATGTCCGGCGCCAACGCGATCCACGGCGTGGTCGTGGTCGGCGTCCTGCTGCTGGCCGCTTCGACGTCCAGTCTCGCCGGCTATGTGCTGCTCGGGGTGGCCGCGTTCTTCGCCGCGATGAACGTCGCCGGCGGCTACGTGGTCACCGACCGGATGCTCGCGATGTTCCGGAGGCGATCGTGAGCGCCTTCGACACCGTCGTCCACCTGGTCTACCTGCTGTGCGCGACGCTCTTCGTGGTCGGCCTGCACCTGATGAACACGCCCGCCACCGCCCGCCGCGGCAACCGTGTCTCGGCCGCCGGGATGGCCGGCGCCATCGCCGTCACGATCGTCACCCTGGCCTGGCACCGGACCGTCGGGCTGACCGCCCTGGTCGTGCTCGCGGTCGGCCTGATCGCCGGCACCGTGGCCGGCCTGGTCGCCGCCCGCCGGGTACGGATGACCGCGATGCCCCAGCTGGTGAGCCTGTTCAACGCCGTCGGCGGCGGCGCCGCGGCACTGATCGCCCTGACCGACGCGATCGAGCACGCCGGCGCCCTGTCCACCTCGGCGTCGGTGACCGGGGTGCTCGACGTGGCGATCGGCGGCGTGACGTTCAGCGGTTCCCTGATCGCCTCGGGCAAGCTGGCCGGCCGGGTGCCGGGCCGCCCGATCGTCGTCCCGGCGGGCCGCCCGATCTCGGCCGGGCTGGCGCTGATCGCCGTGGTCCTGGCGACGCTGTTCATAGCCGGCCACGGCGGCGTCCTCGCCCTGAGCGTGATCACCCTGGCCGCGCTGGCCGCCGGCGTCCTGCTCACCCTGCCGATCGGCGGCGCCGACATGCCGGTCGTGATCTCGCTGCTCAACGCCTGCACCGGCACCGCGGTCGCGATGGCCGGCTTCGTGCTCGACAGCAACCCGCTGATCGTCGCCGGTGGCCTGGTCGGCGCGGCCGGCGCAATCCTCACCAAGCTGATGGCCGACGCCATGAACCGGCCGATCAGCGCCATCCTGGCCGGTGGTTACGGCACCGGCGACGCCGTCGCGGTCACCGCCGGGTCCGGCTCGGCGCCCGTACGCGAGATCAGCGTCGACGATGCGGCGATCCAGCTCGCCTACGCCGGCAAGGTCGTGATCGTCCCCGGCTACGGCCTGGCCGCCGCGCAGGCCCAGCACGAGGCGGTCGCCCTGGCCCAGGCCCTGGCCGAGAACGGCGTGGACGTCAGCTACGGCATCCATCCGGTGGCCGGCCGCATGCCCGGCCACATGAACGTCCTGCTCGCCGAGGCCAACGCGCCCTATCCCCAGTTGAAGGACCTCGACGAGATCAACCCCACCTTCGCCCGCACCGACGTGGTCCTGGTGATCGGCGCCAACGACGTCACCAACCCGGCCGCCCGCCGCCCCGGCAACCCGGTCTCCGGCATGCCGATTCTCGACGTCGACCAGGCCAGGAGCGTCATCGTGATCAAGCGCTCCCTGGGCCACGGCTACGCCGGCATCGACAACGAGCTCTACTCGGACCCCAAGACGGCCATGCTCTTCGCCGACGCCAAGGCGGGACTGGCCGCTCTGCTGACCGGGCTGCACGCGTACGCGTGAAAGCTCCTTCTACGGGTGGTCGCGCTCGCCGGTGATGTAGCCGGCGAGGCTGCTCCGTTCCGCCTCGAGCTCGTCGATGCGGTTCTTGACCACGTCGCCGATGCTGACCACGCCGTGCAGGGCGCCGGCGACGACGACCGGGACGTGGCGGAAGCGGTGCTCGGTCATCAGGCGCTCGACGTCCTCCAGGGCGGCGTCGGGCTCGACCGTGCGTACCTGGGTCGTGTGGATCGCGCTGACCGGCTCGGTCAGCACGCCGGCGCCCCGGGCGGCCAGGGCGCGCACGACGTCGCGCTCGCTGACGATGCCGTCGACCCGCCGGCCGTCCCGCGAGACGATCACGGCGCCGATCTTGTGTTCGGCCAGGACCGCCAGCAGCCTCGTCACGTCGACGCCGGGCTCGACCGTGACCACCTGCTCGCCCTTGACCCTCAGTACGTCGCTGATCCGCATCTTCCGCTCCTCTGTTCGGCCCCGTTGCCGCCGGTGGCGTTTCGCTAGCAAGATCGTTTTCGAAACAGTTGGTACGCCTAGAAGCCGTCAAAATCGGCGGCTTGTCAAGGGGATCACCTTGCGGGTTCGCCGGAACCTGCGGTTGAATGACTCTAAGACGGTCGGTCGTTTTCAACCGAAGGAGCACCCGATGAGCGATCTCCTGGACGGCGTACTCGCGGCCCACGGCGGCCTGGCCCGCTGGCAGGCGGCCACCCGGCTCACCGCCACGGTCGAGGTCGACGGCCCGTTCTGGGACTGGCGCGGCTGGCCCCGGATCCGGCGCCCCCAGACCATGACCATGGACACGCGGCAGGAGCGGATCACGCTCTCGCCCTTCACCGACGGCGACCTGACCGCGTCGTTCAGCGCCTGGCCCGCCCGGGTCGAGATCCGCGACGCGGCCGGGACCGTGGTCGAGGCGAGCGACGACCCGCTGGCCACCTACCCGCCGTACACCGACGCGGTGAAGTGGGGCCGCGTCCAGCTGGCCTACTTCATGGGCACGGCCAACTGGAACTACCTGGCCGAACCGTTCCTGTTCACCCACCCCGGCGTCACCGCGACCGAGATCGCCCCGTGGCCGGAGGGCGACGAGACCTGGCGCCGGCTGGCCGTCACGTTCCCGGCCGAGCTGCCCAACCACAACCCGTCGCAGACCTTCTACTACGGCGACGACCTGCTCCTGCGTCGCATGGACTACTCCCCCGAG
>DASWRZ010000469.1:0-7446 GCA_036402935.1 Actinoplanes sp.
CGGGCCCAGGGCCGGCGAGCTGGCTCGCCTGGGCGCCCGGCTGCTCTCGGCGGCCCGCGAGGACGGCGAGCTGGGCGTGGCGCCGGCCGGACCGTTCGACCTGGCCGAGGCATTGCGGGCGGCGGTCGAGGAGCTGCCGGCCGACCTACGGCGCCGGCTCGTGCTCGACAACCTGCCGACCGAGCTCCCCAAGGCGTACGGCGAGCGCGACTCGATCGCGACCATCCTGACCGAGCTGACCACCAACGCCGAGAAGTACTCACCCGCCGACACCCCGGTCGAGCTGTGCGCCGGCACCGACGAGGAGACGCTGCGGTTCCGGGTCTCCGACCGGGGCGTCGGCATCCGGCCCGAGCACGTCGAGCGGGCCTTCGAGCGCTACTGGCAGGCCGACGCGAACAGTGACGGGCGAGCTCACCCCGGTGCGGGGCTCGGGCTCTATCTCGTACGCCGTCTGGTCGAGCGGCAGCAAGGGTGGGTTTCCCTGCGGCCTCGGGAGGGCGGGGGCACGACCGCCGAGGTCCGGCTGCCGCGCGCCTGAGCATCGTCCTTGATCGAATGCGACACGTCCGGGCGGAGTGTCCCTTTCGGCGATGCCTCGCCTAGGCTGTCTGCCGACACCCGAACTTCGACAAGAGGGCTCGCCGTGAGCAAGCGCCGGAACCCACGCCAGAACGCCGCCGCGCCCAAGCGCGAGAAGGTGCGCGACATCTTCGTCGCCCGCCCCTTCGAGGGCCTGACCGACGAGACGGAATGGATCGCGCTGCGCGAGCTGGTTCCGGCCGCATCCGCGCCGCTCACCCTCAAGCCCGAGGTGATCGAGGAGTACGGCGACCGCCCGGTCACCCTCTCGACCGTGCTGCCGATGGCGTGGCCGGCGATGACCCGTCAGGACGGCCGCGTGTTCATCGGCCTCCAGCGGCACGTGCAGTCCGGTGACGTCTCCCGCGACCTGGCCGTGGCGATCCTGAGCGCGCTGCGCACCGAGCCCGGCGACACGGTGTCGGTGCCGGCGCTGCCCGGCGAGGGCCCGCGCCTGCAGGACATCCTGGTCGACGGCCCGCTCGACATCACCATGCAGGACGGTTTCGAATACTGGCTGGACGCCGATCAGGCCGACGACCCGAACGTGAAGGCGTCGCTGGAGCGGGCCAACGCGTCGATCTACCCGACCGTGCGGTTGGCGGCGGCCCGGGCGGCGTACTGGTGCCGGGTGGCGCCCGACAAGGGTCACGTGCGCTGGGCGCTGCCGGAGCCCGAGGACCAGGGCCTGGACGCGCTGGCCCGGCTGTCCGCGAGCGGCGATCTGCTGCTCGGCGAGGGCACCAAGTTCGCCGGCATGTTCCGGGCCCACGGCCTGCTGGTGCCGGTCTGGGACATCCCGGGCGAATCGGAGGCGGCCGAGTGGGAGGCGCCGCTGGCCGAGTTCGCCAAGCGCTACGCCGACACGCTGGCCGAGACCGGCCCGCTCGACGCCGCGGCCCGGCGGGCCAAGCAGGGCCTGATCGGTCGCCAGCTGACCCTGCGGTGAGCAGGCATCGGGAGGCAGCTGACCCTGCGGTGAGCAGGCTCGGTGCACACGGCTGCTGTGCTTATGGCCTCGCTTCGCTCGGCGCGCTTTGCGGGTAGTTTCGCCTCGCGTGCAGCCCGGACATAACGGGGCAAACGGCGGGTTTACTGGGCGTGTAGCGGGACACGATCGACGGGGCAGCTCATGCACCTTGGGCCGCCGCGGCCGCTGCCCAGTTCGGAGCCGCTGATGCGGACCACCTCGATGCCGGCCCGTTCCAGCTGGGTGTTGGTCTCGACGTTGCGCTCGTAGGCGACGCAGAGCCGCGGGGCGATGGCGAGCGTGTTGTTGCCGTCGTCCCACTGCTCGCGCTCGGCGGTCACCGGGTCGAGGCCGGTGTCGATGATCCGCAGCCGGTCGATGCCCATCGCCTCGGCCGCCGCGTCGAGGAACGGCCCCGGCCCGGTCGCCCGGGGATGGCCGTCGGCGCCCGGCACGACGGTGAACGCCTGCAGCGTGTGGGCGATGTTCGGATACATCACCACGGCGTCGACGTCGACCATCGTGCACACGGTGTCGAGGTGCATGGTCGCCCGCTCCTGGGCGATCGGCACGGCCAGGATGGTGTGCGCCGAGCCGGCCTCGAAGACCCGGCGGGCCAGCCGTTCGGCGCCGGCCGGGGTCGTACGCTCGCCGACCCCGATCGCCACCGCGTCCGGGCCGAGCAGCAGCACGTCGCCGCCCTCGAGGTGTTCGAGGCTCGGGTCGAACAGCACGCCGGTGCCGGCGAACCGCGGATGGTAGCGGTAGATCGCGTTGGTGATCGTGGTCTCGCGCCGCCGGGCCGGCATGGCCAGGCTGGTGACCGCCACCCGGTCGCGCACCCAGACCGAGGAGTCGCGCGTGAACAGCAGGTTGGGCAGCGGGTCGATCACGAAGTCCTGGCGGTCCATCATCTCGTAGACCAGGCCGCCCGGGTTGGGCTTGAGCTCCTCGTGGGCGAGGCCGCCGGTCAGGATCTCGGCCAACCGCAATTCGTCCTGATCGCTCAGGAAATCGGCGACCTTGCTCCGGAGCGTCTCGCCGAGCCGCCGGTTCTCCAGCACCCCGAAGATCAGCTCTTCCCGGGCCCGCGGCACCGAGAGCGTCTCGGCCAGGAGCTCGGCGAGATAGATCACTTCGACGCCGCGGGAGCGGAGCGCATCGGCGAACGCGTCGTGCTCCTCCTGGGCCCGGCCGACCCACGGGATGCCGTCGAAGAGCAGCGAATCGTTGTTCCGAGGGGTGAGACGGGCGAGCTCAGGGCCCGGTCGATGGAGCATGACGGTGCGCAGGCGGCTGACTTCACTGTCGACGTAGTGCCCCACAGCCCGACCGTAGACCACTCGTCGATCTTCCGATACTCGGCGCGTTCGCTCGATGACGTTCTGACTAGATCACGAGAGATCTGTACGCCGGAGCGAAGGTGAGGCTAACTTGGTTCTTGAACTGGCCGATCGGGAGAGCAGAAAGTTCGAGATGCGCCATACGCAAGAAGTCGCGATGCGTGAATGTGGCATTCATCCCCACTCACTCCCCTTTCTTTCCCCAACCGTGTCTTGCTTCTGTATGGGGGCGAGCACGTACGGTAGTGGAAAGAGAGCCCAAGGACCTTTTGCCGGAGGTCGAAAGTGACTGTCTTCTCAGCACGCCCTGCCGCTCTGCCCGCACCAGGTAAGGCACTAGCCGCCCCCGATCGCCGCCCCGAACTCTTGCCAGTCCCCTCGGAGCAGCCTCGGATCACCGCCGTCGACTGGATGCGCCGCCGCCGCGCCGACCGGGACGCCCGTCGTCTCGAAGCCGCCGGCAACCGTGCGCTGACCCGGCTCGACCGCCTCGGACCGAACTGGCACATCGTGGACTGGCCGCGTGCCGAGTCCTCGACCTATGCCGAACCCGACCCGGCCGACGACCGCGCCGGCTTCCTGGCCATCGGCCCCGGCGGGGTCTACGCCGTGACCGTGGCCGACCACGGCCGCGCCCGCGTCCTGATCGCCGGCGACGTCGTGCAGATCAACGGCAAGCGCCCCGCCTACATCGCCGAGGCGCGCCGCGAAGCCCGCCGGGCGGGCAAGGCCCTCTCCGCCGCGGTCGGACTCAGCGTGCCGGTGACCCCGGTCCTCACCTTCGTCGGGTCGGGCGTGATCAGCGTCCACGGCCTGCCCAAGGAGGTCCTGGTCGCCACCGACAAGGAGCTCGACCGGCTGCTGATCGCCGGTGGAGCGCGCATCTCGCCGGCCACCGCGAGCAAACTCTCAGCTGTGGCGAACAACCCCTCCACCTGGGCCAATGCCCCCTATCGCCCGGCCGGCGACTACCGCTGGTACGGCGACGGACAAACGGCCGCTGACAAGCGCCCAGCTCGCCGGTAACGTTCCTTTGAGCGCAGCCTTCGGGTGAGCCGCGGTTCGATCTTCATGAGACCGCGGCACCCCGGGGAGGCTCGAAGGAGCGAGGAGGAGCGAGTGGCGCACGTCGAGCTCTCACTCTCGGGAGCGTTCGTGCCACAGGCACGGACACCGGTCGAGGCCGAGTTCCTGAGCAGTGTCGAGCGGTGGACGTCCACGGTGATGGCCGCAGCCGAGCCCTGTCTGATCATCAACACCGAGGGCGCGATCGCTGCCCTGTCGCCCGCGTGCAGCGATCTGCTGGGTCTGGGCAAGCCGCTCGAGGCGATCGGTCAGCAGCTCACCGCGGCGATCTCCCTGATCGACTTCACGGCCAACGCGGGCACGCTGGAGGATCCCGAGGCCGACAAGATCCCGCCGTTGCTGGCCGTCCGCAGCGGGCGCCTGGCCCGCGGTCTGATGAGGGTCGTGCCCGTGCCGGGCGAGGCGCCGCTGACCATCGACGCCATCTCCACACCGCTGCTCGACGGCGGTCAGGTGCTGGGCGCATTGACGTTCTTGTCCGCGGTCCGCTACTAGAAGCGCCCGGGTTTGTGGCGCTCGCCGCACCGTGCGGGGATTATGCGAAACGCGTCGGAAACGTAGTCTGCCCTCATGCTTGATCTCGACCTGCTGCCGGAGGAGTACGCGGTGTGCCGGCTGCCGGCCGGATCGCCGCTGCCCGCTTCGCTGACCCGGGGGCCGGACGACAAGAGCGTGATCTCCCTGAGCTGGGATTCTGACGAGTTGTCGATCATCTGCCCGAGCGACCGGGTGCCCGACGATGCGGTCGCCGACACCGCCTGGCGCTGTCTGCGGGTGGTCGGCCCGCTCGATCTCGCGCTCACCGGCGTGCTGGCGTCGCTGATCGGCCCGCTGGCCGGGGCGCGGGTCAACATCGTGACGTTCTCGACCTACACGACCGACTACCTGCTGGTGCCGGCCGTGCGCCTGCGCGAGGCGGTCGACACCCTGGTCGCGGCCGGGCACCGCATCGCCTCCTGACGGGCTTTCAGGCAGCGGGCCTACCATGTTGCGCGTGTCCCCCCGCACGCTCCTGAGTGTGGCTCTGCTCGCCTGCGGCGTACCGCTTCTGCTGGCCGCCTGCGGCGAGCCGCCGCAGCCGTTAGCCACCTCGCCGCCCTATTCCGAGCTGCCCAGCAGGCAGCCGTCCGGGGCCGTGCCGTCCGCGGCCCTGCCGACCGTGACCGGCGTTCCGCTGCCGACCGGGCTGGTGCCGACCCCGGCCTATCCAGGGGCCGGCGGTTATCCGGGTGCCGGCGGTTATCCGGGTGCCGGCGGTTATCCGGGTGCCGGCGGTTACACGCCGCCGCCGGTCGCCACCACGACGGCGGCGACCACGAACTCGCCCACGCCGACCCCGTCGCACGCGGCCAAGTGCGCCGGAACCACCCAGCCGACCGCCGCCCAGATGCTCACGCTGATCAAGGGCAAGCCGGGCATCCCCAAGGAGACGCTCAAGGTCTTCGACGGGCCCTACTGCTCGGCCGACTGGTCGTTCGCCGCCGCCGGGGTGGCGAGCAAGGCCCGCGACAAGCAGGATCCGCTGTTCGTGGTCGCGGTCGGACCGGGCAACGGTCTCCAACTGGTCACCGCCGGGTCGGACGTGTGCAACGACCCGGTGCAGAAGGACGCCCCGGCCGGCATCCGGGTCATGGCCTGCGGCTTCTGACTGGACTTTGCTGACTAGACTTTGCGGATGCCCGGCACGCCACCCACCCGATTCGTCTACCTCGGTCCGGAAGGCACGTTCACCGAGGCGGCGCTCCGGACTATCCCGGCCGCCGAGCACGGCCTGCGCATCCCGGCCCGCAGCGTGCCCGAGGCGCTCGAGGCGGTGCGCGCCGGCGACGCCGACGCCGCGCTGGTCCCGCTGGAAAACTCGGTCGGCGGCGCGGTGCCGGTCACGCTCGACGAGCTGGCCACCGGCGGCACGCTGATGATCACTCGCGAGGTGGTGCTGCCGGTCGAGTTCGTGCTGGCCGCCCGCGCGCGCACCCCGCTGGCCCAGATCCGCTCGGTGGCGGCGCACCCGCAGGCCTCGGCCCAGTGCCGCAACTGGCTGCTCACCAACCTGCCCGACGCGACCGTGGTCGACATGCTGTCCAACGCGGCCGCCGCGATCAGCGCGGCCTCGGGCGAGCACGACGCAGCCCTGTGCGCGCCGATCGGGGTGCCGCGTAACGGTCTGACCGTGCTGGCCGAGAAGGTCGCCGACCACGCCGACGCGGTCACCCGCTTCGCGCTGCTGACCCGGCCGGGTCCGCCCGGCCCGCCGACCGGCGACGACGTCACCTCACTCGCCGTCTCGATTCCGCACGACGAGGCGGGCACGCTGGTCGCGGTGCTTACGGAGCTTTCCGTACGCGGTATCAACCTGTCCCGCATCGAGTCCCGGCCGACCGGCGAGCAGCTCGGCACGTACGTCTTCTTCCTCGACTGCTCCGGGCATGTCGCCGAACCGCGGCTCGGCGAGGCCCTTCAGGGCCTTCGCCGGATCTGTGCCGAGGTTCGCTTCCTCGGCAGCTATCCACGGCACCGGCTGACCCGGGAGGCACCGGTGGCCTCGCCGAAGGGGTTGTCCGACACCGACTTCGCCGACTCGGCCGCGTGGTTGGCACGCATCCGAGCCGGCGAGACCGTCTAGTTACCGAGCAGCCGTTAGTTCCGAGCAGCCGTCCAGTCTCTGAGCAGCCGTCCAGCTTCTGAGCAGCCGTTAGTTCCGAGCAGCCGTCTAGTTTCCGAGCAGATTGCCGAGGATGCCGCCGCTCTGCTGCTGACCGTGCGCGGCGCCGGCCAGGCCGTGCGAGGTCTCCTCGGCCGGCTGCACGACGACGAAGCCCTGCCCGGCGAAGCTCATCGTGAAGCGCTCGCCGGTGGTGCGGCCGATCAACGTGCCCAGGCCGAGCTGCTCGGCCCGGTGGAAGCCGGTCTGCAGGTTGGCCGACCAGCAGATCGCGGCCTGCGGGTCGACGTAGGTCGGCTGGTCGACGGTGAGCACGACCGGAGTGCCCTTGGTCGTCACCGCGATCCGGCCGTGGCCGGTGAAGACGCAGTTGAACAGGCCGGCGTTGGACATCATGCCGGCGCCGCCGCTGGTCATGCGGACGTCGTACTGCAGGGACGAGTCGAAGGCGAGCACATTGGCGCCGTTGATCGACAGCGCGTCGCCCTGCTCGAGGTCGATCAGGTGGATGTCGGCGGCGCGCTCGGCCAGGAAGACGTCGCCCTGGCCCCGGATCCGCATCAGCGGGACGCCCTCGCCGGTGAGCTTCTGCTTGAGGAACTTGCCGATCCCGCCCGAGCCGAGCGCCTCGAACTGCACCTGTCCCTGGTAGGCCACCATCGAGCCCTGCCGGGCCATGAAGTCGCCGTTGAGCTCGGCCTTGAGCAGCTTGGAGTTTTGAAGACGCAGGCCGGGCTGGGTCGATTCCTTCTCGAGGTTGTCCTTCGAGAAAAGCTCGCTGCGCATGCACAACCTCCTGTGAC
>DASWRZ010000470.1:0-13972 GCA_036402935.1 Actinoplanes sp.
AGGTCGCGGATCTCGCGGGCCTCGCGGGCCCGCTTGATGACGACGACCTGCTTCTCGGCGCCCTTGCTCCACTGGATCGCGAAGCCCTGCGGCAGCAGGTAGTTACGGCCGTAGCCGTCCTTGACCTCGACGATGTCGCCGGGAGTGCCGAGGCCCGACACCTCCTGGGTGAGGATGATCTTCATGTCGTCGACCTTCCTCAGCGCGCCGTCGCCGTGTACGGCAGGAGCGCCATCTCGCGGGCGTTCTTGACCGCGCGGGCGATCTGCCGCTGCTGCTGGGACGTCACCCCGGTGACCCGGCGGGCACGGATCTTGCCCCGGTCGGAGATGAACTTCCGCAGCAGGGCGGTGTCCTTGTAGTCGATGTAGGTGATCCCGTCCTTGTCGAGCGGGTTCACCTTCTTCTTCGGCTTGCGAAGCGCCGCAGCCTTAGCCATTGCTCTTACTCCTGAACTCAATTAAGCCCGATCTGGGGCTAGAAGGGAGGCTCGTCGTCGAACGAGGAGTTGCTGCCGCCGCTGGGGCGAGCACCACCGCTGGGAGCCGGCGCCGAGGTGGCCCAGGGGTCGTCGAAGTTGCCGCCGCCCCCGCTGGCACCACTGGGCTGCCGGTTGCCGCCACCACCGTTGGACGCGCCGAAACCGCCGCCGCTCCCACCGCCGGACCGGTTCATCCGCTGGACCTTGGCCGTGGCGTAGCGCAGTGACGGGCCGATCTCGTCGACCTCGAGCTCGTAAACGGTGCGCTTCTCTCCCTCGCGGGTCTCGTAAGACCGCTGGCGCAACCGGCCCTGCACGATCACCCGGGCGCCGCGCTGCAGCGACTCGGCGACGTGCTCGGCGGCGTCACGCCAGATGTTGCACGCGAGGAACAGTGGCTCGCCGTCTTTCCACTCGCCCGACTGCCGGTCCAAGGTCCGCGGAGTTGACGCGATGCGGAACTTGGCCACGGCCGCACCCGACGGGGTGAAGCGCAGTTCGGGGTCATCGGTGAGGTTACCGACAACCGTGATGGTGGTTTCTCCTGCCATGATCTTCTCCTCGCCGCTTCGCTCGTTCGTAGGAGGTTCTCAGAACCCCCTGACAAAAACGAGCTCCAGCGGTTTTACCCTGCAGTGCGGCGGAGCCGCCTCGGGCAACTCAGCGGGTCTCGGGCCGGATGACCTTGGTACGCAGGATGGACTCGTTGAGCCGGAGCTGACGGTCCAGCTCGGCTACGGCCTCGGGCGTCGCCTGCAGGTCGACGACCGCGTAGATGCCCTCAGCCTTTTTGTTGATCTCGAACGAGAGCCGGCGACGGCCCCAGACGTCGAGTTTCTCCACCGAGCCACCGGCGGTCCTGATCACGTTCAGGTACTGGTCGAGCGACGGAGCAACGGTGCGCTCCTCGAGCGAAGGATCGAGGATCACCATGAGTTCGTAATGACGCAAGACGTTCTCACCTCCTGTGGGCTTGACGGCCACGGTCTCTCCGTGGCAGGAGGTCTTGTGTCTGATCGCGGCAAGAAAGCCGTGGTAGCTGAGCCGCGAACCGAGCAAGCATACCCAGGCTGAGCAGTTCTCCCAAAAACAAGGACCCCGTCTGTGGACGGGGTCCTCGGTGGTTCAGCCGCGGGGCGCCCGATCCGCATTCGCTGGGTGGGACCTGGGGAGGAACGACCACACCGATGAGGTTGGACGCGGGCGCCCCGCGGAGCTCGTAGGCAAGATCCTACGCCACCTTTGCCCGAATTGCACGTTGCGACACGAATGCCCGAATAGCGGCGATTCCGACACCGAGGGCGCACACCATGGCGATCGACGCCAGCAGGCCGATCGGCCCACGCTCCCGGATCGGCTCCATCGCCGCGACCGGCTCCGCCGCCGCGATCTCGGTGGTCGGTGCGATCACTGCCGCGGGCGGGGCCGGTGGTGGGTTCAGCTCCACCGACGGTACGCCCGGAGCCAGGGATTTCTCCGCACCGGGCGGCATGCCGGAGAACGCGGGTACGGCTGCTCCCGGCGTACCGTCCGGAGTTTTGATCTTGGTTTTGGGCCGGAGGCCGTCGCCGCCCGGCGGCATCCCCTGCGCCGCGGCCTTCGCCGCCTGCGCGACCGTCGACGAGCGCAGCGAGCCCGGCCGGACGACCGCCCGGTGACCGGGGCCGGACGACGGCCCCCGGGAGTTGTGCACCGGCGCGGAAAGAGTGTCAGGAAGGGCGGAATCGGACGGGTGGCCCGAATCGGTCGTCGAGGTCGCGAACGCGGACGAATCGCCCCCGGACGGATTCGGGATCGGGTCCGGCGTGGTCGCCGGTGTCGACGGCTGCGCGGTAACCATCACCGGACTCGCGTCATTGCCCAGTGCGCAAGTCGGCGTCAGCGTCATCGCCGTGGTGCCGCGCCGGAAGATCACATCGGTCGAGCCGTTGTCCGGCAGCATGCCCTTGGTATCACTGCCCAGCTGCAGGTTCGCGCTGTGGCCGGTCTGGTTGACCACCCGGACCGTGCTCTCGGCCGGCACGGTCATCGACTCGGTGTCGGGGTGCGAGCGGCAGGACAGCCCGAGGACGCTCCCACCGGCGAAGGTCACCTGATGGCCACCCTCCTGGTCAGGTGGCCCCACCTGATCCGCGCTCGCCGTACCGTTGGCCAGCAACGGCCCGCCGAGCAGCAGACCGCCCAGCACCAGCGCCGCCACCCGGTATCGGAACTGCCGCGACATGCACCATCTCCCAGTTCGGACCGGCCACGGCCGGCATCCGTCAAGCGTGATCAATGGAGCTAACGAGGGCCGCGGGAGGCCGGTGACGCGCGGAAGGAACGTCGTACCCGCGTCGTAGGCTCGACCCATGCGCATCGGAGCCCATGTCGATCCCGCCGGTCCCCTCGACGCGGCCGTCGCCCGCGGGGCCGACGCCGTGCAGTTCTTCCTCACCGACCCCCAGGGCTACAAAACGCCCACACCGCGCGACGACGCGGCCGCTCTGCGTGAGTCCGAGGTGGACATCTACATTCACGCGCCTTACATCGTCAACGTCGCGTCGCCCAACAACCGCATCCGCATCCCGAGCCGCAAACTGCTGATGGCCCACGCCCGCGCGGCGGCCGAGCTGGGTGCCAAGGGCCTGATCGTGCACGGCGGTCACGTCGGCCAGGGGGCCGACCTCACGGCCGGCTTCGAGAATTGGCGCAAGGCGTTTGAGTACGCGGAGAACGACGGCGGCCTGCCTCTCCCGATCCTGATCGAGAACACCGCGGGCGGCGACAACGCCTGTGCCCGCCGGTTCGACGATCTGGCCCGGCTGTGGGACGAGGTCGGCCAGTTCGGCGCCGGGTTCTGCCTCGACACGTGTCACGCGTTCGCGGGCGGCGAAGACCTGGTCGGCATCGTCGACCGGGTCAAGGCGATCACCGGGCGCATCGACCTGATCCACGCCAACGATTCCAAGGGCGCTTTCGACTCGGGCCAGGACAAGCACGACAATCTCGGCAATGGCAAGATCGACCCGGAGCTGGTGGTGGCCGCGATCCGAGCCGCCGGCGCCCCCGCGGTCGTCGAGACCCCGGGTGGTGCCGAGGGTCAGACCGCCGACATCGCGCTGCTGCGAAAGGGCACGAGCCGCTGACGTCGCTCGGGCAACCGGAAGCAGGATCATGACGACCGAGGAACCGAGGCCGCCGATGCCTTCTGAGCCCGCATCACCCGAGCCGGCCGTGGACGCCGGGCCGGACTCGGCTGGGCCCGCGACCACGCGTACGGAGAAGGTGCCGGCGACCCCGCCGGCCGCCCCCCGCCAGGCGCCCGGGCCTCCGGCTTCGCTCGCGTCCGGCTCGCCCGATCCTCGACCGGCCGCGCTCGGCTTGCCGGCCATGAACGAGGTCGAGAGGGCCGCGGCTCTGGCCGCGCTCGGTGAAGCCCCTTCCCGGAAGGCCGGCCGACGGTTCCCGTTCTTCGGATTCGCCGGCAGGAAGAAGCACGTCAGCGCACCGCCGGCGGCTGCCGTTTCGTCCGATGTGGTCGTTCCTTCGCCGGATCCGCCTACGGGCGAAAAAGATGTCGTGAAACTCAAGGAGCCGTTCCCGAGCGAGCGGCCGCCCGGCGCACCCGCCGACCCGTGGACCGCGTTCGTCAGCGCGCCCGAGCGTCCGCCCGGCCTGATGCTGCGGGCCACCCACGCCTTCTTCCGGTCGCTGATCCACGAGTACGCGCTGGCGATCTACGCCGGCCTGCTCCTGGCCGTCGGGCTCACCTGGCCGACCCTGCGCTATCCGCTGCACACCCTTCCCCAGGACCTCGGCGACCCGGCGCGGCAGGCCTGGCAGATCTCCTGGATCGGGCACATCCTGCTCACCCACCCGCAGCAGCTGTGGCAGTCCAACGCCTTTTATCCCGAGCCAAGCAGCTTCGCGTTCGGCGACAGCCTGCTCGGCTACGGCCCGCTCGGCATGCTCGGCGACGGCCCGCTGGCCGCGACGCTGCGCTACAACATCCTCTTCGTGCTCGCCCACGCGCTCCTGGCGATCGGCGGCTATGCCCTGGTCCGCCAACTCGGAGCGGGCCGCACCGGCGCCGCCGTGGCGGCGGTCGCCATCGCGTACGCGCCCTGGCGCCTGGCCCAGGAGGGCCACCTCGACATCATCTCGGCCGGCGGCATCCCGCTCGCCCTGGCCATGCTGGCCCGGGGCCACGGCTGGTCGCTGCGCCGCGGCCTGCAGCCGACCGAATGCAACGCCGGCTGGGCCGCGTTCGGCTGGCTGGTGGCGGCCTGGCAGGTCAGCCTGGGTTTCTCGCTCGGCCTGCCCTTCCTCGGCGTCCTCGGCGTGATCGTGCTGCTCCTGCTCTTCGGCACGCCGATGATCTGGCTGCGCCGGCGCTCCCGCCGCCGGGCCCAACAGCGCACGGACAAGCCCGCTGAAGCCGCCGCGGACGAGGTTGCCGACGGTAGAGAAAAGAAGAGGAGGAAGAAAAAGGCGCCTAGCCTCCGCGTCGCGCACGACCGGGACTTCTACCCCGTCCTCGGCTGGCGGCTGCTGATCATCGACGCGCTGGGGCCCGTCATCCTGGCCGGCATCACGGCCCTGATCGCGCTGCCCTACTTCCACCTGGCCGACAAGAGCAACAGCACCGCCGAGATCAAATTCTTCTCACCGCCGCTGTGGAGCCTTCTGATCGGGCCGTCCGAGTCGCGCATCTGGGGCAGCCCGCACGCCGGCGCCCGCGCCTCGCTCGGGTGGGCGGCCGAGATGAGCCTGTTGCCCGGCTTCGTGCTCTACGCCCTGGCGCTGGCCGGGCTCTGGTTCTCGGTCTGGAGGTTCAGCCGGCGCATCCTGCTGATGATCGCCCTGGCCGCGTCGATCGTGCTCACGATCGGCACCAACTTCTTCGGCGGCCACTGGACCTATCTGCCGCTCTTCGGTCACCTGCCGGCCTCGCTCGGCCAGCGCATCCCGGGCCGGATGATGCTCTGGGTCACGCTGCTGCTCGGCATTCTGGCCGCCGGTGCGGTGGCCGAGTTCGTCCGCCGGGCCGAGCACTGGTCGGCTCAGCGCATCCCGCCGTGGCCCGCGTGGTGGCTGCGGCTGGCCACCCTCGTACCGCTGATCCTGGTGATCGCCGAGGGCTGGAACACGACCGGCCACCCGGTGGTGCCCGCCCAGCCCGCTTCGATGCGCACGATCACCAACCCGATGCTCGTGCTGCCGACCGGCGCGGTCACCGACGGCACGGTGATGCTGTGGTCGACCACCCGCTATCAGAAGATCGCCAACGGATCCGGTGGCTTCGCCGCCGCCCGGCAGGATCAGATGCGCACCGCGGTCGCCGGCTTCCCCGACGCCGCGAGCATCGAATATCTGCGGTCGATGCACGTCACGACGGTGCTGCTCATCCGCTCGGCGGTGGCCGGCACCCCGTGGGAGCGCGCCGGCGACACGCCGGTCGACAGCCTCGGCATCACCCGCGAGGACACCGAGGACGCCGTGGTCTTCCATCTCGGCTGAGCACCCCCGGCGGTGATCTTTCTCGACCACCGCCGGCAGTCCGAGCGGGGGTCAGACCCCCGCCGGTTCGAGATCACCGCCGGGCTCGGCCGGCTTCGATTCGGGCGCCGGACCGCGGCCGCGACGCAGGCGTTCGATCCACGGCGCGTCCTCGGCGTTGAGCGTGCCGCCGTCGGGGTCCTCGTCGCCGTACGTCTGCCGGACCACGTCCAGCTCGGGCCGCCAGATGTCGCGGATCACCAGGCCACAGAGGATCGCCACGGTCACGAGGCGGCACGTCGAGGCGAGCACGAACGTGCCCTCCGGGATGACCGGCTTGCCGCCCGCACCGAGCAGCTCGGCATAGAACGCGGTGAAGTAGCCGACCTCGGCGACCGTCCAGGCGAGGATCGAGCCCCAGCGCGGCCGGGCCATCACGATCAGCGGGAGCAGCCAGAGCACGTACTGCTGGGACCAGACCTTGCTGAAGATCAGGAACGCGGCGACGACCAGGAACGACAACTGGGCGAGCCGGGGCCGGCGCGGGGCGACCAGGGCCAGGAAGAGGATGCCGAGGCAGGCCACCCCGAACAGGCCGTACGTCAGCCAGTTGAGAGTCGGGATGTGGTTGCTCAGCCACTGGAACGGGCCCTGGTTGGCGCCGGTGTGCCACTTGCCGTCGAGGTAGCGCCCGATATACCAGAGCGTGCCCCAGTCGATCGGCCGGTCATGGTTGAGCCGGAAGAACTGCAGCCAGCTGTCGTGATACCAGTACCAGATCGGGAAGTTGACCACTACCCAGCTGAGCACCGTCGTGGCCGCCGCCCAGGTCCAGGATCTGAGCGTGCGTGAGCGCAAGGCAAGCACCAGGAGCGGGCCGAGAATGAAGAGCGGCCACAGTTTCGCTGCCCCGCCGAGGCCGAGGAAGAGACCGGCCCAGGCCGGTCGCCGTTTGGCCCAGAGGTAGAGGCCGATCGCGGCCAGGCCGATCGCGAGGAAGTCCCAGTTGACCGTCGCCGTGAGGAACAGGATCGGTGACAGCGCGAAGATCGCGGCGTCCCATGGCCGTCGGCGTCGCAACGCCAGGATCACCGCCGCGGTGGCGACCGCCAGGGCCGAGAGCACGATCGCGTTGGCGTCGTAGAACCAGGTGCCCTGGTTGATGCCGGGGTGCTTCACGCCGTACGCGTGGATCGGCAGCCCGAGCGCCCCCATGAAGTAGCCGGTCACGACCGGGTATTCCACCGCGTGGTCGGCGTACGGCACCTTGCCGTCGCTGAGGCCCTCGGCGTAGTAGAGCGCGAGCACGTCGGTGTAGCAGAACCGGGTGTACTGGATGTTCTTCTGCCAGTCGCCACTCTGGCAGGGCGACTTCTGCACCCAGGAGAGCGCCAGGGTCAGGCAGGTCAGCGCCAGGATGATCCGGGCAGCGGTCCAGAACTTGCCCGGTTTCGCGTCCGGTCGCACCGCGTGCGAGCCCAGCGGCCCCCCGATCGCCTCGGAGAGACCGCGTACAAAGCCGTCCGCCGTCGCCGGCGCGCGTGGAGGCTCAGGACGGTCGATGTCTTCGGACGGTTGCGTGCTCATGCCTTGGCATCATGCCGTATCGGATGGTTGGGGCGACCGGCCTACCCATGGGAAAAGCCCGGCGGCCCGGAAACGAAGCCGGCGCGCACCCCGAGGGGCACGCGCCGGCTCTTACGCCTCGGTGGCCGGCGGCCCTAGCCGCCGTTGCCACCGTCGGTTGTTCCTTCACCGGGCAAGACGGTCACGCCGTTGGTGGCGCCGTTGGTGCCTGGGGTCCCGCCGGTGTTTCCACCGTTGTTCCCGCCGTTGTTCCCGCCGTTGTTCCCGCCGTTGTTCCCACCGTTGTTCCCACCGTTGGTGCTGTCACAGGTGCCGCCGAAGGTGGCCAGGAAGCAGTTGCCGTTGTTCTGCGGCTGCACGGGCGGCGGCGCGACGCCGTTGCCGAACTTGCTGGGATCACCGGTCGTGATGCGGTCGGGGAAGTCGACCTGCTTCAAGTCCAACGCCTTGACCGAGTTGTTCAGGACCTGGCGCCAGATCTCACCGGGCACACTGGCGCCGTACATGTCACGGCCGTCCTTGAGGCGCAGCTCGACCTTATTTTTCTTGCCACCGACCCAGACCGTGACGGCGAGCTGAGGAATGCCGCCGACAAACCAGCAGTCACCACTACCGATGTGCTTGTCCTTGCCGTCGTCGTACTCCCACGTACCGCTCTTAGCGGCCGATTCGCGGCCACTCTTCAGGTCGAGGTTGTCGGCTTGGACGATCTTCTGCATCACGCCGAGCTCGTTCGACGTCTCGGCGGCCGGGAACACGCGGTTGCCGCTGGTGTTCTCGGTCAGCAGCGTGTCCTTGCGGCCGGTGTCCGCATTGACCTGGGTGACCGACTTGACGAAGTGCGCCGAGTGGTGGACGCCGCCGTCGATGATCGTGGCCACACCCTCGGCGTGCTCGAGGGGGACCACCCGGTACTGGCCGAAGCCGATCTCGTCGTCGAAGTCCTTGCCCAAGGTGGACGTGTCGGTGTTGGCGAGGTCGACCGGCGTGGTCTTCCCGTCCTCGAAGATGTGCGTGAGACCGGCCTCCTTGGCCGTCTCGGCCACCGTCCCCGAGCCGACCGCATCCGCGATCCAGTAGAACGGGAAGTTGTACGACTTGATCGTCGCCGTCTCCAGGTCACAGTCTCGCGGGTTGCCCTTGCACAGCGCGTTGTCGTCCGCACCGGCGTTGTTGATCTTCGTGCCGTTCTTACGTGGTTGCTTGGCGTCCCACTTCGAATCGAAGGACAAGCCCTGCTTCAAGCCGGCCGCCAGCGTATAGATCTTGAAGCTCGAGCCGGGCGACTGACCGCCGGTAATCTTGGTGCCGTCGCCGGACATGTACCCGCCGAAGTCCAAGCCGTTGGGATCGTCACCGCCGTAATAGCCGAGCACCCGCCCGGTATTCGGATCGATGGCGATCGCGGCCGCCTGATAGGTCTTGGGTAGACCGTGCATCGGAGAGGTCTTGCTCTTCTGCGAGCCCGCCTCCTCCACCGCCTTCTGCACGTCCGGGTTGATCGTCGTGGTGACGGTCAGGCCGCCCTGGTCGAACGCCGACTGGGGGATGCCGGCCGCGGTCAGTTCCGCTTTCACGTGCCGGATGACCATGCCGACGGGCTTGTCGGCCGCGCACGTCTTGCAGGTGTCGCTGCTCGGCTTCTTGACCGCCGGGTACTTACGCTGGTCGTACTCGGCCTGGGTGATCCAGTTCATGTCCAGCATGTTCTTCATCGTGTATTCCCAGCGGCCTTTGGCCCCGCTGAGGTTGTAGTTCGGGTCGAAGCCGGCCGCGCCGCCCTTGACCGGGTACGGCTGCTTGATGATCGACGCCAGTACCGCCGCCTCGTCCGGGGTGATCGCACCCTTGGTTCCGGCCGGCGTGGTCACCGACTTGCCGAAGTAGCCCTGCGCGGCCGCCTCGATGCCCTGCCGGCCTTCACCGAGGTCGATGTAGTTGAGGTACATGCCCATGATCTGGTTCTTGTCGTACTGCGATTCCAGCTTGCGGGCGATCACCGCCTCGCGCAGCTTACGGTTGATGCTGATCGCTTTGAGGTTCGCGACGTGCCGCGCGTACTGCTGGGTGATCGTCGAGGCACCCTGGGTCGCGCCGCCGGTGAAGTTGTTCCACGCCGCGCGGACGATGCCCTTCATGTCGATGCCGTGGTGGGTGTAGAAGTTTTTGTCCTCGGCCGCCGCGACCGCGTGCTCGACGACCTTGTTGATCTTCGCCTCGGGCACCACGGTGCGGTTCTGGTCGCCGACCTTGGCCAGCACGTTGCCGGAGCCGTCGAGGATCGTGTTCGACTGGTCCTCGCTGACCGGCGGCGGCAACTCGACACTGTCGAAGAAGTAGGTGCCGCCGACCACGCCGGCCCCGAGCAGGATCACCACCACGGCCGCGGCCGCGGTCAGAATGTTGGTCCGCCGGCGACGCTTGGCCGCCTTCGACTTGTCCTTCTTACCGCCCCGGCCACCCGAGCCGATCGCACCGTCGTCGCCGCTGCCGGGCGGCATGCCCGGTCCGCCGCCGCCGGGTCGCACCGCCGCCCGGGCCACCGCGGCCCGCGCGCCGGTGCCGGCACCGACCGCGGCACCGCCCACCGACGCACTGCCCACGGAAGCGCTGCCCACGGAGGCGCTGCCGACCGAGGCCCGGCCACCGGGCCGAGCCGAGCCGACCGACGCGCCACCCACCGCGGCGCCGCCGACCGCGGCGCCACCCACCGCGGCCCGGCCACCGGGCCGGGCCGTTCCGACTGATGCACCACCGGCCGCGCCACCCGCGACAGCCCGTCCCGATCCCCGACGGTAGGCGTCGGGCGCGGAGCGGGGCTCGTCCGGATATCGGGCGGGCGCGTCGTCAGGCGCGGAGCCGGGCGCACCGGGCACCCTGGCCCGGGCACGCGCAGACTGCGGATCGCCGTACGAGTTCATTCGGTCACACCTCGGTCGCCACGACGCCCGACGGCAGAGCCCTGGAGGGGCCCTCACCGACAACGCCACCAGCGGACAATCGGGGCTGCGTCCGCGCAGCCACCCAGTCGGATGTCAGGAATGACCGAGTCCTGCGCTGGCTGCGCGAGTCGGTCGGGGTCGTGTGCACAGTAGCCGGACAAAGCCGCTTCATCGGCGGCCCTCCCGGCGTTGCGACGACGACCCGGTCTCGCGGTGGCGGCCCGCGGAGGCCGCGGCGAGCGCCTCGGCCTGGTCAAGTTCGTCGGCGGTGAGCGCGTCCCGGCCGAGCACGAACTGCTCGGTCAGGTGATTCCACGCGCAGGTCTGGCACACCTCGACGACGAAAACCTGAAACTCACGCAGCGTCATCGCCAACACGGGAAGCTCGGCCAGCTTGCGAGCCTGTCCGGCGGAGTGCTTGAGCTCATCGCCGTAGATGTAATGCACCAGGGTCAGGTTGTCTCGGCGGCAGATCGGACAGCGCTCGTCCGTCGACTCGCCATGGAACCGAGCAGCACTTTTCAGGTAGGGCGAGGCATCGCAGACCTCGAGCGTCCCGATCCGGCCGTTGTGCACGTCACGCAGGACTGACCGCCTCTGTAGCGAGTAGTCGACCACCTGCCGCTGCGTGCGCATGGCGAAGAGAGTACGCGGTCGTCGGCCGTGCGGCGACAGCCATCACTCAGCGTGGCGCAACAGTCGCCGAGCCATGAATTTCTTGCACCTTGGCCCGACCCCCTCTACGGTTGCGATGTATCGGCCCGATACATCGGTGCGCCAAGCATCGGTGGGTGGAGCGGAGGAGGTTGCCGATGCTGGAGTTGGCGATCCTCGGCCTGCTGCAGGAAACACCCATGCACGGTTACGAGCTGCGCAAAGAGCTGGCCACCAAGCTCGGGACGATCCGCGCCGCGATCAGCTACGGCACGCTCTACCCGACTCTCAAGCGCCTGCAAACCGTCGGCTGGATCACCGAGACCGCGGCGGATCAGACCATCGTGCCTCCGATGACCAGCAAACGCGGCCGGGTTGTCTACAAGATCACCGCCGAGGGCAAGGAGCGGTTCGCCGACCTGCTCGCCCAGGCGGGCCCCGAGACCTATGACGATGCCGGCTTCGGCGTTCACTTCGCCTTCTTCGCCCGCACCGACCGCGCCACCCGGCTCCGCATCCTCGAGGGGCGCCGCCGGCGCATCGAGGAGCGCCGCGAGGGTCTGCGCGACGTCCTGTCGCGCGCCAACAATCGGCTCGACGCCTACACGCTCGAGCTCCAGCGCCATGGCCTGGAGGCCTACGAGCGCGAGGTCCGCTGGCTGGAGGAGCTCATCACCAACGAGCGCTCCGGTCGCACCCCGTCCGGCGCCGCCGATTCCCGCGATCTCCCCGCCGACCTGGCTGGGGACGCATCCCCCGAAACCCCGCGTCCGCATCAGGACCGGCCGTGATGAACAAGGAGGCAAACGCGATGGGTTCCGTACGCGTCGCCATCGTCGGTGTGGGTAACTGCGCCTCGTCCCTGATCCAGGGCGTGGAGTACTACAAGGACGCCGACCCGAACGACCGCGTTCCGGGTCTCATGCACGTGACCTTTGGCGACTACCACGTCTCGGACGTGAAGTTCGTCGCGGCGTTCGACGTTGACGCCAAGAAGGTCGGCATGGATCTGGCCGAGGCGATCGTCGCCAGCGAGAACAACACGATCAAGCTGACCGACGTGCCGCCGACCGGCATCACGGTCCAGCGCGGACCGACCTTCGACGGTCTCGGCCAGTACTACCGCGAGATCATCGAGGAGTCGCCGGCCGAGCCGGTCGACGTGGTCCAGGTGCTGCGCGACGCCGAGGTCGACGTCGTGGTCTCCTACCTGCCGGTCGGTTCCGACCAGGCCGACAAGTTCTACGCCCAGGCCGCGATCGACGCCGGCTGCGCCTTCGTCAACGCTCTGCCGGTCTTCATCGCCTCCAACCCGGAGTGGGCGCAGAAGTTCACCGACGCCGGCCTGCCGATCGTCGGCGACGACATCAAGAGCCAGGTGGGCGCCACCATCGTGCACCGCGCCCTGGCCAAGCTGTTCGAAGACCGTGGCGTCGAGCTGCTGCGCACCTACCAGCTCAACTTCGGCGGCAACATGGACTTCATGAACATGCTGGAGCGCAACCGCCTGGTCTCGAAGAAGATCTCGAAGACCCAGTCGGTCACGAGCCAGATCCCCCACGAGATGATCAAGAGCGACGTGCACATCGGCCCGTCCGACCACGTGCCGTGGCTCGACGACCGCAAGTGGGCCTACATCCGGCTCGAGGGCCGCTCGTTCGGCGACACCCCGCTCAACGCCGAGCTCAAGCTCGAGGTGTGGGACTCCCCCAACTCGGCCGGCGTCATCATCGACGCGGTCCGCGCCGCGAAGATCGCCAAGGACCGCGGCATCGGCGGCCCGATCCTCTCGGCGTCGTCCTACTTCATGAAGTCCCCGCCGGTCCAGTACAACGACCACGACGCCAAGGAGTCCGTCGAGGCCTTCATCCGCGGCGAGATCGAGCGCTGACCAGCATCTGAGGAAACACCCCGGAAGGCCGGCCTGCCTCGCGGGCCGGCCTTCGGCATGTGCGGTGCTGGAAGAAGGCGTGGGTCTGACGGACTCGGTCGGCCATGGTCGCGGGTGCGGTGTTCGCAATCTTCTGTTTCAGGGTGGCTTAGGCCCCGTTCGACGGGTTGTCCTGTGGGCTGTAGTTGGCGCCTTCGATCAGCTGGAGGCGGGGCTGTTCGGCCGGCCACCGTTTCGTGACGCCGCTGTGGTGGGTGGAGCCGTTGTCGCGGATCACGGCCACGACAAGCGCTCGGGTAGGCGTCGAGCAGTTGTTGCAGGAAGTAGCAGAACACCACCGAGACGTTCTTGACGCTGTCGCGGTGGTGCCAGGCGCCGGCGGTCAGGTGATCGCGCTGTGCAGCGTGCGGCGCCCGTTGGTCCGGTGTCTATCCCGGCCGTCATGCAGTAAGCGCGAATGCGTGGCAGCGGGTCGAGGTGGGTTTCGTCGTCGGCTGCACCACCGATCCGGCTGGCAGCGCGGTGATGCGCTGGCGGATGTTTGCGCAGGTCTGCTCGTGGTCGGGTCGTTTTGGCGATCGGGCGGGGCCGGCACCAGCGGTGCATGTTCGCGGATACGGCGGCGCAGCGTGGACAGGCTCGTGGTGGGGCGGCCCAGGGCTCGCCGGAGGCGGGCGGTGGTTCATGATCTCGGGGTGAGCGGTGCAGACGCTCACTCCAGCGGGGGCTGCCTTCGTGGGGCCGGTCGGGTAGCTCAGCCAGGCCTTGCTGCTGGTGACCGATCATCTCGCGGTGCACAGTGTCCAGGTCGTAGTGCAACACCTCGGCGATGTCGCCTGCCGACCAGTCCGCGGCGGACAGCACGATGATCACCATCCGGGTCGCGGTGCGCCAGGGTCCCTGCAGCGCGGTGATCAGTTGGGTGTTGCTCGACGG
>DASWRZ010000471.1:0-6763 GCA_036402935.1 Actinoplanes sp.
GCCCCTGCCAGACCTGCCAGGGCCACGGCACGGTCATCCCGCACCCGTGCCCGACCTGCGCCGGCGACGGCCGCGTCCGCACCCGCCGCTCGCTCACCGTCAAGATCCCGGCCGGCGTCGAGGACGGCATGCGCATCCGTCTCGCCGGCGAGGGTGAGGTCGGTCCCGGCGGCGGCCCGCCCGGCGACCTGTACGTGGAGATCCACGAGCGGCCGCACGACGTCTACTCCCGCAAGGGCGACGACCTGCACTGCCGGGTCACCCTCCCGATGACCGCGGCGGCGCTCGGCACCCGCCTGACCATCAAGACGCTTGACGGCGAAGAGGGCATCGAGGTCAAGCAGGGCACCCAACCCGCCAGCACGCTGCGCATCCGCGGCAAGGGCGTGCCGCATCTGCGTGGCCAGGGCCGCGGCGACCTCTTCGTGCACCTCGACGTCAAGACGCCGACCAAGCTGACGGCCGACCAGGAGCGCATGCTGCGCGACTTCGCCAAGACCCGCGGGGAGGACATCGCCGAGCTGAGCAAGCAGGGCGGCTTCTTCTCCCGCATGCGGGACGCCTTCAACGGGCATTAAAACCGGATGTCGTAGCCGGGTGGTGCGTACGGACCGTAGCCGAGCGTCCGCGGTGCCCCACCGAAGCCGGCTGAGGGGCGGATGCCCGAGCGGCGCGTCCACGTAGGCCGAGCGGGCGTGTACCGGACGGCGGATCGTGTCGCCGAGGCGTACCACGGGGCTGTGCAGGCACCCGGCGTGCCGTATTTTTTCCCCGTGCCGCCGTCCCGTCTGCATCGTGTCGCCGTGCTTGTGCTCGAAGGGGCGAAGCCCCTCGATGTGGGGATTCCGGCGCAGGTGTTCACAACCCGCCAGAGCATGCCCTACGACGTGCGGGTCTGCGGCCCGGCGCCCGGCCTTGTCACCGGTGGTGACGGCCTCTCCTACCACGTCGCCGACGGGCTCGACGCGCTCGAGTGGGCCGACATCGTGTTCATCCCGGGGTTCCGTTTTCCCGACCGTGAAGACCCGCCGAAAGCCGTCGTCGAGGCGCTGAGAGCAGCCCACGCGCGCGGTGCCCGGCTCGCCGCCATCTCGACCGGGGCATTCGCGCTGGCCGCGACCGGGCTGCTCGACGGGAAGCGGGCGACGACACACTGGCACTACACGCGCCAGCTGGCGGCCAAGCACCCGTCCGTGCGGGTCGACGAGAACGTGCTCTTCGTCGACGAGGGCAGCGTGCTCACCTCGGCCGGCGCGGCCTCCGGCATCGACCTGTGCCTGCACATCCTGCGCGGTGACCTCGGGGTGGCTGCCTCCAACCACGCCGCCCGGCGGCTGGTCGCGGCCCCCTACCGCAGCGGCGGCCAGGCGCAGTATGTGCCGCGGAGCGTGTCCGAGCCGCTCGGCGAGCGGTTCGCGGCGACGCGGGAGTGGGCCCTGCACCGGCTCGGCGAGCATCTCACGCTGGAGATGATGGCCCGGCACGCGGCGGTGTCGCCGCGCACGTTCTCGCGACGATTCCTGGAGGACACCGGTTACACGCCGATGCAATGGGTGATGCGAGCCCGCGTCGACGTGGCCCGTGAGCTGCTCGAACGCTCGACCCGCAGCGTCGAGCAGATCGCGGCCGAGGCCGGGCTGGGCACGGGGTCGAACCTGCGGCTGCACTTCCAGCGGATCCTCGGGACGACGCCGAGCCAGTACCGGCGCACGTTCTCCAGTGAAGCCGGCTCCAGCTCCAGCTCCAGTGAAGCCGGCTCCGGTGAGGACCTGGCTTGATCCTTGCGAACCGTGGCGCTCCAGCCGCTGCCGATAACACGATCGAAATACAAGGCTGAAGGCATGACTCGCATCGCCATCAACGGATTCGGCCGCATCGGCCGCAACGTGCTGCGCGCCCTGCTCGAGCGGGACAGCAAGCTCGAGGTCGTCGCGGTCAACGATCTCACCGACCCGAAGGCCCTGGCCCGTCTGCTCGCCTTCGACAGCACCGCCGGCCGCCTGGGCCGCCCGGTCACGGTCGACGGCGACACGCTCGTCGTCGACGGCCGGCGGATCAAGGTGACCGCCGAGCGTGAACCGGCCAACCTGCCCTGGAAAGAGCTCGGCGTCGAAGTCGTGCTCGAGGCGACCGGCAAGTTCACGTCCGCCGCCGCGGCGAAAGCCCACCTCGACGCCGGCGCCTCGAAGGTGCTCGTCGGCGCGCCGTCGGACGGCGCCGACGTGACCATCGCGTACGGCGTGAACACCGAGGCCTACCAGCCCGGCGAGCACACGATCGTCTCCAACGCCTCGTGCACGACCAACGCGCTCGCGCCCCTGGCCAAGGTGCTCGACGACCTGGCCGGCATCGAGCACGGGTTCATGACGACCGTGCACGCGTACACCCAGGAGCAGAACCTGCAGGACGGCCCGCACCGCGACCCGCGCCGGGCCCGCGCCGCCGGCGTCAACATCGTGCCGACGACGACCGGGGCCGCGAAGGCGATCGGCCTGGTGCTGCCCAACCTGGCCGGCCGCCTCTCCGGCGACTCGATCCGGGTGCCGGTGCCGGTCGGCTCGATCGTCGAGCTGAACACGACCGTCGCCCGCGACGTCACCCGCGACGAGGTGCTGGCCGCCTACCGCGCGGCGGCCGACGGCCCGCTGGCCGGCGTCCTCGAATACTCGGACGACCCGCTGGTCTCGTCGGACATCACCGGCAACCCGGCCTCGTCCATCTTCGACTCGCTGCTCACCCGGGTCGAGGGCCGGCACGTCAAGGTCGTCGCCTGGTACGACAACGAGTGGGGCTTCTCCAACCGCGTGATCGACACGCTGGAGCTGCTGGCCCGCTGACCCTTCGATGAGGCTCCGCCGGCCACCACGGGGGTGGCCGGCGGTTTATCGTGCCTGGATGCGGGAGCTGCTGCACGCGGCCGACGAGCCGGTGGTGCGGGGCCAGGTGGCGGGCTGGGAGTTCCCGCGCGGCTTCGACCTCGAGGCCACCCAGGCCCGGTTCCACCGGCTCGGCGAGCTGCTGAGCGAGGCTTTCGGCCGCACGGGCACCGGCGGCCGGGGCCCGCAGCAGGACGCGGCCTACTTCGGCGACATCGAAATTCCGGCCTCGGCGACCCGCACCCGTGCGAAAAGACTCGCGCCGGGTGCGCCTTGACCGTACGCGTGAACAACTTCGCCGACCTCGCCACGTACCTGCCCGAGGAGCACTCCCCCGACCGGCGCCAGATCGTCGACCCCGAGGACGATCGCCGCGTACCGGGGGCGACGACGTCGTGGTCACGCACGGCGGTCTCCTCACGGTTGCGGGCACAGCGGCTTCGGGCGTACGCCTGGACGGGTGCACCGAGAAGAAGGCAGCGAGTAGATCTTGTCGTCGACAGCGATTTTCCGGCGGGCCTGGCTCGCTCTGCTGAAGCACACGCTGAACCGGGCGACCGTACGGCTCGCCCGGGCCGGAATCGGCCCGTTCTCCCTGGTCCGTCACGTCGGTCGCAAGACCGGGCGCCGCTACGAGACGCCCTTGCTGCTCGCCCGGACCGACGCGGGTTTCGTGGCCGAACTGACCTACGGCCCGAACGTCGCCTGGCATCGCAACGTGGTCGCGGCCGGCCACTGCGAGGTCGTGGACCGTGGCGTCGCCCACCGGGTCGACCACATCTCGGTGATCAGCGCCGAGGAGGGGCTCCGCGCGTTCGGAAATCCGGCCGCGCTCGTGCTGCGCGCGCTGCGCCGGCGCGAGTTCCGGCTGCTGCGCGTCGAACCGGACTGAGTCACCCTCGGGGCCGACCGGCCGCGCCGGCCGATAGCGTGCGGGCATGTCCGCTCCGCTTTTCCTGGTCGACGAACTGCCCACCGGCGACGCCGGCACGCTTGACGGCCCGGAGGGCCATCACGCGGCAACGGTGCAACGGCTCAAGGCCGGCGAACGGCTCATCCTTGCCGATGGGTGCGGGGGTACGGCGTACGCCGAGGTGCTCGCCGTCGGCAAGGGCAGCGTGGAGTTCAGAGTCAAGGGCCGGCAGTTCGTGCCCGCCCACGACCCGCGCCTGGTCGTCGTGCAGGGCATCGCCAAGGGCGACCGGGGCGAACTGGCCGTGCAGGCGATGACCGAGATCGGCGTCGACGAGATCGTGCCGTGGGCGGCCTCCCGGTCGGTGGCCCAGTGGCGCGGCGACCGCGGCGCGAAGGCCCGCGACAAGTGGGTGTCGACCGCCCGCGAGGCGGCCAAGCAGGCCCGGCGGCCGTGGCTGCCCTCGGTCGGCGGCAGCCCGGACTGCACGACCAGGGAGGTGGCGGCCCGGCTCGGCGGGGCGGCGGCCGCGTTCGTGCTGCACGAGGAGGCGACCGGCCGGCTGACGACCGCTGCGCTGCCCGCCTCGGGCGAGATCGTGCTGGTGGTGGGCCCGGAGGGCGGCATCAGCGACCAGGAGCGGGACGCCTTCGTCGCGGCCGGGGCCACGGCCGTACGGCTGGGCCGCGAGGTGCTGCGCACCTCAACCGCCGGCGTAGCCGCCTTGTCGGTTTTATCGGCCCGGCTCCATCGCTGGTAAATCGTGCTCGGCTCTGTGGACAGCGGCGCGGAAGTGTCGGGCCTGGGTGGTTCACTGAGGCCCCACCCAGAACCGGGTGGGGGGTGGCTTGGGCGGTTTGGGCCCTGGACCGTCGAACCACGTAACGACCAGTAGGGGTCAGCGGCGGCGCAGGCGGCGGCGCTCGAGGGCCGGCAGGTCGACGTGCTCGTCGAGGCCCTCGCCGGTGGCGACCTGGTGCGCGACCTTCGAGACGATCCGGCCGGCCAGCACCCGGCGCAGGCTGCCGGCCCGGCTCTCGCCCTCGACCGGGGCGATGCTCGACAGGCGCTCGCCCTCGGCGGCGATCGCCGGCTCGATGTCGGCGAACCGCATGTAGAGGGCGCTGGTCGACGGCGAACCGAGGTATTCGAACGGCTTCGAACCGGCCATCGGCTCGAACGGCGCGCCGATCAGCGAGATGCCCCGGTGGGCCCGGCGGTCGAGCATGGCCACGACGTGCTGCACCCCGGCGCGGCGGCCGGCGTTGAGGAACGCGCGGTAGAGCAGCGAGCTGACCATGGTCGACTTGCCGCCGCGGTACTCCGGCAGCACCGCGAGCGTGGCGAAGTCCCAGATCTTGCCGCCGAACAGGCCGTGCTTCTCGACGATCGTGCCCAGGTCGACCCCGATCACGTCGGGGGCGTCGTCGAGGGTCTTGCCGCCGCCGTCGATCACCCGGGCGGCACCGGCGGGCGCTCCCGTCCGCCGCTCGATCACCAGGAAGAAGAGGCTGTCCTGCTCGTACGCCGCGTACTCGTCGGTCATCACGGCCGCGTCCATCGCGAACGACTCCTCGAAGACCCTGCGCTCGACGGTGCGGGCCACGTCGGCGAGCAGGTCGTCGGGCCGAACGGCCAGAGCGATGAAGGGGCCACCGGCGGGGTACCCGTAGAGGGCGGCCAGGCCGCGCATCCGCATCTCGGACTCTGACAGGTTGTAGTTCGGCATCGTGGCGAACCCCTTCGTTTCTGGCATATCCGGGTAACTCGGACTCATCTGACTTTAGCCGCTAATTACGCAGAGTCAAGACGGGCGTTATTACGGAGAGTTATCCCACAGCGCTGAAAGTCCGGCCTGACAAAGATCAGGAGCGGCGGGCCAGGACGACGTCGGTGATGATGTCGAAGTCGATGGTGCCGCCGTGCTGGTCGATCACGGCGACGGTGTCGTCGATCGCCGCCTCGATCGCCGCCGGCTCGAGGATGCGGTACATCGAGATCGAGAGCAGATGCGTACGGTAATCGGCGGCGGAGTAGGAACGCTGAGAGTGATAGCGCCGGTGGCCACGCTCCGGGAACTCGTCGGCCGGCAGGTCCAGCGACGCCCACTCGTCGTCGAAGGCGCCCAGCTCCGGAAAGTCGCGCGACAGGTGGTAGTGACTGCTCTCGCCCTGAAGCCCGTGCCGCGCGTCGACCTCCCGCAACGAGGCGTGCAGGTCGGGGTCGACGGTCAGGAATCCGTTCCAGAACGGGGCGAACAGCCCGCCCAGGGCGAGCGCCCGCCTGATCAGGCCGATCCGCTTCTCGGCGTCGACCCAGTGCCAGGCCTGAGCGCTGATCAGCGCGCCGTACGGCCGATCCGGGACCCAACCCTCGAACGTGCTCACCACGATCGGCACCGTGGGCAGCTTGCGCCGCAGCAGCGCGGCCATCCGCGGGTCGGGCTCGATGCAGGTCAGATCGGCGCCGCGGGCCGCGAAGGCCACCGTCGCCTTGCCCGTGCCGGCGCCGACCTCGAGCACCGGCCCGGGCCCGGCCGCCGCCAGCACGTCGTCGACGAGCTGGTCGGGGTAGCCGGGCCGGATCCGGTCGTAGTCGTCGGCGACCTCGCCGAAGACTCCTCGTCGTTCGCGGGCCGAGGGTGTGGTCATGCCCGGGAGGCTAGACGGTCAGGAGCGCCTCCAGGCGGTCGGCGTCGATGGCGTGGGCCGCGATGACCCGATAGTCGCCGGTCACTGTCTGCCAGCCGCTCTCGGTCCAGATCTGGAACGCGCGCGGGGGCAGCGGGACGCGTACGGTGACCGTCTCACCCGGCCGGGCGAAGACGTTGGCGAAGCCGGCCAGCCAGCGCTCCGGACGGTTCGGGTCCGATGCCCCAGGGGCCAGATAGACCTGGACGACCTCGCGACCCGCCCGGGCGCCCGAGTTGGTCAGCGTGACCACGGCCTCGGTGCCGTCGACCGCGATGTCGTCG
>DASWRZ010000472.1:0-16017 GCA_036402935.1 Actinoplanes sp.
ACCGCGGCTTCGAGACGGTGACCTACATGATCGACGGGATCATGGACCACCAGGACTCCAACGGTGGCGGGGGCAGGATCACCGACGGCGACACCCAGTGGATGACCGCCGGCCAGGGCATCCTGCACATCGAGGCGCCGCCGGAGCAGCTGGTCATGAGCGGCGGGCTGTTCCACGGCCTGCAGCTGTGGGTCAACCTGCCCCGGGTCGCGAAGATGATCGCCCCGAAGTACCAGGACATCCGCGGCCGCGAGGCGTCGCTGCTCACCACCCCGGACGGCGGAGCGCTGATCCGGGTCATCGCGGGCGAGATCGACGGGCACAGCGGCCCCGGCTCGACCCACACCCCGGTCAACCTGGCCCACATCACCCTGCAGCCGGGCGCCCGGCTCGACCTGCCCTGGCAGCCCGACTACAACGCGCTGGTCTACGTGCTCTCCGGCCGCGGCACGGTCGGCGCCGAGGCGCGACCGATCGAGGCCGGCCAGCTCGCCGCGCACGGCAAGGGCGACGCGATCCGGGTCCAGGCGAACGACACGACGGACCTGTTCGTGATGGGCGGCCGGCCGATCCGCGAGCCGGTGGCGCACTACGGCCCTTTCGTGATGAACACCAAGGAAGAACTGCAGCAGGCGTTCGAGGACTTCCAGAAGGGACGCCTCGGGGTCATCCCGGCGGGCAAGCTGCCGCACACCGACTGACCCATATACCGAACTGACTACGCTGTCCCTCATGGGGATGATCGAGCAGTTCGCTGACCTCGTCGTCCGGGCCGGCGCCAACGTGCAGCCGGGCCAGGGCGTCGTTCTTCGCTCCGACACGGCCCACCTGGAGATCGCCCGGGTGGTGGCCGAGGCCGCGTACGCGGCCGGTGCCTCCTGGGTCGAGCCGGTCTTCAGTGACGGCCCGCTGCGGCGATCGGCCGTACAGCACGCGAGTCTCGAGACGTTGAGCACCAGCCGCGGCTGGGCGCTGGCCCGCATCGAGGAGTGGCGCGAGCAGGGCTTCGCGTCGATCCTGCTGGCCGGCGACCCCGACCCGCACCTCTTCGACGGGCTCGACCCGGCCCGGGTGGCCGCCCAGCCGGTCGACGAGGCGCAGGCGATGCGGCGGGCGATGTTCGGCGGCATGCGCTGGAGCATCGCCGCCGCGCCCAACGCGGGCTGGGCGAAGCAGATCTTCGGCGAGCCCGACGTCGACCGGCTCTGGCAGGCGGTCGGCACCGCGATGCGGCTCGACAGCGCCGACCCGGTCTCCGAGTGGCAGCAGCGCTCGGCCACGCTCGGCGCCCGCGGCCGCCAGCTCGACGCGCTCGAGCTGACCGAGATCCGCTACGTCGGCGAGGGCACCGACCTGACCGTCGGCCTGCTGCCGGGCACCCGCTGGACCGGCGGCGGCCTGGTCGACGAGGCCGGGGTGCCCTACCTGCCCAACATCCCGACCGAAGAGGTCTTCACCAGTCCCGACCGCTCCAAGGCCAACGGTGTGATCCGGCTCACCAAACCGGTGGTGATCGCGGGCCAGTTGGTCAGCGGCCTGGTCGTCACGTTCAAGGACGGCGTCATCGTCGACGTGAAGGCGGCCGAGGGCGTCGACGTGGTGCGGGCCCAGCTCGAGACCGACCCGGGCTCGCGGCGGCTCGGCGAGGTGTCGCTGGTCGACCGGGAGAGCCGCATCGCCAAGGCCGGCATCGTCTTCCACAACACGCTCTTCGACGAAAACGCGGGCTGCCACGTGGCCTGGGGGCAGAGCTTCCCGTTCGCGGTCGAGGGCGGCATGGCGATGACCGCGGACGAGCGGTTCGAGCTCGGGCTCAACGAGTCGAGTGTGCACACCGACGTGGTCATCGGCGGCGAGGGCCTGAGCGTCACCGGCCGCGGCACCGGCGGCACGGTCGACATCATCAAGGACGACGAGTGGGTGCTGTAGGGGCTCCCTACGACGAGATCGCGCACACCGACATGCCGGATTATCCGGCGGTCGTGCGGGAGGTCACCCGGGCACTGCGCCCGGGCGGCGTGTTCGTCCACATCGGAGTCCATCCGGCGTTCTGCGGAGGTTTCGCCGATCGGAGCGATCCGGAGGCGGTGGTCATCCGTCCGGGCTGTCTGGACGGTCACTGGACCAGGTCGTCGTGGACCACCCAGGGGGTGCGTCACCGGGTCGGTGCCTCCCGTTTTCCGCTGCCCGCCCTGCTGAGCAGCTTCATGGAGGCCGGCCTGACCCTTACCGGATTCGCCGAGGGTGGTGGCCCGGTCCCGGTGACGCTGTCGGTCCGGGCGGTCAGTTCATGAAGAGCATGGCGGTCACGCCCAGCAGCACCATCAGCAGGACCGCGATCAGCAGGCCCTTCTCCGCGGAAGCGGCGGCGGCGGGGATGTCGGTGGTGGAGGCGGCGGGGGTCGTGGTGAGCGGGTCGCTGCTCATGGCGTGATCCCTCCGGGGAGTCGACGGGCCGGCGTGCGCCCGTCCGTCAAGGGGCTTAGCGTGAGGGCGTCGTCGACCTCGGGAAGGCTGCCCGTGCCACTGTCGGACTGGTTTCTCAGCGCGGAGGAGCGTGGCAACCCGGACTCCTCCATACCCACCTGGCACCCCGGAAACACGGTTGAAACCCTTATTCACGGAAAAGAGTATTTCGCCCGATTGGCCGAGGCGGTAGAAACGCTCAGTGATGGTGATCACCTGTTCTTCACCGACTGGCGCGGCGACCCCGACGAGCTGACCAGCGACGACGGCCCGACGGTGGCCCGGTTGTTCGCCGACGCGGCGCGGCGGGGCGTGATCGTCAAGGGGCTGCTCTGGCGCTCGCACTGGGACAAACTCGCCTACAGCGAGGAGGAGAACCGCAGCCTCGGCGACGAGGTCAGCGAGGCCGGCGGCGAGATCCTGCTCGACCAGCGCGTCCGTCGCGGCGGATCGCACCACCAGAAGCTGGTCGTGCTGCGCCACCCCGGGCATCCGGAAAAGGACGTCGCGTTCGCCGGCGGGATCGACCTGTGCCACAGCCGGCGCGACGACGAAACCCACCTGGGCGACCGGCAGGCGGTCACCATGGCTTCGGTGTACGGCAAGACGCCGCCCTGGCACGACGTGCAGCTGGCACTACGGGGCCCGGTGGTCGGCGCGCTCGACCTGACGTTCCGGGAACGCTGGAACGACCGCACCCCGCTCGACCAGGACGGGCCCATCTCGACCGCGACGGACAAGCTCCAGCACGCCGACCTGCACGCGTCTCCCCTGCCCCCGCAGCCGCCGGACCCTCCGGCGGCCGGCTCGCTGGACATCCAGACCCTGCGGACCTACCCGGCGATGCGGCCGCCCTACAGCTTCGCCAAGCTCGGCGAGCAGTCGATCGCCCGCGGCTACATCAAGGCGATCAAGCGGGCCCGGCGGCTGATCTACCTCGAGGACCAGTACCTGTGGTCGGCCGAGGTCGCCGACCTGTTCGCTCGCGCGCTGCGGGCCAACCCGGAACTCCACCTGATCGCGGTGGTCCCCCGGCACCCGGACGTGGACGGCAAGCTCGCGCTCCCGCCCAACCTGGTCGGCCGGGAGATCGCGGTGTCGGTCTGCCGATCGGCGGCACCCGACCGGGTGCACATCTTCGACCTCGAGAACACCGAGGACACCCCGATCTACGTGCACGCCAAGGTGTGCGTGGTCGACGACGTCTGGTGCAGCGTGGGCAGCGACAACTTCAACCGGCGCTCGTGGACCCACGACAGCGAGCTGTCCAACGCGATCGTCGACGAGACCCGCGACGAGCGCGAGCCCCGCGATCCGGCCGGGCTCGGCGACGGGGCGCGGCGCTTCGCCCGCGAGCTGCGGCTCGCGCTGATGCGCGAACACGTCGGTGCGGACGCGGATCTCATCGATCCGCTTGACGCCGTACGCACCATGACCGCCGCCGCGGCACGACTCCGCTCATGGCACGACGGCGGCCGCGCCGGTGACCGCCCGCCCGGCCACCTGATGCCGCACCAGACCGAACACCTGCCCTGGCACCGGCGGCTCTGGGCGGTCCCGGCCTACCGCGTCGTCTACGACCCGGACGGCCGCCCGTGGCGCGACCGCATGAAGGGCCGCTGGTAGGCGAGACTCAAACGCGAGGTCATCGCCCTGGCACAGGCCTGCCGCCGCGGACGCTCTGAAGCGGGCTCGGCAGCAAGGATTCGCGGGCACGTCAAGGTTGGGGTCGCTGCCGCGGGGTACTGACCACCACGAAGGTCCACACGATCCGCGACGCCGCGATCCACCGCTCACGCCAGGCGGACAGCCGGTCGTGGCCGGCCTCGGTGAACCGATAGATCTTGCGGGTGACCCGCCGGCTCGGCCGTTGGCCAGAAGCCCTTGGCGGTGCAGCGGTGCCTAGTAGGGCGCCTAGTAGGGTGCCTAGTAGGGCGAGGCCGCTTCCCAGGACGCCGGGACCCAGATCGGAGCCTCAGGGTCGCCGGTGAGGGTGAAGCCGACCCGCCAGGTGCTCATGCCCGGACGGCCGGCGGCGATCCAGCGGTCGAGGATCGACTCGGCCGCGGGGCCGAGCCGGGTCGGCCCGGCGGTCCGGACCGAGCCGTCGGGCAGGATCACGGCGCCGCCGCTGCGGTCGTCCTCGATCAGGGCCAGGCAGCTCTGCTGGATGCCGGGCACCGCGGCGTGGCTGGCCCGCCGGTCTCCGACGCCGGCCGCGTACCAGAGGTCGCGATAGGGCACGGCCTCCAGCGGCGGATCGAACCGCGCCGAGGCCACCTCGGTGAGCTCGCCCAGCTCGCGGGCGCCGGCCGCGGCCGGGAACGAGCCCGGGTGGGCGGCCGAGAGCGGCCCGGCCGCCGTCATGAAGCCGGCGTGGCAGACCAGGGTCGCGGTCAGCGGTCCGGCCGGGTCGGCGAGCGTCTGCGGGCGGCGGGCGGCCAGCACCGGGTGCATGCCGGCGTGGTCGACCGGGGCGATGATCACGCCGTCCGGTTCGAGCTGGTCGAGCCAGCGCGGCGAGATGCCGGCGATCCCGACGGTCACGATCACCCGGTCGAAGCGGCCGCCGGGGTGGCCCGCGTAGCCGTCGCCCTGCTCGACGGTCACGCCCTCGATGCCGGCGCGGGCGAGCGCCGCGCGGGCCCGGTCGGCGACGTCCTCCTGCACGTCGACGCTGGTCACGGTCGCGCCGATCGAGGCGAGCACGGCGGCGTTGTAACCGGTGCCGGCGCCGATCTCGAGGATCCGCAGGCCGGGCCGCACGTCCAGGGCCTCGATCATCAGGGCCATCAGCGACGGTTGGCTCGACGAGCTGATCGGCAGCCGGTCACGGACCTTCGTGACCAGCGCGTCGTCCTGATAGACCAGAGACAGGAAGTCGTCGTCACCCGGTCGCGCCCAGCCGCCGTCGTTGCGCCGGAAACCGTCCGGCACGAAGGCCTCGCGGGGCACCTCGGCGAATGCCGACGCCAACTCGGGCGTCAGCGTCACCCCGCCGCGTCGGATCTGCTCGAGGAACTCATCCATGCGGCTATATTCGCGCCGCCTCGACGGCCGCCGCCAGTCGGTCCGGCACGTCGGCGGCGTGGTAGGGGTGTTCGGCCGGCTCGATCGCGGCCAGGAACCGGGCGTAGGTCTCGGCCGCCCACAGCGCGGCCATCGGCCGCATCAGCTCGGCGGCCCGCCTCGGCTCGCTGCCGGGCACGCTCAGTTCCCAGCGGTACGCCCAATGCCGGAGCACCGCCTCGGCATCGTCGAGGCGCTCGGTGAGACGCAGAATGTCGAGCGCCGGGTGGCCGCGACAGCAGTCACCCCAGTCCATGATGGTCAGCCGGCCGTCCGGTCCGATGCGGACGTTGCCCGGGTGCAGATCGCCGTGCACCAGCGTGTCGGGCAGGCCGCACGCGGCGACCTCGGCCAGCCGCCGGGGCAGGTCGTCGAGCAGCTTGCCCAGCCCCGCGATCCGCTCCTCGAACGGCCGGGCGAACGCCAGGTCGATGCCCCGCCGGTCGGGGATCGCCGGCATCGGGTGTCCGACGAAATGCTCCTGCACCGGGTGGAACGCCTCCGCGATCCGCGCGCAGACGTCGGCGGCGGCGCCGTAGCCGTCCTCCCCCGGCCGGTGAGCGAGCAGCATGCGCCCGTCGGGACCGGCCGCCAGCAGAGGCGGCACGAGTCCCGGAGCCACCGCGTCGATCATCCGGAGCGCATCCGGCTCGTGGGCGAAGAAGGCGGGCACCTGCTTGATCCAGCCGACCGGCTCGCCGCTCGCGTCGTCGAGCCGCCAGATCGCCGACAGATTCCAGGTGCGCTGCTGGCGCGCCCGCGCGAACTCGACGTGCGTCGCCGCCCATGCCATGGTCGCGGCCGGGCCGCCGACCTCCGCGTAGGACGCCCGGTGAGGCTGCGGAGCCCGGTCGATCACGCCGGCGGCCCGCTGCGGCGCGACTTGTCCGAAGCTCCCCGCCAGACCGGAGCTCGCCGCAAGACCGGAACTCGCCGCAAGACCGGAACTCCCCGCAAGACCGGAACTCCCCGCGAGACCGGAACTCCCCGCGAGACCGGAGCTCTCCGCGAGACCGGAGCTCTCCGCGAGATAGGTGACATGGCCGCCGGGCGGGGCCGGGCGGTCGCCGTGCAGCAGGCGCAGCACCTGCACACCGGCACGGTCGGCGATCTCGCCGACCTCCTGCCACCAAGGAGTCGCCACCTCGAAGGGCGGCATCTGTCCCAGCACCTCACCGGCCTGGTCGACGAGGACCAGCGTCACCATGCGCACGGCGGCGACCGTAACCTAGGCGAGCGGCTTCCCGCGCGTGGTTTTCACGTGCGCCGGCACCTCGCCCTCGTGCCGGTCGCCGGTGGTGGCGGTGCCGCTGGGCTCGAACATCAGGATCGACCCGCCGGGCGAGGACGGCTTGTGCTCGACCCCCTTGGGCACCACGAAGACGTCACCCGGTCCGAGCGAGACCGTGCGCTGCCCGGAAGCGTCGCGCAGTTCTATGTCGAAACGCCCGTCGAGCACGAGGAAGAACTCGTCGGTGCCGGTGTGCGTGTGCCAGACGTGCTCGCCCGCGGTGTGCGCGATCCGCACGTCGTAGTCGTTCATCCTCGTCACGATGCGCGGGTCGTAGACCTCGTCGAACGAGGCCAGCGCCTCGCGCAGGTTCACCGGTCGCTCCATACCCACCATCGTGCGCCCTCCCGGCCGACCGGTCTTGCACGTTTTTGACACGGATGATGACCGTTCCGGCGATTCCTGTCGTCCGGCCGGGCAGGTCGTCGGCCCGGGACGCCGATGCGTTCCGGTGCCGCCGATGTCAGCATGACCTGGGAAAACACCTCTGTTTAGCGAGGGCGGGCGGGCCGATGATCGGGGAATCGAAGCTCGGTGGACCGGAATATCCGGAGCCGCCCACGGTGTCCGCGGCGGAGGAGCGGGCGAGCCGCGAGCACGCCGCCCGGGTCGAGGCGCACCAGGCGAAGACCGGCTGGAGCCCGGAGTCGGCGGCCCGGCTGGCCGCGCTGACCTCCCGCATCGCCAAGCTCCAGCGGCAGCCGCCGGTCGGCCCGGTCCAGGCCACGCTGGCCGTCCTCGCCGTGCTGGCCGATCTGGGGTTCGCGGTCTTCGCCGTCACCTGCGCGGTCGGCGGCAAGGGCGACCTGGCCGACGAGGCCGTGCTGATGCTGCTGGCGATGTTCGTGCCGACGGTCTGGGCGGCGTGGACCCTGGCCGGACTGGTCCAGCGCCGCCGCGAACACGTCTACCGGGCCGAGCGCGAGCGCCTGCACCTGGCCCGCGGCTGCGGCGACGCGGACTGCCGCCGCTGCGCCTGAATTCAGCGGATCACGTCGTACGTCAGATGCGTGACCGACTTCCCCTCGATGACCACCGGGTCGCCGAGCCGGACCGGCGTCCTGGCCAGGTTGTCGAAGAAGCGGATCCCCCGGCCGAGCAGCACCGGGATCAGCGACACCGAGATCACGTCGAGCACGCCCGCGTCGAGGTACTGCTGAGTGATCGTGGGCGTGGCGACCGCGACGTCCCGGTCGCCGGCCTCGGCCCGCGCCGCCTCCAGCGCGGCCATCGGGTCGGTGTAGAACGTGGTCGCCGAGTCCGGGCGCGGCCAGCCGTCGGGCACCGAGTGGCTGACCACGAAGACCGGGCAGCCGGCCGGGTGGGTGCCGCCCCAGCCGCCGGTCAGGTCGAAGACGCGCCGGCCGCAGATCAGCGCGCCGACCCCGCCCGAGACGAACGGGCGCAGGTGGCGGGCGCTGGCCTCGGTGACGCGGAAGGTGAACTGCTCGACGGCGGTCGGCACCTCGACGTCGCCGTTGCCGTACCAGCCGAACACCTCGTCGATGCCGTCGTTCTCGTCGGCGATGAACCCGTCGAGGGACATGGACATGTCTGCGATAACTCGCTGCTTCGTCGTCATGCCCGGTGGTCGGAGCGGGTCAGCGCGGCTCGACATGACGGCGGAAGTTCTCTTCGAGAACGTCGCGGTCGGGGCGGCCGAGCAGGCGCAGGCGGGCCATGCCGCCGTCCGGGTAGATGTCGAGGCGTACGTGGGTGGCCGGCCGGTCGGCCGTGAGCGGGAAGCGGTGCCGGGTGTCGGGGCGCAGCGCCGTCCGCGGGAGGATCTCGAACCAGTCGCGCTGGTCCACCGTCCCGAGCAGGCGGGCCGACCCGGGTGCGTTGCCCTTGAAGTGGCTGGTGTCGAGGTCGGCGAAGGTGAGGACGGCCGGGGCGGCCAGCCGTACGATCACCCAGTCGTTGCCGTCGTCGCGGCGGCGGGAGGTCTCCCAGCCGTCGCCCATGTGCTGGGCCAGGCCGGGCATCAGCATGCTTTCGGGGTGGCCGTAGAACTTGTTGCTGCAGTCGACGACCCGGCCGCCGTGTTCCAGCGCGGCCACGTCGAATTCGCTCGGCAGCAACGCCGGGTCGGGAACGACCTCGCCGTGCACCCGCAGGCGGGCGACGCCGCCGTCGGGGTGAATCGTGAGACGCACGTGGGTGAAGCGGCGCTCGTCGGACACCTCGAACAGGTTCCGGGCGTCCCCTTCGAGTGGGCTCTTTCCGACCAGCGGCGTCCAGACCTCCGCGACGGCCGCGTCGAGGGAGGCGAAGGGCGGGAAGTTGCCGGTGAAGAAGGCGGTGTCCACCACCACCCCACGGACCACCCCGGGCGCCCCCAGCCGAACGACCACGGAATCGGTGCCGGGCGACCGGCGCCGCCGCGTCTCCCAGCCGTCGTAGACCTGTCCCTTGTGGTCGAAGGTGCGCGGCGTGAAGGTCGGCGCGGACGGCAGCACCAGATGATCGGCCGCCGCGAAGAACTCGTCGTCGGCGTGGACGATCCCTCCCCCGAGCAGGCGGGACGCCAGGTCGGGAAGCAGCGTGAAGTCGGTCATCAAGCGTCCTCTCGCACCAGGAAACGGCCCCGGGGCACATCCCCGGTCACCGGCCGGCCGCGCAGCCACGTCGTCGTGACCACGCCGGCCAGCGTCTTCCCGGCGTACGGCGTGACCGGGTTGCGGTGGTGCAGCTTGACCGGGTCGACCACGAACGTCGCCGCCGGATCGAACGCCACCAGATCCGCATCGGCGCCGACCGCGATCCGCCCCTTGCCGTGGAGCCCGACCAGGTCGGCCGGCCGCCGCGCCATCCAGTCGGCCACCTCGGTCAGCGTGTGCCCGCGGTCCCGGGCCGCCGTCCATATCACCGGCAGGCCGAGCTGGACCGACGCGATCCCACCCCAGGCCGCCGCGAAGTCGGGTTTCTTGAGCTCCGCCGTGCACGGCGAATGATCGCTCACCACACACGTGATCAAGCCTTCGGCGAGCGCCGCCCACAACCGGTCGGCGTTGGCCGCATCCCGGATCGGCGGGCAGCATTTGAACTCCGACGCGCCGTCGGGGATGACGGCCGAGTCCAGGGTCAGGTAATGCGGGCAGGTCTCGGCGGTCACGCGTACGCCCGCAAGCCGTGCCGCCGCGATCAGCGCAAGCGAGTCGGCGGCCGAAAGATGCAGGATGTGGACCCGCGCGCCCGCCTTGCGGGCGGCTTCGATCGCCGTGGCGATCGCCGACCGCTCGGCGTCGGGCGGTCGCGAGGCGAGGAAGTCGGCGTAGGAGCGCGACGAGGCGTGGGCGTGCAGGTGATCGGGGTCCTCGGCGTGCACCACGAACTGGGCGTCGACGGTCGCCAATGCCTCATCCAGTTGCTCGGGCGAGACCGGCGGGAATTCGGGAACTCCGGAGTCGGCGAGGAAAGCCTTGAATCCGAAGACGCCTTTGTCATGCAGACCGATCAACTTATCCGAATTGCCGGGAATGGCGCCGCCCCAGAACCCGACATCGACGTGGATCTGTCCGGTTGCCGCGGCCTGCTTGATCTCGAGCGCGTCAACGTCGACCGTCGGCGGCACCGAATTCAGCGGCATGTCGATGATCGCGGTGACCCCGCCCGCAGCGGCCGCCCGGGTCGCCGTCGCGAAACCCTCCCACTCGGTGCGCCCCGGCTCGTTGACGTGCACGTGGGTGTCGACCAGGCCGGGCAGCAGCGCCACCGCGCCGAGGTCGACGTCCTCCCCCGCGTCGACCTCGGCGTCGTACGGCTCCACGGCGACGATCCGGCCGCCGTTCACGACGACGGCGGCCGGGATTTCCCCGGCCGCCGTGATCGCCCTTCGCGAGCGCACGACGAGATCGTCCATGCGCTAGAGAGTAGGCGGTGTCAGCAGGGCCCGCTGTCGGTCCAGACGTCCCACTGGCCGCTGTGCGTGGCCGGAGACTCGTTCTGCGTCCACCACTTGGCGGTGTACTTGTGGCCGTTCTGGCTCGCCGTCATGTTGGCGGTGTAGACCTGGGTCGCGCTCCAGGCGGCCGGGCAGTTCCCGCCGCCGCCGGTCGGCGGCGTCGTGGTCGGGCCACCGGTCGGGGTCGTGGTGGGCGGGGTCGCCCCGGCGAACCGAGCGGAATACTTCGTGAACTCCCACGCCGTCTGCGGGACACTGCTGCACGTGCCCGAGGTCGTGCTCTGGTTGGGGTCCGGGCACTGCCGGTCGCGGTTGACCGACCAGTTGGTGTAGCGGGCCAGGTGATGGCTGGTCGCGTAGTCGAGCGTGGCCTGGAAGTCGGCTTGCCGGAAGTACTCGCCGGAGTCGCTGCGGCCGTTCATCTGCGAGATGCCCTCATGGGCGTACGCGGTCGCGCTGTCCCAGCCGAACGTGCTCATCAGCAGCGAGTGGAACGCCTCGAGCGCCGAGATCTGCGCCGACGACCCGTTGAACCCGCCGTCGAACGGCATGATCGAGTAGTTGGCCGGCGTGAAGCCGTCGCTCTTGGCCTGCAGCAGCATCTGGCTGCCGAACCAGCCGGTGCCCGCGCTGGTGCCGGCCGTGGTGATCGAGACGTAGAGGCCGGGGTTGTTGCGCTGGAGAATCTGCGCGGCGCCGACCTCGTTGGCGACCGCGGCGGTGTTCTCGTACTCCGGCTCCTCGAGGTCGAAGTCCATCGCCTTGAGGCCGTACTTGGTGACCACCTGCTGGTAGGCGGCGGCGGTGGCCTGCGGCGTGCCACAGGTCTGGCCGAGCTTGGTGCCGCCGTACCCGCCGATCGACACGCTGACGTCGCCGCCGTTGTTGCGAATGTTGTTGATCATGGCCGCGGCGGTCGTGTCGGACGAGACCGCCTGGGTGCCGTCCCAGGTCGGCGTACAGCCGCCGCCGTTGGGCGCCAGGATGAAGGCGAGCTGGAAGGCCTTCTGGCCGGTCGCGTTCATGACCTGGACCGGGTCGGGCGGGCTGTTGTCGAACGGCATCAGGTAGGGGGCGCTGGCGTACCAGTTACTGCTGAGCGTGGCGGCATCGGCCTGGTTGGCGACGAAGATCCCGACGCCGGCCAGGGTCGCGGCAGCAGCCGCGACGGTGAGGATTTTCTTCACGGTCTCTCCTTGGGGGTGGGTCCGAGCCCGTATAAGAAACTTTCTTAACAGTTATGACGTCCACCGACCCATGACATTTGTCATGGGTGCGTGAACGGCCATCGATGTTTGCCCGCTTTTTCGAGTACGCCGCCGGATCGTTCCCACCGAGCGCCGGCAGCACAGTCCTTCGATTCAGCGGCTGTCAGGCGCCGCGGCGGAGAGAGTCAAGGCTCGTGGGGTGCTCGTCGTCGCCGCGGACTCGGGCGGCGATGTCGTGGCGGACCTCGTCCGACAGGGCGCGCAGCTGCGAGGTGACCGGGGTGCGGGCGATGTAGCCCTGCACGTGGCGGATCTTCTGTTCGAAGATGTCCTTGAGGGTGAGCGGCGACTCGTCGTCGACGCCCTCGACGATGACGACGCGGCCGATGTGGGTGGTGCCGCGCTCGACCGGGTCGCGAGCCACCTGCATGACCAGGGCCAGCTCGGCCGCGGCCTGCGGGTGGTGGAGCATCGTGCGGTCGACCTTGATCTGGGTGAGCGGAAGCTCGGCCATCCGGGACACCGTGGCATAGCCGGTGCCGAAGTCGTCGACCGCGAAGCTGACGCCGATGTCGCGGGCGACCTCGACCAGCTTCTGGTGGAAGTAGGCATGGGGCTCGCCGGGCCAGCGCTCGCCGGGCCGGGCCTCGATCGGGTCCTGCTCGGAGATCTCCAGCGTGACGTTGGCCGGGTCGAGGCGGGCGACGGCGATCGCCTGCCGGACCGTGTCGAGGTATTCGTCGCTGAGCAGCGAGCGGACCGACACGTTGACCGAGACCGGCTTCGGGAAGTCGCCCGACCACGGCCCGTCGATGTGGGCCTGGGCGTACGACAACAGGGCCTTGCGCACGATGACCTGGTCCCGCACGACCACGAAGCGGTCGCCCCACGCGTGCGCGATCTTCAGCATGGTGACCGGGGCGCGGGTGTCGTCGGGCGCGCGGCGGGCCAGCGCCTCGTAGCTGTGGACGCCGACCTTCTCCCAGTCGGGACTGATTTTGATTACCGGCTGGAAGACGACGACGAACGACTCCAGCACCTCGCGGTAGAGGGTCAGGCAGCGCTCGTAGAGAGCCGCCGGAAGCCGGCCGAACGTCTGGCGGAGCGCGCTCAGCACGTGGATCTCGGCTTCCTGGGGCGACGCCGGGACGTCGGTGTGCCACACCGTCTCGAGAACCTTGGCCAGCGGTTCCCCGATGGCGATGAGGTCGGCCGGCGGGTTGACGAACGCCAGCAGCAGCGTCTTGCCCTCGGCGCGGCTGATCGGCATGCAGAACAGCTCGTGGCCCGGCGAGTGGGTGACGTGGCCGAACCAGAGCGGGTCGGTCGGGAACCGCAGCTCGCTGCGGCTGCCCAGCAGGTGTTGCACGTCGGAGAGGTCGAACCGTGGCGTGGCGTCGACCTGGGTGAACCAGCCCGCGGTGTATTCGAGCAGGGCCACCGCCTCGGCCCCGGTCGCCAGCTTGAGCAGATAGACCTTCGAGTTGGTGGCGACCGTCGGCACCTGCTGGGACAGACGGTCGATCAGCGCGGTCAGCGCCCCGGTGTGCCGGTCGAGCGGGCCCTCAAGCGGGACTATTCGGACACTCGGGGAGATCATCGGGCCGGCGTCGGCGTCGTCCACGCCGATGATCACCTCGAGCCTCTTCTCAGTCACCGAGCGTCCTCGAGTTCGAGCGATCCGGGCAGGGAGCGCTGTCGAATGCGGCGTTGAGTGATCGTAGCGACTTCGGGCCGCCATTCAAATCGATCGGCGTCAAGTTCGGCTCCAATGCCGACTATGGGCGATATCACCGTATGCGCTGCTCACGTGCCGGATTGACCCTCGGTTTCGGATCCGGAGGGCAACTCGCGGGTAACCCCGGAAACAGTCGCCCAAATCACCCCGAGGGCTACGAAAAACGTCCGGTCACCCTAGCCAGTCGCTCAAACGGATCCAGTCCTCGTCGTCGGCCGGGCGGACGCGTACGGAGTCGCCGGCATGGAGATCGTCGATGACGGCGAAGAGCCGATCGAGGACCTCGTCGTCGGGAACATCCCGCGCCAGCTCGAGATCGAGTCCGGAGTCTCCGTCGTCCAGGCCGGCCGGGACCAGGTCGCCCAGCCCCGCGAACGCCTCGGCGATCGCCTCCTCGATGTCGTCCCGATCGGCCGCGCCGTCGATGACGATCTGTACCAGTTCCATCGCCCGCCCCCTTGAAGGACCATGGTCCAACCCGCCGGCCCGCTCGGGGTGGCGAGATCACCGTTTTGGCATCAAGTGCGACGGTGTGGATCCGGGGCTTGCGTTGCCGCTGACGGTGAGTTTGATATCCGGCATCATGCCTGGCCGGGGAAATACCGCGCTGGTCGCCCTGCGGGGTGGGGTGATCGGCATGATCGCGTGCGGCCTCGGCTCGACGGTCTACCTGGCGTTGGCGGGAAAGGCATCCGGTCCGGACGCCTCCCACCCCGGGCTGCTCGCCCAGGCGGTCCTGCCGGTCGGCCTGGGCAGCGGCGTACTCCTGGCCTGGCTGCTGCGGCTGCGCCGGCCCCTGGCGGTCGGCATCGCCGGCCTGATCCTCAGCGTCGCCGGGGCGATCATCGCCTTCGTCGTCATCTACAACATGTTGGACATGTCCGACTCGATGGGCGAGCACCCCGCCTGGCCGCTCGGAGTCCTCCTGGTCGTCGTCGGCGCCGCCTACGCCGTGGCCGCGGTCCTGGCCGACGATTAGTCGGCGGCCAGCGCGAGCAGCGAATCCCGGGGGAAGCCCGCGTCGTCGAAGGCGCCGCAGTCGAGGCCGCGCAGCAGATAGCCGGCGAGGGCCCGCGCGGTCGCCGGCTCGTCGGCGATGCCGCTCTCCTGCCTGGACAGATAGCGCTGCAACCGCTCGACCGCCATGTCGCGGCCCGAGATGAAGAACTCGTACGTTGCCGAGTAGCGGGTCGGCAGCTGGGCCGGGTGGAGGTCCCAGCCCTGGTAGAAGCCCCGGGTGAGCGACCTCGACACCAGCCGGTGGTGGAGCTGCCAGGCGGCCACGACCTCACCGGGCGAACCCACCGGCAGCACGTTGGTCGACCCGTCCGAGAGCCGCACCCCGGTCTGCGCGGCCGCCGCCTGCATCACCGACTTCGCATAGTCGGCCGCCGGGTGGTCCAGGGACTGGTAGCCGGCCGCGATGCCCAGGGCGGAACTATAGTCATAAGTGCCGAAATGGAGGCCGACGCAGCGCCCCGCCGCGGCCGTGATCAAGCGGGCGACGACGGCCCGGCCATTGGCGCCCACGATCGTGGCCGGCAGCTCGATCTGGATCTCGAAGCGCAGCGACCGCTCGTACGCCTTCTCGAGCCGCGAGCACAGCACGACCATCGCCGACACCTGGTCCGGGCCGCTCACCTTCGGCAGGGTGATCACGAACGGCAGCGGGTAGTGCGTGAGGAACAGGTCGAGGGTCCGCAGAGCGCGCCGCCGGGTGGGCGCCTCGAACGACTTGATCCGGATGCCGACGAACGGCGGCCGTTCACCGTCGAGCAGGACCGCCGCCGCCTCCCGTACGGCCGCGTCCTCGTCGGCGTCGTCCCGTACGCCGAAGCCGTCCTCGAAGTCGACCCGCAGGTCCTCGATCGGCTCCTGAGCGAGCTTGGCCCGCACCAGCGGCGCGTGCGGGAAGTCGAACGGGTACTCCTCCATCGCCGCCAGCGCCTGCACACCCCAGCTGCGGAACCCGCCGACCTTGTCCGCCGGTAGGTACACCGTGTGCACCGGCTGCCGGCCGCCCGGGTCGCCCGGATAGCGGGACTTCAGGAACGCGTCGTGCTTGGCCAGCCGGTAGTCGAGCGCGGCGTAGTCGGCCTCGGTGAGACGCATCAGTCGATCGACTCGTACGCGACAGTCGTCAGGAAGTCCGGGAAATCGTCGGACAGCGCCACCCGCTCGAACAGCTTCCGCGCCTCGTCGAAGCGACCGGCGGCCCACGCCTTCTCGCCGATGCGGGCGCGAATAGCCGCCAGCTCGGAATCCTCGAGCCGGCCGACCAAGGAAGCGGTGATCGGTGTGCCGGACGGCAGCTGGACCCCGTTGTGGATCCACTGCCAGA
>DASWRZ010000473.1:0-6509 GCA_036402935.1 Actinoplanes sp.
TGCCGTCCGGGTTGACCAGCACGATCGCGGGGATCGACACCGCTGACGGGCCGGTCGACGAGGCGTTCCCGCCGATGTCGGTCACCGTGCGGCTCACCGATGAGATCGACATCTCGCGGGGTGACATGATCTGCCGGCCACACAACGCGCCTGAGGTCGCCCAGGACATCGAGGCGATGCTGTGCTGGATGGATGAGAGCGCACCGCTGCGGATCGGCGGGAAATATGCGATCAAGCACACCACCCGCACCGCCCGTACGGTGGTCCGCGGCCTGCAGTACCGGCTCGACGTCAACACGCTGCACCGTGACGAGAACGCCGAGCAGTTGACGCTCAACGAGATCGGCCGGGTCCGGCTGCGGACCACGATTCCGCTGCTCGCCGACGAATACCGCCGCAACCGTACGACCGGCGGTTTCGTCCTGATCGACGAGTCGACCAACCGGACCGTCGCGGCCGGCATGATCATCGAAGCCCAATAGCCGTTAGAGGCCCAGTAACCGTTACCGGGGGGGTGCCGCGGCGTTCGGATGACGTCGCCGTGGCACGGTGGCCGGCTGCTCCTCGTGGGCCGGCCGCAGCGTCGCCCACACCACCTTGCCGATCGGCGTCGGCAGCGAACCCCACGCGGTTGCCGTCGCGGCCACCGTCTGCAACCCGCGGCCCCGCTCGTCGAGCGGCCGGCCCCGGCGTGGACGCCGCTGCTTGATGATCCGCGGATGCTCGTCGAGGCAGTCGGCCACCGCCACCTGAAGACCGGAGCCACGCCGGGTCACCACCACGGTCAGGTCGGTGCGGGCATGCTCGACCGCGTTGGTGACCAGCTCGGACATCACCGTGCGGGCCGGATGCAGCAGCCCCGCCAGCCCCCACTGCCGGCACGCGTCGCCGACCAGGTTGCGGGCGATGCTCGGCGCCTCCGGCTCCGGCGACACGGTCACGCTCATCCGGTGGCCGTCCGGCAGGCGGCCGGCGATCGCCACCCGGGCCTGCCGCACCCGGGCATAGAGCGGGAGGTGCTGCCGCGAACAGAGCCGCAGCAGTCGTCCGGCGAGCGGTACGCCGGGCGGCACACACAACGCGAGCTCCACCTGCGGGTCCAGCTGGGCGGCGGCGTGTTGCGCTCCGACCCAGGTCGCGGCGCTTTCCGTACGCGGATCGGCCAGCGCGGACAGGTCGACGATGAGCGCCTCCGGATGGTCGCCGAGGCACTTGCGCAGCGCCCGGGTGGCTTCCCGGGCGAGCGCCGCACCCCACGCCCCGAGCACGGTCATCAGGGTCACCGCGGCGTCCACGTCGCTCTCGACGCGGACCGTGGGCTCCTGCACCGGGAGACACGCAGCGCTGGTGGGCATGCGCTCACCGTAGCCGGACGCGGAGCCGGTTTGGCCGCCCCTTAGCTCCCCCGGGTGATCGGCCTTAAGTCCTGCAACGTTGTAGAGTGCGAAGCCGTGCCGCCGCGGTTGAAGGACGTCGCCGCGCGTGCTGGTGTCTCGATCAAGACGGTTTCTAACGTGGTGAACGGATATGTCCACGTGGCACCGGGCACCCGGGCCCGGGTGCAGGCGGTGATCGAAGCCCTCGGCTATGTGCCCAACCTGGCCGCCCGGCAGCTGCGCGGCGGCCGTTCCGGGGTGATCGCGCTGGCCGTTCCCGAGCTTCCGGCGCCCTACTTCGCCGAGCTGGCCGGCCTGATCGTGCAGGCGGCGGAGCGACGCCGCTGGACCGTGCTGATCGACCAGACCGACGGACGGGCCGAACGGGAGCGCGACCTGCTGGCCGGGCTCCGCCGGCACGCCATCGACGGGCTGATCTTCAGCCCGTCGGCCTTGAACGGGGAAGAAATCGTGGGCTCCGGTGGCCCGCCGGCCGTGCTGCTCGGCGCCCGGGCGGGGCCGGGCGTGGCCGACCATGTCGCGATCGACGACCGCGCGGCCGGGGCGGACGCCACCCGGCACCTGTGCGAGCTGGGCCGCAATCGGATCGCGGTGATCGGCGTCCTCGACGACTCGCCGCGCGGGGCGGCCGCCCGCCGCCGGCTGGCCGGCTATCGGGCCGCACTGGCCGAGGCCGGACTGGCCAACGACCCGGCCCTGGAGGTCGGGGTGGGCCGGTTCGGCCGGGCCGAGGGTGCGGCCGCGATGGGCCGCCTGCTCGGCCGGGCCCGACCGCCGGACGCCGTCTTCTGCGTCAACGACCTGCTCGCGCTCGGCGCGCTGCGCACGCTGCTGGAGCGCGGGGTCGACGTGCCGGGCGAGGTGGCCCTGATCGGTTTCGACGACATCGAGGACGGCCGGTTCAGCACGCCGACACTGAGCACGGTCGCCCCGGACACCCCTCGGGTTGCCCAGCTCGCGGTGGACCTGCTGGCCGAGCGTCTCGGTGATGGGCCGGCCGCCTCCGGGCCGCCCCGCGAGCTGCGCGTCGAGCACCGCCTGCTGCCCCGCGAGAGCACCGTCGGTTGATCATTTTGAGCGGGCACGCGTCTCCCGAGCCACCCCCACCCGTGTTGGGTGGGGCCGATTCAAGCACCCACCCCTGACACTCTCGCGACGTTGTCCACAGCGACCGGCTACTTACTTTTGCCGCCCTGATCGTCGTCCTCGTCGGGGTGACGGTCGCCGGCCTGATCGTCGTCTTCGTCGGGGTGACGGTCGCCGGCCTGCTCGATGGCCTCCATCAGGGCGCCGGTGAGGTCGCCCGCCGGCACCGCGATCGACTCGCCGTAGCCCTCACCGGCGCCCGGGTGCGGGGTCGGCGTCGTCGCGGCGCCCGCGAAGCCGGCGTCGTTGGGCTCGTCGTGTTCGTGTTCCTGCGGTTCGCTGGTCATATCACCCGGGTACCCCGGGTGGATCCGCCTAAAGCTTGGTGGCGCCCGGGCCGGCGACCGTGACCCAGGAGGTGGCCGGGGTGAAGCCGCGCGCGGCGTAGGCCGCGTCGACGGCCTTCGTGACCTCGGCCGCCCGGTCGGCGTCGATCAGGGCCACCACGCAGCCGCCGAAGCCGCCACCGGTCATGCGGGCGCCGTACGCCCCCGCGTCCAGAGCCGCCTGGACCGCCACGTCGACCTGGTCGACCGTGATCTCGAAGTCGTCGCGCATCGACGCGTGGGAGGCGGTCAGCAGCGGGCCGATCTCGCGGATCCGCCCCGACCTGAGCAGTTCGACGGTGTCGAGCACGCGCTGGTCCTCGGTCACCACGTGCCGCACCCGGCGCCGCGTGACCGGGTCGTCGAGCCGGGCGAGCGCGGCGTCGAGCCCGTCGGCCGGGACGTCGCGCAGCGCCGGCACGCCGAGGATGCGGGCACCCTCTTCGCACGACTTGCGGCGGGCGCCGTACTCGCCGTCGCTGTGGTGGTGCGGCGCGTTGCTGTTGATGATGAAGATGGCCAGGCCGGCCGTCGACAGGTGGAACGGGATCTGCTCGACCGCGTAGGAGCGGCAGTCGAGGAACAGGGCGTGGTCCGCGGTGCAGCGCAACGACGCCGACTGGTCCATGATCCCGGTCGGGGCGCCCACGTAGACGTTCTCGGAGCGCTGGACCAGCTTCGGCCGGTCCTCGATGGTGATCTCGAGGCCGCCGAGGTCGGCCAGGGCGGTGAGCACCGCGCACTCCAGCGCGTGCGAGGAGGACAGGCCGGAGCCGAGCGGCACGTCGGACGCGATCGCGATGCGGGCCGGCGGCACGGTGTATCCGGCGTCGCGCAGCGCCCACACCACGCCGGCCACATAGCCGCCCCAGCCGTCGACCGCACCCGGGGTGTCGGCCCCGGCGAGGCCGAAAGACACCGGCTCGTCGGCGAGGGTCGAGCAGACCGACCAACCTTCGCCGCCGGGGGCGGCGGCCGCGACCGTACGCATCGGGAGCGCGAACGGCAGCACGAAGCCGTCGTTGTAGTCGGTGTGCTCGCCGATCAGGTTGACCCGGCCGGGTGCGGCCCACAGACCGGCCGGCGCGAAGCCGTACTCCTTGCGGAACGCGGCGGCCGCGTCGTCAGCGACGGTCATCTCGCAGTGCTCCTGTCAGGCCACGTGGGCGCGGTAGAAGGTCCAGGCGTCGCCGATCATCGCCTGCAGCGTGTTCTTCTGCGGCACCCACCCCAGCTCGTCGCGGGCCTTGGCGGACGAGGCGACCAGGGTGGCCGGGTCGCCGTCGCGGCGCGGCGCCAGCTCGACCGGCAGCTCGGCGCCGGTGACCTCGCGGGCCGCCTCGACGACCTGCTTGTTGGAGAAGCCGTTGCCGTTGCCCAGGTTGTAGATCTTGTGCTCGCCGCCGGCGGCCGCGTCGAGGGCCAGCAGATGGGCGCGGGCGAGGTCTTCGACGTGGATGTAGTCGCGCACGTTGGTGCCGTCGACGGTCGGGTAGTCGTCGCCGAACAGCAGCAGCCGATCCCGCTTGCCGGCCGCCACCTGCAGGGCGATCGGGATCAGGTGCGTCTCCGGGTCGTGCCGCTCGCCGATCTCGTGGCCGTCGCGGATGTACGCCCCGGCCACGTTGAAGTAGCGCAGCGACACCGCGGCCAGCTTGTGGGCGAACGCCTCCGCGGTCAGCGCATGGTCGAAGGTCAGCTTGGTCGCGCCGTACGTGTTGGTCGGTGCCTTGACCGCCGTCTCGGGAATCGGCAGCTCGAGGGGGTTGCCGTAGACCGCGGCGGTGGACGAGAAGATGAAGCGCGGCACCCGGGCCGCGCGGACGGCGTCGAGCAGGGCGAGCGACTTCACCACGTTGTCATGCCAGTAGAGTTCCGGCTTGACCATCGACTCGCCGGCCGCGATCAGGCCCGCGAAGTGCAGCACCGCATCGAACCCGGCGTCGGCGGTGAGCACGTCGGCCGCGTTTTCGATGTCCTTCTCGACGAAGGTCGCGTCCGGCGCGACCGCCTCGCGGAAGCCGGTGACCAGGTTGTCGAGCACGACCACCTCGTGGCCGGCGTCGAGCAACAGCCGGCTGGTGACGCTGCCGACATAGCCGGCGCCCCCGGTGACGAGCAGTTTCACGTCAGAACCCTTTCGATGGGGGTAGCTGGGATCAAGAATCCCCCAGAAACGCTCATAAGTCAACAACTTCAAACATCAGACGCTTAGGACCGGGGGGTTCGCGGGCCGCCCTAAGAGACTGACACAATGGCGTTCATGTCCGACGCCGCCCGCCGCCCGCGAGTGCTCTCCGGCATCCAGCCGACCGCCGACTCGTTCCACCTCGGCAACTACCTGGGCGCGGTGCGCAACTGGGTGGCGATGCAGGACACCCACGACGCCTTCTACTGCGTGGTCGACCTGCACGCGATCACGATGGGGCACGACCCGGCGACCCTGCGCACCCGCACCCGGGTCTCGGTCGCCCAGCTGCTCGCGGTCGGGCTCGACCCGGAGCGCTGCACGCTGTTCGTCCAGTCGCACGTGCCCGAGCACGCCCAGCTGGCCTGGGTGCTCAGCTGCATCACCGGGTTCGGCGAGGCCGGGCGCATGGTCCAGTTCAAGGACAAGTCGGCCAAGGCCGCCGACACGACCACGGTCGGGCTGTTCACCTACCCGATCCTGCAGGCCGCCGACATCCTGCTCTACCAGGCGGACCAGGTGCCGGTCGGGGAAGACCAGCGGCAGCACCTCGAGCTGACCCGCGACCTCGCGCAGCGCTTCAACACCCGGTACGGGCCGAGCTTCACGGTCCCCTCGGCGTACATCGTGCGCGACACCGCCAAGATCACCGACCTGCAGGACCCGACCGCCAAGATGTCGAAGTCGGCCTCCTCGCCCAACGGCATCATCGAGCTGCTGGAAGACCCGGCCCGCTCGGCCAAGAAGATCAAGTCGGCGGTCACCGACACCGGTCGCGAGATCCTCTACGACGAGGAGAACAAGCCCGGCGTCAGCAACCTCCTGACGATGTACGCGGCTCTGACCAACCGCGCCATCGACGAGCTGCTCGAGCAGTACGAGGGCAAGGGCTACGGCGACCTCAAGAAGGACCTCGCCGAGGTGGTGGTCGAGTTCGTCAAGCCGATCCAGCAGCGCACCAAGGCCTACCTCGACGACCCCGGCTACCTCGACAAGGTGCTGGCCATCGGGGCCGAGAAGGCCCGCGCCGTCTCGGCGGTCACGCTCGCCACGGCGTACCAGAAGGTGGGTTTTCTGAGCCCGGCCCGCGGGGCCTGAGCCCCGGTGAATGACCCGGTGAATGGCCCGGTGAGTGATCCGGTGAGCGAGGCGCCCCCGGCGACGAGGATCGGCGTCGCGATCGACATCCCCGACCCCTGGGGTGCGATGCTGACCCGGCGCCGCGGCGACGCCGGTGATCCACAGGCGGCCTACACGCCGGCCCACGTCACGCTGCTCGGCCCGACCGAGGTGGCGACCGCCGACCTGCCGGCGATCGAGCGGCACCTGGAAAAGGTCGCCGCGGCGGCGCCGCCGTTCACCATCCACCTGCGCGGCACCGGGACGTTCCGGCCGGTCACCGAGGTGGTCTTCGTGACGCTGGCGGTCGGGATCAGCGAGTGCGAGCTGCTG
>DASWRZ010000474.1:0-9236 GCA_036402935.1 Actinoplanes sp.
AGCACCGCGCTTCCCGCGAACTCGGCGGTGCCCGCTACTGAGCCCCCTGATGACCAACCGAGTGAACAGGAAAGGCCCGGCCGCCTCGGCGACCGGGCCTTTTCGCATGTCCGGAAGGGTCAGGCCTGTGCAGAGAGGAACACCCGGGTGGCCGCGGCCAGACGGCCCGGGTCCTCGACGTGGCACAGCTCGCGGGCCGAGTGCATCGAGAGCAGCGGCGTGCCGACGTCGAGGGTCGGGATGCCGAGCCGGGTCGCGGTGATCGGGCCGATCGTCGAGCCGCACGGCACCGCGTTGTTGGAGACGAACTCCTGATAGGGCACGCCCGCGGCGGCGCACGTGCGGGCCCACAGCGCGGCACCGGAAGCGTCGGTGGTGTAGCGCTGGTTCGCGTTGATCTTCAGAAGGGGCCCGCCGCCCGGGAGCGGGCGGTTCGCCGGGTCATGGCGGTCGTAGCGGTGCGGGTGAACCGCGTGCCCGGCGTCCGACGACAGGCACCACGAGCCGGCCAGCGCGCGGGCCAGGTCGCTCCGGTCGCCGCCGAGCGCGGCCGAGACGCGTTCGAGCACATCGGCCAGGAACGGGCCGGCCGCGCCGGAACGGCTCGCCGACCCGACCTCCTCGTGGTCGAAGGCGGCCAGCACCGCGATCGAGCCGGTCGGCTCGGCGGCGAGCAGGCCGGCCAGCCCGGCGTGCACCGAGGAGAGGTTGTCGAGGCGGGCCGAGGCGAACAGCGACTCGTCGGCCCCGAACCGGGCCGGTGCGGCCGCGTCGACCGTGAGGATGTCGTAGCCGCCGACCTGGTCCGGGTCGATGCCGGCCAGCTTCGCCAGGTGGCCGACCAGGTCACCGTCGCCCGGGCCACCGACCCCGAAGACCGGCTGCACGTCGCGCTGCCGGTCGGGCGAGAACCCGGTCTGGAGGTCGTGGTCGAGGTGGATCGCGAGGTGGGGGATGCGGGCGTACGGGCCGGTGCGGATCAGGTGGGTCGTGCCGTCGAGGGCGACCAGGCGGCCCGCGAACTCCAGTTCCCGGTCGAACCAGGAGGAGATGATCGGACCGCCGTACACCTCGACGCCGGCCGTCAGCCAGCCGAAGGCGGACAGCGTGGGTCGGGGTTTGAGCTTGAAACCGGGCGAGTCGGTGTGTGACCCGAGGACGCGGAACGGGGTCCCCGGCCCGGCATCCGGCGGCAGCGCGAGCGCGATCACCGAGCCTTCGCGTACCACGACCAGCCGTGCGCCGGGCCGCACGGCCCCGCGCCAGTCGGCGGTCTCGTCGAGCGGGACGTATCCCGCCTCGCCGAGCCGGCGGGCGACCTCGGCCGCCGCGTGGTACGAGCTGGGGGATGCCGTGACGAAGGCGGCCAGGTCATCGATGTGGGAGGGCGCGTCCATTCCCTCATCGAATCATGAAAGGCCGTCGTCTAGCCGACCGGTGCGAAGCCCGGCAGCCAGTCCTCCAGGATCGAGCGGTAGGGCGCCTCGGCCTCGAGCTGGCACAGCACCCCGATCGAGCCGAGCGTGACCCGGTGGATCAGCAGGTAGGACGGCGGCAGGTTCAGTTTGCGGCTGAGCTGGTAGGCCGGGGACCGCGGGCTGCTCAGCCGAGTCGCCTCGCCGCGCAGCCAGGCCCGGGTGAACCGGAACTCGTCGACCGCCACCGGCTCGATCATCGGGCGCAGGAACGCCAGCACCGCCTCGGCGTCGATCTCGGCATCGGCGGCGATGAAGCCCTCGTCGCGGAGCCCGTCGACGACCGCGTGGGCGTCGCCGTCGAGCGCCAGCCGCACCAGCCGGCCGATCGGCTCGGGGTGGCCACCGGGCAGCCGGGCCACCGCGCCGAAGTCGATCACGCCGAGCCGGCCGTCGGGCAGCATCCGGAAGTTGCCGGGGTGCGGATCGGCGTGCAGCAGGCCGGCCCGGGCCGGCGCGGAGAAGTGCAGGAGGGCCATCAGACGTCCGGCCTCGTCACGCTCCTCGGGCGTGCCGTCGGTGATCACCTTGGCCAGCGGGGTGCCCTCGACCCACTCGGTGACCAGCACCCGGGGCGCCGCCGCGATCACCTCGGGCACGAAGATCTCCTCGTCGCCCGCGTACGCCGCGGCGAAGGTCCGCTGGGCCTCCGCCTCCATCCCGTAGTCGAGCTCCTCGGTGATCCGCTCGCGCAGCTCGGCCAGCAGCGGTTTCACGTCGATGCCGGGTTGGATGATCTTGAACATGCCGGCCAGACGGCCGAGCTGCTTGAGGTCGGACAGCAGAGCGTCGCCGGCGCCCGGGTACTGCACCTTGACCGCGACCGGGATCGTCTTGGGCTTCGCGTTCCTGCGGGCCGGCTTCAACTTCCAGGTCGCGCGGTGCACCTGGCCGATGCTGGCCGCGGCGGCCGGGCTGTCGTCGAACTCACCGAACCTGTCGCGCCAGTCGTCGCCCAACTGCTCGGCGAGCGCCTTGTGCAGGCTGGCCACCGGCATCGGCGGGGCCGCCTCCTGCAGCTTGGTCAGCGCCTGGCGGTAGGGCCCGGCCATCTCCTCGGGCAGCGCGGCCTCGAAGACCGACAGGGCCTGGCCGAACTTCATCGCCCCGCCCTTGAGCTGGCCGAGCACGCTGAACAGTTGCTCGGCCGTGCGCTGCTGGATGTCGGCGGAGATGACGTCGCTCGCGATCCCCACGGCGCGCTTGCCCAGTCCGAGCGCGGTGCGTCCGGCGAAACCGAGGGGCAGTGCCGCCAGCTTGGCCGTGCGGGCCGCCGCACGACGCGGAATGTCGCTCACCCGATCATTGTGACCGAAGAATCGGCCGCCATCCGCCCGGTGGGCGGCGTCTGTCCGTAATCGTAGGCAAAAGTCCGGTCGATGGCGGGGGTGCGATCCGCCACCCGCGCTCGCCCACCGGCCTGCCGGCGGGTCCGGTCAGTGTTTCGGGCGCGCGAACGCGGCCGACGCCCTCGGGCGGCCGAGTCGCAGGAAGGCGTTCAGGGGCCGGGAGGGCCGGTCGGCGCTCGCGGCGCTGACGGCCGGGGGATACGCGGTCGGCGTTTGAGGCGTTCACGGCTGGGAGGCGCGGCCGGTGCTTGAGGGGCGAACGGCCCGCCGGTGTGGTCAAGGCGGGAAGTGGGCGTCGGTGGCGCAGGGGCAGGCGGGGTGCGGTGGCCACCGGCGACGACGGGTGTGGCCGGGGGCGGTGATCTCGACCGCGGTGCCCAGGGTCTGCGGGCGGCCGCCGTCGAGGTGGGTCAGGGCCTCGGCGGTCGCGAACGCGGTGGCGGCCAGGAGGGTGGCGACCGCGCACGGTTCGACGGCATCGAGGAGTGGCCGGCGAGGCGGCCCGGGCCACGCCGGGTCGCGGTCCTGTCGGTGCAGCTCGAGGCAGCGCAGGCAGGGACGGCCGGAGGCGGGGACGAACGGGCCGATCACGGGGGTGCCCTCGCGGATGGTGACGGCCAGGTGGGGCACGCCCGAGGGTCCGTAGTGGCCCAGCTGCACGACCAGGGTCACGGCGGGGTCGCTTACGGAAGGGGGCCGGGCGGCGGGGTCGCGTACGGAAGGGGGCCGCGGGGCGGGGTCGCGTACGGAAGGGGGCGGTGCGCCGGCGGGGTCGCGTACGGAAAGGGAGCGTGAGTCTGGGGCGGCGCTGGGGCGTACGGGATGGGGGCGCAAGCCGGGTGCGGCGCGTAGGACGGCGTCGGAGATCGCCTCCCGCCGAGGGCGGCCGAGATCGGTCCCGCGCAGCGGGCCGCCGGCCAGCTCGCCGGCACCGACCGTGCCCGGCATCTCGGCCTGCACCGAGCCGACGCCCGCCTCGGCGAGGGCGACCGCGATCGGAGCGCCCAGCCGGCCGTGGCCGGTGAGCAGGACCCGGCAGGCGGCCCGGCGGCGCAGGATGTCGGCCGGGTGTTTGCCGGCCATCGCTAGCGCGGCCGCCTCGCCGATCAGGTGGCGCCGTGACTCGTGCGGGAGGCCGGTCGGGAGCAGGTCGGGGGCCGGAAGGATGAGGCCGGCGGCCTGCAGGGCGTCGAGCAGAGCCCGCGCCTGGTCGACCGGGACGCCCAGCTCGGCGGCCCGCAGCAGCGCCGCGCGCTCGGATCGGAAGCCGTCGAGCAGGTCGAGGATCTGGGCCGCGCGCGGGTCGGGGAGCTCGAGCGACACGGCCCGGGAAGGGTCGGAGCCGAACTGGATCTCGCGCGGGCCGCGCCAGATGCGGGGGAGGCCGGGGATGAGGGTGGGGCGGTTCACGGGTGACAGGTTGTCACGGCGGCGCTGCGGAGCGGATCAGTTGTCCACAGGGCGTCAGGGCTCGTGACACATGTTGTCCACAGCCCTGATGGAGTTATCCACAGGGTGGGGGATGGGCTAGCAATTACTCAACGTGTCTGGTTCGACACGGATACGGGTTCCCCCGGGGCGGTCACCAGCCCCGGGGAACTCGGATCAGGCCTTGGCCTTGCCCAGGATCCGGTTGACGGTGGTGCCACAGACCGGGCACTTGCCCTTGGCCATGTTCATGCCGGTCTTCGAGACTTCCACCGTGCCCTGGAAGTCGCGCTTCTCCTTGCACTTGACGCAGTAGCCGTTGTACGTGTTGTCGGCCACGGTTCCTCCTAGTCATGTCGTCGGCCGGATCGGCCCGGTGCCTTCTCGCGGCGGCGGCCGCGATCTTCAGTTCGGCGCTGGACCGCTCCGCGACCACGTGGATGTGGCCGCCGTCCGGCGGTCACTACCCAGGTCAGGCCAGTTCCATGTCAGCGCAGCGTCGGCGGGTCTCGCCGACGACGCTGAGTGTGCCGGGAGAAAAGCGACTTTTAGTCTAATTAGCTCGAAACACGCCGACGATTGCCTTCAAACAGGTCATAAACGGATCTTGCGCTCGTTTCTGGCAGGAACTTGCGCCGGGCCGCGGGGCGAGCAATCGTCTGTGTTGCGAGGGTGGAAAATTTTTTCGGTTATTTGCGGACGAAGCACGCATATCCGACGCGTGTCATCGGCCGTACTCTTGCGGTGACATGGGTCTCACGGATTAGCGTCTCAACGTGAACCCGAAACTGGGCTGCGCGAGCCGGTAATGGCACGGACGCGCAAACCTGTCGTCGAAGTGCGGCGCAGCCAGCGCCGGCGTCGGACGGTGTCCGCGTATCGCGACGGTGAGCGCGTGGTCGTGCTCATCCCGGACCGGTTCTCGCGGGCCGAGGAGACCGAGTGGGTCGAGCGCATGCTCGCCCGGCTGGCCGCCCGCGAGGAGCGCATCCGCCGCACCGACGAAGAGTTGCTGGCCCGGGCCCGTCGTCTGACCAGCCGCTACCTTCCCGATCACGCCACGCGCATCGCACCTAACAGTGTCCGGTGGGTCACCAACCAGAACGGCCGCTGGGGCTCCTGCACCCCCGACGACGGCACCATCCGCATCTCGCACCGCATCCAGGAGATGCCCGACTGGGTCATCGACTACGTGCTTCTGCACGAGCTGGCCCACCTGGTCGTGCCCAGCCACAACGCCCGGTTCTGGGAGCTGGTGGGCCGCTACTCCAAGTCCGAGCGGGCGCGGGGCTATCTCGAGGGCATCAGCGCGGCGACCGGGCTGGTCCTCGCCGACGACTAGAGTTCGGGCGTGGTCCGACGGGCGGCTAGAGTTCGGGCGTGGTCCGACGGGTCGTTGCTGCTCTGCTTGTTCCGATGACGTGGAGTCCGCCCGGGGTGCCGCTCGACAAGTGGCGCGCGGCCCTGGCCGAGGACGTCGTCGACCTGCTCGCGCGTCTGTCCGCCGCTTCGCCGGCGATCGCATGTGTCGCCGCCGACCGGGAGCTGGCCGAAGAGATCGCCTGGCCGGGCATGCGGGTGTGGGAAGTGTCGTCGGCCACGATCCGGCCGGTCTTCGCCGCGGCGGCCGCCGACGGATTCGATCAGGCGGCGATCGTGGCGGCGGACGCGCCGGACGTGCCCGGGATGATGCTGGGAAAGCTGCTGCAGCCGCTGGACGCGAAGGCGCTGGCGGTGGCGCCCGGAGGCCCGGGTGGAGGGGCGTTCGGGGTGGCGGCCCGGTTGCCGCTCGCTTCGTGGGTGGGCGACGTGGGGCTGGACGAGGCGTCAGCGCAGACGCTGCGGCGCGGGGCGCCGCAGCCGGGCGAGGTGACGACTACGGCGGCGTGGCGGCGTCTGAGGGGCGCCGAGGAGTTGGCGTCGCTCGACATGGGGCTGGAGGGCTGGGAGAACACGCGGGCTGTGCTCGGCGGCTGATCTTTCAGCAGGTTTGTAGCCGACCCGCGGGGGCGCCCCCCGGCTTTAATTCTTCCGGAAAAATGAAGATCGTGGGGGTGCCTGTGGACAACCCTGGGGCTGTCCACAGGCGGGGGCGTCACTCGGCGTCGGGGCCGGGGCCGGGCTCGTTGCCCTTCTCCTTCGGGGCCTCGCCCAGGTTGTCCAGCTCGCTGATGTCCCAGTCGTCGCTGGTCTGGGCGAACGCCTGCGGGTTGGCGAAGTCGTCGTCGGTCGGCAGCAGGTCGGGGTGACCCCACAAGGCGTCCCGCCCCTGGACTCCGCGGTGCTCGGTGACCGCCGCCCAGAGCGCGCCCGCCTCACGCAGCCGCCGCGGTCGCAGCTCGAGGCCGACCAGCGCGGCGAAGGTCTGCTCGGCCGGTCCGCCGGCCGCCCGGCGGCGCCGGAACGCCTCGCCGAGCTGCACCACCGACGGCAGCCGGTCGCCGGCCGCCGCGTCGACCACGTGGCCGACCCAGCCCTCGATCAGCGCGAGCGCCGTCTCGAGGCGAGCCAGGCCGGCCTTCTGCTGCGGGGTGTCCTCGGGGGTGAAGATGCCCTCGAGCGCCATCGCCTGCATCGACTCGGGGTCGTTCGGATCGACCCGGCTCATCGCCTCCTCGATCGCCTCGCGGTTGACGGTGATGCCGTTGGCATAGGTCTCGACCGCCGTCAGCACGTGTGCCCGCAGCCACGGGACGTGCCCGAACAGACGCTGGTGGGCCGCTTCGCGCAGGGCGACGTACAGGCGTACCTGGTCCTCGGGGATCTCGAGGCCCTCGCCGTACGCCTTGATGTTGGCCGGGACGAGTGCGGCCGTGCCGCTCGGTCCGAGCGGAAGCCCGATGTCGCCGGCCGAGAGAACCTCGGCCGCGAGCTGGCCGAGCGCCTGCCCGAGCTGGCCGCCGAAGAGCGCGCCGCCGAGCGTGGCGACCATCGACTGCATGGGGCCGAGCTGGGCTTTCGCCTCGTCGGGGACGAGATCGCCCATCGCGCCGACCATCCGGCCGGCGATCGGGTCGCACAGCTTCTTCCATACGTCGAGCGTGTTGTAGATCCACTCGTTGCGGTTCCAGGCGGCGGCGACCTTGACGCCGCTCGGTAGGGCGGAGGCGGGGTCGAGCCACAGGTCGGCGAGCCGCAGCGACTCCTCGACCTGGTGCCGCTCGAACATGTTCACGGCAGGGTCACCGGACGAGGAGAGCTGGCTGGCCGCGACCTGGCGGGCCAGGTCCCAGTTGACCGGGCCACTGCCGGGCGCGGCGAACATCTGCTGCAGCTGATTCATGAACTGCTGCATCTGCTGCGGGTCGGAGGGGTCGGGCGGCTGAGCGCCCGGCAACGAGAAGCCGAACGGGATATCGGGCACGTGGTCAACCGTACGCGCGAAACGCGAGCTCCGGACCGATGGCGGTGTCAGCTCAGAGTGAACTCAGACAGGGGCGATAGTCTCACGCGCATGAGACGTCGCGGTGTCACGGTAATCCTCGGCGCCCTGATCACCGCCCTGCTGGCAGTCGGTGTGATGGCCGCACCCCTGCCCTACGTGGTGCTCAAGCCCGGGCCGACGGTCAACACGCTGGGCACCGCCGACGGTAAGGACGTCATCCAGGTCAAGAAGGGCCAGACCTCCACCTCCACCGGGCAACTGCGACTGACCACGGTCAACGTGCAGTCGCAGGTGGAGCTGGTGTGGGCGATCAGCAGCTGGTTCAGCAAGAAGGACGCGGTCGTCCCGCGCGAGCTGATCTACCCGCCCAACCAGACCGAGAAGCAGGTCGAGCAGGAGAACGCCCAGGAGTGGACCGAGTCGCAGCAGAGCGCGGTCACGGTGGCGCTGACCAAGCTGGGCTACCCGGTGCAGACGGTCGTGCAGAGCGTGACCGCGGGCGGGGCGGCGACCGGCCTGCTCCAGACCGGCGACGTGATCACGACGATCGACGGCGCCCGGGTGACCGACCCCAACAAGCTCACCGCGCTGGTGCAGGCCAAGCCGGCCGGCACCGCGCTGACCGTGGGCTACATCCGGGCCGGCAAGGCGGGCACGGCCAAGGTCACCACGAAGGCCGACACCAAGGACGGCAAGACGCCCCGGCTGGGCGTTCAGATCACCACGAAACAGCCCAGCCCGTACGACATCCACATCGATCTCGACAAGATCGGTGGCCCGAGTGCGGGGCTGATGTTCACGCTCGGCATCCTGGACAAGCTCGAGCCGGCGGATCTCACCGGCGGCAAGATCATCGCTGGGACGGGCACGATCGACGACGAAGGCAATGTCGGCCCGATCGGTGGCATTCCACAGAAACTGGTCGGGGCGAAGAGCGCCGGCGCACAAATATTCCTGGTGCCTAAAGACAATTGCGCCGAAGCCCTGCAGAACGCTGTTTCCGGTCTGCCGATGGCCGAGGTGGCAAACGTGGACGACGCTCTCACCGCGCTCAAGACCTTCACCGGCGGCGGCACTCCCAAGCCGTGCTCGGCGTCGTGACAGGTGTCGTAGGGTGAGAAATTCGGCCCGACTGAAGTGTGGAGCCAACGTTGGTCATGCGTAACAGTCCTCTGCCGAGGATGAGCCGTCGCGGTCGCGTCACCGTCGGCGTCCTGGTCGGGGTCTTCCTTTTATTCACGCTGCTCGGCTGGGGCATCGACGCGTACACCGACTATCTCTGGTTCAACGAAGTTCATTTCACCAATGTCTTCTCCGGTGTTCTGCTGACCCGGCTACTCCTGTTCGTCGTGATCGGCGTGGTAGTCGCGCTGATCATCGCCGCGAACCTTTACCTGGCCTATCGCCTGCGGCCGCTGTTGCGACCGCATTCGGCCGAACAGGCCACCCTTGAGCGTTACCGCATGGTCCTCGGCCCGCGGCTCGGCACCTGGATCACCGTTCTGACGATGATCATCGGGTTCTTCGCCGGTCTTTCCGCGCAGGGCCGGTGGAAGGACTGGATGCTGTTCCGCAACGCCGTGCCGTTCGGCGTCAAGG
>DASWRZ010000475.1:0-4626 GCA_036402935.1 Actinoplanes sp.
CAGGTCGGGCACCCGCCCGTGCTGGGTGACGCCGCCCGAGCTCAGGCCGGAGATGTTGCCGTTGGCCCAGGTCCCGTTGGAGAACGGGAAGCCCGAGGCGCCGGTCTGGGCGTACGACTGGAACGTCGTGGTCGCCGCGACCCCGATCACCTTGGCGTCGCTGGCCGGCGAGCCGATGGTGCCGGTCGTGCCGGCGTCACCGGTGCTCGCCACGACCGTTACGCCCGCGTCCACGGCCGCGTCGTCGGCCAGCGAGATCGGGTCGTTGCCCAGGTCGGGGAACGGGTTGCCGCCGAACGACTCGTTGATGACGTCGACGTTGGCGTCGTTCACCGCGTAGTCGAGCGCCTGGATGAATCGCGAGGTCGGTGCGGTGTTGGAGTTGCCGAAGACCTTCAGGCCGACCAGGCTCGCGCCGGGGGCGATGCCCCGTACGGTGATCGTGCAGCCCGGGGGCAGCGCGTGCGCCGGGTTGACGAAGTCGGCCAGGTCGTAGGTGTGCAGACCCTGGGCCGCGATCGAGCTGGCATCGCCGAACGCCTCGGCGGCCGAGCTGGGCGCGTCCGGGCCCTCGCTCGAGAAGTCCTTGTAGTCGACGAAGACGTGGCTGCCGTCGGCCCGGATGAAGTCCGGGTTGTTGATGTCGAGGCCGTCGGCGAGGAACGCCACCTTCACCCCGGCGCCGGTGGCGAGCGACTGCGCCTGCGGCGTCGCCGGGTTGCTGAAAGCGGTGTTCGTCGTCTGCAGCGCCTCGGGCTCGAGCAGCGGCTTGGACGGGTCGGACGGGCAGATCGGGGAGGCCACACCCGACTGTTCCGCGCCCTTGACCGGCGCGGTCGCCTCGGCTCCCGTCGGCGCCTTGCTGATCGGCAGGTCCGGGTAGACCGCGGCGACCGTCGGGTCGGCGGCCAGGGCCGAGATCTGCGCGGTTGTCGCGGTCGCGGCGATCGCGTTGACGCTGGTGAAGCCTCGGACGTCGCGCATGCCGGCGGACTTGGCCCGGCTGATGACCGGGGCCTGGTCCTTCTTGGCGGCCCGCGCGCGGGGCGAGTTCGCACTACGCGTGAACGAGAGGTCCTTGTGCTGGTTGCGCAGCATCACGATGACGCCGCGAGCCGGCTGGCCGGCGGTGGCCGGCAGCTTGACTACGGGAGGTGCTGCGAACGCGGACGCCGGATAGGCGGCGGCGGTCAACACCCCGAGGGAAACGAGAGATGCCGTAAGCACCCCTCTTGCCGGAAATGGCATGCAGTGCTCCTCGCATACGACGACCGGGAGGAACCCCCGTGTCCCCCCGTAGATCAATGCGGAGCATTGATCGTCGTATGCAAATGCGCAAGGGCCATTTGTCACGGGTATCGGCGCCGATAGATATAAAAAAATAGGCGACTCCGGGCAAAAGCCCAGGGTCGCCCATTGTCTGCTGTGGTCAATGCAACAGCCTGTCGAGCGCCGCCACCTCTTCGGCGCTCAGCTGCCAGGCCCCGGCCGCCGCGTTGGCCTGGATCTGCTCGGCGCTGGTCGCACCCGCGATCACGCTGGCCACGGCCGGGCGCGCGGCGAGACCCGCGATCGCGACGTCGAGCAGGCTGTGCCCCCGCTCGGCGCCGAACGCGGTGAGCGCCTCGACGGTGTCCCAGTCGACGTCCTCCAGCCAGTGCCGGTAGCGGTCCTGGGACAGCCGGGTGCCCGCGGCCGGCCGCTCGCCGCGCCGATATTTCCCGCTCAGCAGCCCGCTGTCGAGCGGGAAGAACGGCAGGAAACCGAGTCCGAAATGCTCGCAGGCCGGCACGACCTCGTCCTCGACCTCGCGGTGCAGCAGGCTGTACCGGTTTTGTGCGCTGATGAACGGGGTCAGGTTGCCGGCGCTCGCCGTCCAGTGCGCGTCCGCGATCTGCCACCCGGCGAAGTTGGAGTTTCCGAGGTAACGCACCTTGCCCGAACGCACCAGGTCGTCGAGGGCGGCCAGGGTCTCGTCGATCGGCGTGCTCTCGTCGGGCCGGTGCATCTGGTAGAGATCGATGTAATCGGTCTCGAGGCGCCGCAGCGACGCCTCGACCGCCCGTACGATGTAGCGCCGCGAGCCCCGCGCGCCGAAGTCGTTGCCGTTGATGCCTTCCATGTCCATACCGAACTTGGTGGCGAGCACGGCCTCGTCCCGCCGGCCCTTGAGCGCGGCGCCCAGAACTTCCTCGGAGGCGCCGTGCGGAGTGCCGTAGACGTCGGCGGTGTCGAACAGCGTGATCCCGGCGTCGAACGCGGCGTCGACGACCTCGCGCGTGCCGTCGGCGTCCAGCCTGCGGCCGAAGTTGTTGCAGCCCAGGCCGACGACGGAGACGACCAGGCCCGAGGCGCCCAGCCGGCGGTAGCTCATGTCACTCATGATTCCGAGCCTATGCCCGATTGTCCCTGGCTTCCCCCGCGGACGTTCACATCGGTCTGCATCTATTGACACACGTAGTTAACAGATTCGAGTCTGCGTGAGAGCGCTCTCTGTTCGTCTCTTCTAGGGAATGAGGTCCCCCTGTGCGTACCGTCCTGCGCGCACTCGCGGCGCTGGCCCTGACCGTCCCGATCGCCCTCGCCGTCGCCCCGCCGGCCGCCCAAGCCATCGGCCCCGACATCCTCCCGGTGACCTTCACCAACAACACCGGCCGCGCCGACGCGGTCTACCTCTACGTCATCGGCACCCAGCTCTCCAGCGGCCGGCTCGGCTACGTCAACCAGGCCGGTGCCTTCACCGCGTGGAGCGGCGGCCAGATTCCCCCGTCGCCCGCACCCGACGTCTCGATCGCCGGGCCCGGCAACGGCGGCAACACCACCATCCGGTTCCCGCGCAACTTCTCCGGCCGGGTCTACTTCTCGCTGGGCGAGAAACTCAAGTTCTTCCTCACCCCGGACGGCCTCGTGCAGCCCGCACCCTGGGCCACCGGCGACGCCAACCAGAACATCCTGTTCGACTGGAGCGAGTTCACCTACAACGACTCCGGCCTGTGGCTGAACAGCTCGCAGGTCGACATGTTCGCGATCCCGCACGCGGTCACGGTGACCAACTCGGCCGGCGTCACGAAGCGCACCGGCGACCCGGTCGCCAACGGCCGCACCAACGTGATCAACACGATCAAGGGGACCGCGGGCTGGTCCAGCCTGGTCTATACCCGCTCTTCCGACGGCACGGTGCTGCGGGTGCTCTCGCCCGGCAAGACGAGCAACACGTTCCTCGACTCGTACATCAACTCGGCGTGGAACGCGTACGCCTCCAAGACCCTGACCGTGGTGCCGTTCGGCGACCAGCCCAACACCAAGTACTTCGGGCACACCTCCGGCAACACGATGGTCTTCACCAACTCGTCCGGCGCCCAGGTGGCGTCCTTCAACAAGCCGTCGTCGGCCAGCGTCTTCGGCTGCGCGGGCGACCTTCCGGCGCCCAACGACCAGGTGGTCGGCCCGATTTCCCGTACGCTCTGCGCCGGGCTCAACCGGGGCACGCTCGGCACGGTCGACACCCAGCCGGACGGCAACGCGGCCGACTTCTACAAGAACAACCCGACCAACGTCTATGCCAAGACCATCCACGCCAACATGGCGGACGGCCGAGCGTACGCGTTCCCCTTCGACGACGTTTCCGACTTCGCCTCGATCGTCAACGACGGCGACCCGCGCTCGGCGGGCATCACGCTCTCGCCGTTCACCGGTGGCGGCACCACGACGCCGCCGCCCGCGTCCGGGGTCTCACTGATCAGCAGCCTCAACAACCGGTGCATCGACGTGCCGAACTCGAACTTCGTCGACGGCGCCCAGCTGCAGATGTGGGACTGCAACAACACCAGCGCCCAGAAGTGGACCTTCAGCGGGGGCGCGCTGCAGAGCCAGAACGGCAAGTGCATGGACGTCTCCGCCGGCTCGACGGCCAACGGGGCGGTCGTGCAGCTCTATACCTGCAACGGGACGGGCGCGCAGCAGTGGGTGCTGAGCGCGGCCGGTGACCTGGTCAATCCGCAGTCCAACCGTTGCCTCGACATCAAGGACGTCAACGCGAACGCCGGCGCGAAGCTCCAGCTCTGGGACTGCGCCGGCACCACCAACCAGAAGTGGCGCCAGGGCTGACCTCAGCTGTCGGCCGGTGCCCTCTGAGGTTGGTGGGCGGCACCGGCCGCACGGGCGGCATCCACGATGCCCTGCAGAGCGGCCAGGTGGCGGTCCAGCCGGGCCCGGCCGTCGCCGGTCGCCCGGAGCCACGTACGCGGGGTCTTGCCCACGTAGCCTTTGCCTCGGCGGTTTCCTTTCAGGCAAGTGCTTGCCGATGAGTTAATGAGAGTCGTCCGACGCGCCGAGGGAGCGGTACGCCGGTCGCAGCAGGTCGACCAGGGGGATGTGGCGGACCTTGATCGGGGGCGGGTCGAGGGCCCTCAGCAGCAACTCGGGCGGCGTCGTGATGCGGGACGGTCGCTCCCGCAGTCGGCTCAGGCTGACGGCCGGGGTGTAGAAGTCGGCCAGGCGGGCGTCGAGCGGTTCCTCGGGCACGGCCAGCGGGTCGGGGGTCTCGACCGGTTCCGGGGTGCCGCGCAGGGCGGTGAGCAGGGCATCCCGGTCGCGGCCGCGCCAGGCCAGCACCAGGAACGGGTC
>DASWRZ010000476.1:0-19968 GCA_036402935.1 Actinoplanes sp.
AACACGACTCGCCAGAAGCTCTGCCAGTCGGTCGCCCCGTCGATGGACGCCGCCTCACGCAAGGACGGATCCACTCCGCTCAGCCCGGCCAGATAGAGAATCATGATGTAGCCGGCGTGCCGCCACCCGGTCGCGACCAGCGCCGCCCACAGGTTGACGTGCGGATCGCCGAACCAGTCGACCGCGTTCGGTTTCCCGGCCGTGCCGAGCAGGTTGTTGAGCAGGCCCTCGTCGCGGGCGTAGACGAGCTGCCAGATGATGCCGACCAGCACCAGCGAGAGCATCACCGGGGTGAAGAAGATGCTCTGGTAGAGGCGGGTGCCCTTGATCTGCTGGTCGAGCAGCACCGCGAGCAGCAGGCCGAGCGGGGTCGCGACCAGCGCCAGGAAGGCCAGCCAGATGACGTTGTGCCCGATCGCGGGCCAGAACGGCGGGTAGTCCTCGAGCGCGAACCTGTAGTTGCCGAACCCGGCCGACTTGATGTCGGAGATGGCCAGCCCGTTCCAGTGGGTGAAGGACAGGCCGATCGACAGCAGCGTCGGGATCCAGATCAGCACGGCCTGGATCAGCGTGGGGATGGCGACCATGACCGTGAGGACGGCCTTGTCGCCCCCGGTGAGCCGGCGCACCCGGCCGCGTTTTGGAGAAGCCGCGGACATCAGGCTGAGGCGTAGAGGGTCTTGGCCTGTGTCTCCATGCTGTTCAGGTCGATCTTCCCGTCCTTGAGGAAGCTCTGGAGCGCCGGGATCATCACGTTGGTCGCCATCGCGGGCAGCGCGTCGCGGTCGAAGAACTGGCTGACGTTCTTGGACTGGGCGATCATCTCGGCCGCCTTCTTCTGGATCGGCGAGAAGGTCGAGGTGTCGGCGTCGGCCGCGGTCTGCAGGTTGGACGGGTCCTTCGAGGCGTACGCGTCCTGCGCCGCCCCGGTCCCCAGATACGAGAGGAACTTCTTGGCCGCCGGGTTGTCCTTGCCCTTGGCCGACAGCACGAACCCGTCGATCGGCGCCTCGATGGCGTCGGTGCCCTCGACCGCGATCGCCGGGAACGGGAAGAAGTCGAGGTCGTCCACGATGGACTTGTCGGTGATCTCCTGGAGCAGGAACGTGCCGATCAGGTACATGCCCGACTTCTTGTTGGCCATGTTGTGGGCGGCCTGCTGCCAGGTCGCGCCCAGCGATCCGGTGTCCTGGAAGGGCAGGAGCTGCTTCCAGTTGTCGAAGACCGCCTGCACCTTGGGCGAGCTCCACGACTGTTTGTGCGCGGTCAGGTCGACGTGGAACTGGTAACCGTTGGTGCGCATGTTGAGGTAGTCGAAGGTGCCCATGGCCGGCCAGCCGTCCTTGTCGCCGAACGCGATCGGGCTCAGGCCGTCCTTCTTCATCTGCGTGCAGAGCGCGATCAGCGCATCCCACGTCGCCGGCACCTGGTAGCCGTGCTGCTGCCAGACGCTCTTGCGATAGAAGACGGCCCACGGGTAGTTGTAGTTGGGCACCAGGTATTTCTTGCCGTCGTTGGAGGACGCGTCGGCCAGCCCGGCCCCGAAGTTCTTGCCGATCGTCTCCCACACGTCGTCGACGGGCGCGAGCAGGCCCTTGGCCGCGTAGTAACGCATCCGGTAGCCGGCGAACCAGGTGATCACGTCCTCCGGGTTCGACTGCAGGTAGCTGCTGATGTTGTTCACCAGTTGGTCGCGCGGCATGACGTTGAGCCGCACGGTGTCGCCGGACGAGGTCTGGAAGCCGTCGACCATCGCCTGGATGCCGGACTTCGGCACGGCGTCGGCGAGACCGGAGCCCAGCGAGGTGGCCTTGCTGTCGGCGCTCGCCGGCGGCTTGCCGCCGCTGCACGCGGCGAGGATCGGGATGGCACCGAGTGCCGCGGCACCCTTGATTACCGTACGGCGTGAATAGGTCATGATCATGACTCCGTAATGTCGATTCGCTGGAGCCGGACCAGCGCACTCGCGTGGTCGCCGGCGGGAAGGTCGAGAGGCAGTCCGTGGCTGAGCAGGGCCGCCCCGGAATACGTCGCTGAGGTGTCGAGGTCGCGGTAGACGCCTGCGGGCTCCACCGCGGTGAGCCGCAACGGCCCGGGGGTGTGGCCGTACGGACGGCTCGGGCACCAGGCGAGGATCACCTGGTCGTCCCCGAGCGCGTAGTGCACTCCGGTGAGCGTTCCGCCGCCGCTCACCCGGTACGCCGTGCCGTGCTGCACGACCGGTCGCACCACCTTGTAGGCGGCGACCAGGCCGGCCGCCTCCTTGAGCTCCTCGGTCGTCCACGCGGTCAGGTCCCCGCCGAGGCCGAGCACCCCGGCCATCGCCACGTGGAAGCGGAACCGCAGCGGGATGACCCGCCCGGTGGTGACGTTCGGGCTGTCGGTGACCCAGGCGCCCATGACCCGGGCCGGGAACAGCTGGCCGAAGCCGTGCTGGATCGCGATCCGGTCGACCGCGTCGGTGTTGTCGGAGGGCCACACCTGGTCGGTGCGGCGCAGGATGCCCAGGTCGGCCCGGCCGCCACCGCCGGCGCACGACTCGATCCGCAGGCCGGGGTGGTCGGCGCGGAGCCGGTCCATGATCTGGTAGACGGCCCGGGTGTGTGCCAGGTGTACCCGGTCCGGGTCGGGGTGGCCGGGCCGGCCGGCCTCGGTGAACGGGCGGTTGGCGTCCCATTTGAGGAAGTCGAGGCCCAGGTCGCCGACGAGCGCGTCGAGCCACTGGTGGGTCCAGGCCGCGACCTCCGGGCGGCCCAGGTTGAGCACCAGCTGGTGGCGCATCTCCGTACGCCGCCGGTGCGGCATGTGGAGTACCCAGTCGGGGTGTGTGCGGTAGAGGTCGCTGTCCGGGTTGACCATCTCGGGTTCGAGCCACAGGCCGAACCGCATGCCGAGCCGGCGTACCTCGGCGGCCAGGGGGGCCAGGCCGCGGGGGAAGCGATGCGGGTTGGGGGTCCAGTCGCCCAGGCCGGCCCGCTCGCTGGTGCGGGCGCCGAACCAGCCGTCGTCCATCACGAACAGCTCGGCGCCGAGGCCGGCGGCGCGCGCGGCGAGGGCGAGCTGGCCCGCCTCGTCCACGTCGAAGCCGGTGGCCTCCCAGGAGTTGTAGAGCACGGGACGGGTCTCCTGCGGGTCGGGCAGGATCTCGTCGCGTACGTAAAGGTGCCAGGACCGGCTCGCCCCGCCGAACCCCGACATGGTGTGCAGGCCGGCGAAAGCCGGCGTTTCGAGGGTCTCGCCGGGCGCGAGGGTCCAGGTCAGGCCCTCGTGGCCGAACCCGCCGGTGAAGCCGGCGCGGCCGGACGGGTCGCGGTGCACCGTGATGCGCCAGCTGCCGCTCCAGGCCAGCGCGGCGCTGAAGACCTCGCCGTGCTCCTCGCCCGCGGTGCCGTCGTCGATCGCCAGCCAGGGGTTGGCGTGGTGGCTGGTCACGCCCCGCCGGCTGGTGAGCACGGTCTCGGCGGTCGGCAGCTCGGCCCGCTGGAGACGGAATTCGCTGCTCCAGGCGCCGACCAGATGGCTGAGCCGGTGCCGCGGCCCGGCCGGGACGGTCCACGCGGCGGAGTCGCAGCGCAGCACCGTGATTCCGGTGGTGCCGTGGTTGGTCACCTCGGTCCACCGCTCGAGGACGTCGCCGGCCAGCCGGTAGTGCAGGGCGACGGCGAGCGGATAGTGCCGGTCGGCCAGGTCGATGCGCAGGCTTTCCTGGTCGACGCGAGCGCCGGTGTGGCGCCACTCGACCGCCCTCGTGCCGTCGGCGAAGCGCACCTGCAGCGAGGCGGGGCCGAAGCGCGGGCCGCCCTCGACCGGCAGCTCCTCGGGCCCGACGCCGTGCTCGAAGCTGCTGGCGGCCGGGTGCGGCGTCCGCTCGTCGCGATCGGCCAGCTCGGCCGCCTGGTCGAGGGTGATCGGCGCTCCCCAGTGGACGTGCCGGACCCCGTCGTCGGCGGCGAGCCGGACGGCGTAGGAGGTGGACGGCCCGGTCAGCAGCCAGAGACGGCGCTGGGGCTCGAACGAAACAGCAGGGGGCATGAAGTCCTCGCAGTTACACGTCGATGTCAGATCGATGACGGCGTTGATGACGTGGAGCGAGGTTAGGACCGAAGATTCCCCGAAATCAATACTTGACGAAGTTAATTATTAGTCCTAGCTTTCGGGCATGCCTCCGGTAGACGACGCCGCTCTGGCCGGGTCCCCGGCCGCCGCGGCCATCCTGACCGCGCTGGTCACCGAGGGTCCGCAGAGCCGGGTGAGCCTGGCCCGCAAGCTCGGGCTCTCGTCGGCCGCCGTCACCAAGGCGGCCCGGCCCCTCATCGACGCCGGCTACCTGACCGAGCACGCCGCGACCGAGCGCACCGGCCCCGGCGCCGGTCGCCCGGCGGCCCCCCTGTCGGTGTGCCCGGACCGGGAGTTCTTCGTCGGTGTCAAGCTGACCGGCGACGAGCTCATCGGTGTGGTCTGCGACCTGACCGCCCAGGTCCGGGCCGTCGCCCACCAACGCCTGGCCGGCTCGGAGGTCGACGACGTGATCGCCCAGATCGCGGCGCTGGTCTCCGCACTGCTCGACCGGTCTTCGGACTTCCGGGCCCGGACGGGCCGGCTCGGCCTGGCCGTCTCCGGAGACGTCGACCGGGAATCCGGGCTGGTCCGCTACTCACCCTTTCTGCGCTGGCACAACGTGTCCCTGGCCAAGCTCGTCGCGGACGCCACCGGCCTGGTGGTCACCGTGGAGAACGACGTCAAGGCGCTCACCACGGCCGAGCACTGGTTCGGCGAAGGGGCCGGGGCGGACTCGTTCGCCCTGGTCACGGTCGGGTCCGGGATCGGCTGCGGGCTCGTCGTCAACGGGCGGCTGGTCGCCGGCGGCCACGGCGTGGCCGGCGAGATCGGCCACCTCAGCGTCGACGCGGCCGGGCCGGTCTGCTACTGCGGCGGCCGGGGCTGCGTCGAGGCGATCGCCGGCACCGAGCCGCTGGTCGCCCAGGCCCGCACGGTCACCGCGCGTCCTTCGCTGTCGCTGGACGACGCGGTCGCTCTGGCCCGGGGCGGCGATCCCGGCGTCCTCGCGGTGTTCGCGCGGGCCGGTGAGGCCATCGGGCTGGGCATCGCGGCGGTCGCCAACCTGGTCGGCCCCAGCCGGATCGTCGTGTCCGGTGAGGGGCTGGCCGCCTACGACCTGTTCGAGGCTTCCATCCGGGCGGGTTTCGAGCGGCAGGCCTTCGGGGCGGCCGCCGACTGCCCGCTCTCCATCCGGCCCCTGCCGTTCGAGGAGTGGGCGCGCGGGGCCGCCGCCGTCAGCATCCAGTCGCGAGTCATTCCGCTTCCCTAGACCTTTCCCTCTGAAGTTCGTCCACAGGCGGGCCGTCGCCCCCCGCCGGCCCGCCTGTGGACGAGCGAACCGAAGTTGTCGTACCCGGCTGCTCTACTCGGCCCCTCCCAGAACCGGGGTGGGGGGCGGGTGGCGGGCGCCGGGAAATACCCCCTGCTCAACTGGAGGATCAGCAGTGAGACCCGCTCGCGTAGCACTCGCGCTCCTCGGATCCGGACTGGCGCTCGCCCTCGGCGCCGCCCCGGCCTCCGCGAACGGCGCCCCCTTCCCCAAGCCCACGCCGAAGAACAACGCGGTCACCCCCGGCGCGGTCACCAAGGATCCGTCCGCCGCGCAACGGTCCAGCGCGATGGCCGCGGCCGCCCAGCAGGCCGCGGCCGGCGTCGCCGACACCCCGCTCATGGGCTGGTCGAGCTGGAGCATGGAGTCGTCCACCCGGCCCGGCCTCAACCCGAACGGCGGCGGCAGCTGGCTGACCCAGGACAACCTGCTCAAGCAGGTCGACGCGGTGGCCAAGAACCTCAAGCCGTCCGGCTACCAGTACATCAACATCGACGCCGGCTGGTCGCGCGACATCACCGGCGGCGGCTGGGACGCGCTCCACTTCGACTCCAACGGCCGCGAGATCGCGTCGCCGCAGCGCTTCCCGAACGGGATGAAGCCGGTCGCCGACTACATCCACAGCAAGGGCCTCAAGGCCGGCATCTACCTCGCGGTCGGCCTCGACATCCCGGCCTACAACGACGGCAAGACCCCGATCGCCGACGCGCCCGGCTGCACCACCGGCGACATCGTCTACCCCGACCTGCGGACGACCAACGGCTGGGACATCGGCTACAAGATCGACTTCAGCAAGCCGTGCGCGCAGAAGTACATCGACTCGCAGGCCGCGCTGCTCGCCTCCTGGGGCTTCGACTTCCTCAAGCTGGACGGCGTCGGGCCGGGCTCGTTCAAGAGCGGCGACAACTACAACAACGTCGCCGACGTGCAGGCGTGGAAGGCCGCGATCGCCAAGAGCGGCCGCCCGATCCGGTTCCTGATCTCGTGGTCGCTCGACCGTAACCACGCCGCCGACTGGAAGGCCAACGCCAACGGCTGGCGCATCGACACCGACGTGGAGTGCTACTGCAACACGCTGGTGACCTGGAACAACTCGGTCAAGATCCGGTGGGACGACGTCCCGGCCTGGCAGCCGTGGGCCGGCCCCGGCGGCTGGAACGACCTCGACTCGCTCGACGTCGGCAACGGTGAGGTCGACGGTCTCACCAACGACGAGCGGCGTGCGTACATGACCCTGTGGGCGATCTCGGCGGCGCCGCTCTACACCGGTGACGACGTCTCGCAGCTCGACGCGTACGGAAAATCGCTTCTCACCAACCGTGAGGTGATCGGCATCGACCAGGCCGGTGTCGCCGCCCGCCCGGTGACCCCGACGGGCACCGCGCAGGTCTGGGGAGCGCCGAACAAGGACGGTTCCTACACGGTGGCGCTGTTCAACATGGGCTCGTTCCCGGCCCTGGTGTCGGCCGACTGGACCAGCCTCGGATTCAGCGGCCGCGCCGACGTCCGCGACGTGTGGGCGCAGCGCGACATCGGCTCCCACGACGGCGGCATCTCGGCGACCGTCCCGGCGCACGGCACGATGCTCTACCGCGTGACGCCGGCCAGGCACAGCGGCACCGGCGTGACGACGTACGAGGCGGAGAGCCCGGCCAACGTGGTGGTCAACGGCGCCGGCCCGGCCGACTGCGCGAACTGCTCGGGCGGCAAGAAGATCGGCAACCTGTACAACGGCGGGGCGCTGCAGTTCACGAACGTCAAGGTGAGCCGCAGCGGCACCTACCCGATCAACATCCGGTACGTCAGTGGCGACCCGCGCTCGGCAACGGTCTCCGCGAACGGGCAGTCGCCGGTGACGCTGGGCTTCGTGTCGAGCGGCGCCTGGGACCGGGCGGCCACCGCGACGGTGCCGCTCCATCTGCACGCCGGCACCAACACGGTCGAGATCGACAGCAGCTCGGCCGTCTACTCGCCGGACGTCGACGGCATCCAGGTGCCGATGTCGCCCCGGTAGGACTTTCCACATAGGAAGCGGGTCACGCTCTGGGGAGGGCGTGACCCGCCTTGTATTACTCGGTCACCCAGCTACTCGGTCACCCAGCTACCCGGTCACCGCCGAGGCTCAGCGGTGCGACGGCTGGAACGGGAAGTGACCACGGATCGGGCCGCCGTGGTCGCCGAAGTGGTCGCCGTGGTCGCCGAAGTGGCCGCCGTGGTGGAACGGGCCGCCGTGGTTGAACGGGCCGCTCCAGTCGTCCTCGGACACCGACAGCGCCCAGTCGCCGCGGTGGAAACCGAAGCGGACCGGGTTGCAGTCGTAGTCGTCCCAGCGGCCGCGGAGCTCGCCCAGGCGGCCGACGCGGTTGCAGGTGAACGGGTCGTCGTAGAAGCCGACGATCCGGTCGCCGTTGCCCCAGTCGGCCTTGGTGGCGACCGGAGCCTGGTGGGAGGCGTCGGCGGTGGCGGCCTGGGCCGGACCGGCGAGCGCGACCGCGGCACCGAGGCCCATGCCGGCGATGGCAAGCATACGCGTGAAGCGATTCATCACTTTTCTCCTCAAATTTCCGGAATTTCGGTCTTGCTGGAATTGAGGAGATCAGGTCGCCGGGACGGTTTCCGGAGATCCCGAAAACCGTCGCCTGTTCGGGGCGGGAACACCCTTTTCGCGGTAATACTTTCGGTTAAGTCGTGATCAACCGGCCGGCAGACAGGTGCGTCGCGACCGCCTTCAGGGCAGTAATCGTCTCGGCGTCCCGGCCCGGGTCGTCCTGGGTCGGCCAGGCACTGCACTTGGCGATCACGACGCGGGCGGCCGGGTCGACGTAGAGGTACTGCCCGTGGACGCCAACGCCGGTGAAGGCGCCGTCGTCGAGGGTCCACCAGTGGTTGGCGTACCCGTAGTGCGGATATCCGCTCGGACCGAGGGTGCCGACGCCGTGGCGCGGGACCCGGCTACGGCGTACCCAATCGGCCGGCACCACCCGCTCACCCGCCGCGAGACCGTCGTCCGCCATCACCTGGCCGAGACGGGCGAGATCGCGCGCGGTCGCGTTGAGCGACCCCGCGCCGATCGCGGTACGCGGCTTGCGCCGGGTGAGCCAGTAGTAGGCGTTGTGCTCGGCGCCGACCTTGCGCCAGAGCTTGCGCTCCGCGTAGCGCGCGAGGGTCTCGCCGGTCGCCGCCTCGAGAACCCAGCCCAGCACCTGGCTGTCGAACGTCGAGTAGTTGAACCGCTCCCCCCGCGCCGCGCTCCGCGGCGCGCTCTTCACGATCTCGGCGACATCGCCGCCGCCGGCGATCGCCCGCTCGAACCGCTTGATGCCGCTGTCCTCGACGTCCCAGACCTCGAGGTCGCCGACGCCGCTGGTCATGTCGAGCAGCTGGGCGACCGTGACATCCTGATATTCGCTGTCCCGGAAGTCGGGCCGGTAGGTCGTCACCGGGTCGTCGATGCTGCTGATCATCTTTTCGGCGAGCGCGATGCCCACCATCATCGACAGAACCGACTTCGACACCGAGAACAGTTGCATGCGGGCGCCCGGGCGGGCGAAGGCTCCCGGGTACGCCTCGTGCACCAGCATGCCGTCCCTCAGCACCACGAACGCGGTCGTGTTGGTGCGCCGGTGCAGGTCGTCGAGGTTGTAGCCGGCGCCGTACCGCAGGCCGCCGAGCTCGGCCGGCTCCTCCGGGAAGGGGTTGGGCTCGCCCTTCGTGATCCGTTCGCTCGGCAGTACCCAGTTCATGTGGGTGAAGGTCCACTCGTTGAACGGCCTGCGCATGATCAGGTCGCCTTGCCGCTCCCACCAGCTCGTCGTCATGTCCGTTTCCCCCGTGCCTCTCGTTCTGCTTACACACGGGTACGGAGCGTGACCCCCGATGGTTCAGGCCCGTTTTTCTTTTTTCGACGATCACGAGGCCCGCCGAGGACCGCCCCTGGACAACGACGGACAGTCCCCGGGCGGGCGACGGACGGTGGACGATCTCCGGTCGGCGCGGTTGACTGGGATCATGAGACCTTGATCGCGACCTGCGGAGGCGCCTCGATGACACCTAACGAGCACTACACCGAGGCCGAGCGGCTGTTGTCCGAGGCATCGAAGGTCACCTCCGAGCAGCAGGCCGACCGCCTGGTCGCCCGGGCCCACGTGCACGCCCTGCTCGCCACCGCCCGCCCGGCGCCCGGGTCGGCCCAGCCGCTGCCGCCCAACCGCGGGCGGCACAGCCCGCCTCCGCCGCCGCGCCTGCACGACTTATTCGAATAACCCTCGCGTTCTCGGTGACATTTGCGACTTTCGGCGTCACCCGGGCGCCTGCCACGATTTCCGGTATGTCCCCGCCGCTGCTTCGCCGGCCCATCGGCCGGTTCGGCCTGGTGCTGTCGCTCACGCTGATCGGCGGCTGCGCCGGTTTGACGTACGGCGTGACGGTGCCGCCGGAGTACACCGCGCGGGCGTACGTGGTGACCACGGGCGATGCCGCCGTGACCTATGCCCGGGCCTACCGGCAGGTGGCCACCAGCGGCCCCGTCCTGGAGCGGGCAGCGACGCTGCTCGGTGCCGACCCCAGCGGCCTGGAAAAGGTGACCGCGTCGACGTCGTCGACCGCGCCAGCGATCGAGATAGCCGCCCGGTCCCGGTCGGCGGTCCGGGCCGCGACCGTGGCCAACGCGGCCGCGAGTGCCCTGGCCGCCTACGGCACCGAACGCGAACCGGCCCTGCACGCGGGCCTCGCCGTCCTGGCTCCCGCGACCGTCCCCACTCGCCCGTCGTCGCCGTCCCTGCCGTGCGAGCTGATGATCGGCACCTCGGCCGGCCTGCTGGCCGGTGCGGTAGCCGCCCTCTTCACGCTGCGGCGCCCCCACCCGGCTCGCCCGGATTTCGAGGATCCGGCCGAGATCGAGGGCCACCTGCGCATTTGGCGGGCCCAGTACGGTCCCCGATCGGTGACCGCCTACCGGGGCGCCGCCGCGCTGACCGAGCCCCCGGACCGGCCGGCATCCCCGAAGCCGGCCCTCGACGGCCCAGGCTCGGCCGAACCCGCTGGGGAACAGCCGGGTTCAGCCGGCGCCTGAGGTGGCCCGGACCGGTTCGTCGTCGGCGGCGGCCGGGGCGGGCCGGAGCGTCCGGAACAGTGCGAAGCCGAAGACCGCGCCGACGGTGTTGGAGTACAGGTCGTTGACGTCGAAGAAGCGACGGTTGCCCAGCGCGATCCACATGGCCAGCTGGCCGAACTCGATGGCGGCGCTGGCGGCGAGCGACCACCAGAAGATCTGCCGGAGCGTCCCGGTGCGGGGCCACAGCAGCGGTAACAGGACGCCGAACGGCATGAACATCACGATGTTCAGCGCGAAGCCGAGCGGCGGCACCAGCAACGGGATCAGGCGCAGCACGTCCCACCAGTGCTCAGCCGAGCGCCACGACGACGGGACCACGTAGATCGGGAACATGGTCACGGCTACCAGCGCGGTGGCGTAGGCGAACAAGGCACCGACCAGGGCCACCCGGCGGACGTCTCGCCGCCGCATCGCCAGGACCGCGAGCGGGTAGGCGACCAGCACCAGCAGCGCCCACGCCCGGCCGAGGACGGTCGGGAGTTCCACCTACGCCTCCCGCGCGGCCGTTCACCATCAGACAAAAGCCAGCGTACGGGTCAGTGGAGCCAGCCGTCCCGGCGGACTATGCGGATCGCGTCGATGCGGTTGCGGGCGCCGGTCTTGGTGATCACGGCGGAGAGGTAGTTGCGGACCGTGCCGCCGGACAGGGACAGCCGCCGGGCGATGTCGCTCACCGAGTCGCCCTCGGCGGCCAGGGCCAGGACCTCCAGCTCGCGCGTGCTCAGGTCGCGCTGGGTGGCCAGCGACGCCATCTGCAGGCGCGGATGGACGATGCGCTCCCCCGCCGCCAGGCGCCGGATCGAGTCGGCCAGGTAGGCCGGGGACGCCTCCTTGAGCAGGAAGCTCACCTGCCGGCCCCGGCGCCGCGGCGGCAGCATGCCCGGTTTGGCCGGGTCGCAGAGCACCAGCACCGCGCACGACGGGATCTGCGCCCGCACCTCGGCCGCGACCGGCAGCACCTGCCCGACCATCAGCTCGGTGTCGACCACGATCACGTCGGGCGCCAGCGGCACCGCCGCCGAGGCCAGGCCGCTGTCGAACGGCAGCGTGCCGACGATCTCGAGGCCGGCCTGCGCACTGAGCAGCACCCGCACCTCGACGCCGAAGTATCCGCTGTTGCGGGCGATCAGAACCCGGATCACGGCACCCCGCTCCCTTCCCTGCAAGAGGCTACCCGCCGCAGGAAATCGATCAACGCCTCTCGATACGGCCCGACCGTGCGCAGGTCCAGGTGCTCGTCCGGCCCGTGCTGGCCGGCCCCGCCCGGCCCGAAGATCACCGCGTCGATGCCGCGCGCCGAGTAGAACCGTCCGTCCGCCGCCCCGTGCTTGCGCAGCAGCGCGCCGGAGAACCCGGCCGCGGCCGCCGACTCCTGGAGCCGCGCGACATCGGCCGAGGAAGGATCGGCCGAATGCGGCGCCCCGAGGCTGTCCACCACGGCCTCGAGGCCGGTGAGCTCGTTCAGCGAGGCCGCGATCTCGTCGGCCGAGCGGCCGGCGAACAGGGGATCCGACGGCGGAAACCGCACGTCCAGCCACGCGGTGGCGTCCGCCGGCACCTGATTGACCGCCCGGTTGCCGGTCTCGATCCGCGCCAGGTTCACGGTCGTGCGCCATTCCTCCGCCTCCGGCGTCGGATAACGGCCGAGCACGGCGCCGATTCCGGCGAGGAGCGCCACCAACGCATTGCGTCCCAGCCAGGGGTACGCCGCGTGCGCCGCGATCCCGTCCGCGATGAGCCGGACCTGGGCGATCCCCTTGGATTCGGCCACCACTCGGAGTCCGCTCTGCTCGCCGATCACCACGAACTCGGCGGCTACCTCCTGGTCGACCTGAAATGCCGTGCCGTCGTGGCCGCCGACCTCCTCGTCGGTGACCAGTTGCAGCCCGAGCGCGAAGGGCAGGTCGCGGGCCGTCTCGCGAAACACCTCGGCCAGAACCAGTGCGGCGACCTTCATGTCGTGCGTTCCCCGGCCGTACAGGAAATGCCCGGCCCGCCGCGGCCGGAACTGGTCGTCGGAGCCCGGAACGACGTCGAGATGGCCGTTGAACAACACCCGGAAGCGGGGCCGGGCCGGCCCGGCATAGATCAGCGCCGACGGCTTCCCGCGCGACTCGAAGCGCTCCACGGTGAACCCCGGCCCGACCACCTCGAGCACCAGGTCGAGCGCGCGCCGCAGTTCGTCGGCCCGGTCGGCGGTCGAGCGGAGCGACAGCAGCGCCTCGGCCGCCGGAGGAAGCCCGAAGCCGGGCAGCCCAGAACCGGGCAGTGCAGAACCGGGCAGCCCAGAACCGGGCAGTGCAGAACCGGGCAGGGCAGAACCGGGCAGGGCAGAACCGGGTCGTGAGGAGTCGGTCACGCTGCCGAGGTTAGTGCCCGGTGGCAGGTTCGGCGCCGGGCTGCGGCCGCCGGCCGGACGGCACCGAACGACTGGCCGACGGCGCGGAAACAACAAAAGAGCTGCCTGCGGCGGCAAACTGAGATCATGTTTCCCGACCCGCCGACCCGGCCGCTCAAGCGCTGCGCCCGTTGCGGGCACCTCACTCGGGCCGACCGGATGGTGAAGGGCTTCGGCCGGGACTGCGCCGCGATGCTCGGCCTGATCGGCGGTACGACCGACGTCGGCCACCACGGCCCGGACCTGCTGGACGTGCTGGCCGAGGAGTCGGACGACGCCTGCGACGGCTGGGACCGGGAATGGCGCCGGGCCGCCGGGCCGGCGGCGGCTCCCCGCGTACGAGGGTGAGCCGAACCGCCGGGCTGGGCTGTCAAAAAGGCTAGGCCGTCAAACAGGCTGGGCCGTCACAAACGCTGGGCCGTCACAAAAGGTCAGTCCCGGTGCACGCGGGCGATCAGGGAGACCCCGGGCATCTTCTTGACCGGCAGGAAGCGCTCGGCCTTGACGATCGTCGAGAGGGCCGCGTTGACCAGGGCCGGCGGGCGCTCGTCGATGTCGCTGCCCTCGGAGCGCTTGCGGTGCCAGGCGGCGACCGGCCGGAGCAGCACGTTCCAGCTCCAGAGCGTCTCGACCACGAAGCCGGCGCCTTCGAGCAGCGCCTGGAACCCCTCGCGGTCGTAGCGGCGGAAGTGGTCGCACGCGGTGTCGTGGGTCGACCAGAGCTTCATGTCGGCCGGCACGGTGAAGATCGCGGTGGCACCGGGCCGCAGCACGCGGTGGCACTCGGCGGCCGCCTTGGCGTCGTCGTCGACGTGCTCGAGCACCTCGAACGCGGTGAGGAGGTCGAACTCGCCGTCCTCCCAGGGCAGGTCGCGGATGTCGGCCTGGACCGCGTCGAAGCCGCGGCTCTTGGCGATCTCGACCGCGGTCTCGGAGAAGTCGGCCGCCACCGGAGTCCAGCCGAACTCCCGGAGCACGGTCGTGTTGCCGCCGCCGGCCGCCCCGATGTCGAGGGCCTTTCCCGGGGTGTCCAGGCGGCGCAGCTCACGCGCGAGGATGGCGCGCTTCTCGCGGAACCACCAGTGGCCCTCTTCGAGGTCGGTCATCTGCCGGAGCAGGGTCGACTCCACACTCATTCTCCGTTCTTTATGTCGTGACGGAGAGTAGCGCGAAGATCGACTCCAGGTGGCGAGAACGGGCACTCCCGACCACCATTCATTGACAATCTTCTTTTTCCGGTGACAGCGTTGTCATACAGATCTTGAGAGGAGACGACGTTGCCCGGACGACTCACCGCCGGCCTTGCGGCCGTTCTGATCGGATGCAGCCTGATCATAGTTACCGACACCCCGGTTAACGCAACAAGGCGAATAGATGTTGTCGATGGAAATGCTCGCTTCGAGGTGCTCTCCCCCACGCTGATCCGCACCGAATACTCGCCTGACGGCCACTTTCTCGACGCGAGCACCTTCAACGTCATCGGGCGCAACGCGTTCACCCCGCCGCCGTTCACCAGCAGCACCGCCGACGGCTGGCTGACCATCGACACCGGCCAGGTCACTCTCCGCTACCGGACGGGGTCGGGTCCGTTCACCTCCGACAACCTCACCGTCCAGCTGCGCTCCGGGTCGCAGAACGTCGACGCGGCGCCGTGGGCCGGGCACGGCACGCCCGACTGCGCCTTCGGGACGCTCTGCGAGGCCGAAAATCTGGCGCTGCGTGGCCCGTCGGTCGCCACCGACCACAGCGGGTACACCGGGAGCGGCTTCGCGGCCGGCTTCCAGTCGACCGGCGACGCGCTGAGCTTCGGGGTCACCGCCCCGGCCGCCGGGAGCTATCAGCTCGACGTCCGCTACGCCAACGCGCAGGGCGGGGACGGCCAGAACACGACCCGCACGCTGACCGTCGCGATCGACGGCGGCCCCGGACAGAAGCTCAGCCTGCCGCCCACCGGCTCGTGGGACACCTGGGCGCTCGCCACGCTGCCTCTGAGCCTGCCGAGCGGCCGGCACGAGGTCACCATCCAGCGCACGGCCTCCGACTCGGGCAACGTCAACGTCGACAGCGTCGCGGTGGTCCGGCCCGGGGACGCGTACCCCGCACCGGCGCAACCGGCGCCGAAACCCTGTGCCTTCGGCAACCTCTGCGAGGCAGAGACCGGAAACCTGGCCGGCGGGGCCAGGACCGCCGCGGACCACAACGGCTTTTCCGGTACGGCGTTCCTCGCCGGCCTGGAGCACGCGGGCGCCGCCGACACGCTGACCGTCACCGGCGTCCCCGCTCCCGGCAGCTACCGCCTGCAACTGCGCTACGCCAACGGCAAGGCGGGCAGCCAGCCGCTGCAGTCGCGCACCGTCAACGTTCAGTCGGGCACCCGCGCACCGGTGACCGCGACGCTCCCGCCGACCAGCGGCTGGGACTACTGGCGCACGGTCAGCGTGCCGGTCACGCTGTCCGCGGGCACCAACACGGTCGCCCTGCAGTGCCCGACCGACACCAGCTGCAACGTCAACCTGGACACGGTCGCCGTCGTGCTGCCGGCCGCGCCGCTGCTCGCGCCGCACGCCCCGCTCGGCGGCTACCGGCGCGGCCTGGACGGCGTCGACGGCAGTGCGCTCACCCAGCCCGGCCTGCTCTACCAGGACGGCTGGACGCTGCTCGACGACAGCGCGTCGGCTCTTGCCACCACCGCCCCGCGCCCGGAGAACGAACAGGACGGGTACGTGTTCGGCTACGGCCAGGACTACGCCCGCGCGCTCAAGGAACTGTCCACACTGACCGGTCCGACCAGGCTGTTGCCACAGTGGACCTACGGCGTCTGGTACTCCGAGTACTACGACCGCACCGCGGCCGAGTTCGAGCAGATCGTGTCGCGGTTCAAGTCCGAGGGCGTACCGCTGGACGTCCTGGTCGTCGACACCGACTTCAAGTCGCCCGACCGGTGGAACGGCTGGGAGATCGACCCGACGAAGTTCCCCGACCCCAAGGCCTTCTTCAGCCGGCTGCACGCCCAGGGGCTGCACACCACGCTGAACATTCACCCCAGCATCCTCGGAACTGATCCGAAGTTCACCGAAGCTCAGGCCACCGCGAAGGGAAGGCTGCAGAAGACCGGCTGCAACTCGAGCCCCGACTGCTACACCTTCGACTGGGGCGACCCCGACCAGCTCAACGCCTACCTGGCCCTGCACAAGGACCTCGAGCAGGACGGCGTCGACTTCTGGTGGCTCGACTGGTGCTGCGACAGCTCGAAGTCGAGCCTGGCCGGCGTCACCCCGGACTCGTGGATCAACCAGCAGTACGCCGACCGCAACGGTTTCGCGTTCTCCCGCGGCTACGGCTCGCTGCAGGCCGGCGGCTACGGCGGCCCGACCGCGGTGCCGACCGGGCCGTGGGCGGAGAAGCGCACCACGCTGCACTTCACCGGCGACACCACCTCGGACTGGGAGACCCTGCAGTACGAGGTCGGCTACACCCCCGGCGAGTCCGCGTCGACCGGGCTGGCCGCGATCAGCCACGACATCGGCGGCCACACCAACGGGCTCCAGCAGCCGGGCAGCGAGCCGGGCAGCACCAAGGTCCCCGACGACCTGTACGCCCGGTGGGTGCAGTTCGGCACGTTCCAGCCGATCGACCGGCTGCACTCCAACCACAGCGACCGGCTGCCCTGGCAGTACGGCCCGGCCGCGAAGGCTTCCGCCGAGAAGTTCCTCAAGCTGCGGGAGAAGCTGCTGCCCTACACGTACGCGGCGGCGAAGACCGCGACCGCCACGGGACTGCCGATCGCGCGGGCGCTGTACCTGGCGTACCCGAACCAGCCGGAGGCATATGCCCTGGCCGGCGCCGAGTATCTCTACGGCCCGGACTTCCTCGTCGCGCCCGTGACCACGCCCGGCACCGGCCCGGTGACCACCTCGGTCTGGTTCCCGCCCGGCAACACCTGGACCGACTACTTCACCGGTGAGATCCACCCGGGCGGCACCACCGCTCAGGTCACCACGACGCTCGATACGATGCCCGTGTTCACGCGCTCCTGAAATTTCCTCCGATGAACCGGCGTGCCGCCGATGAGAGGCGACATGTCGCGACAGGTGGTTCAGCTGCTCGAGCGCGCCCAGGCCGGGGACGCGCTCGAGGTGCGGGCCGCGGCGTCCGCGCTGTTGCGGTCGGAGCCGTCCGCGGCGCACCACTTCGTCAACGTCGTCACCTACATCGCGCAGGCCGACCCGGCGGGCTCGCTCGCCGCGCTCGAACCGATGCTGGCCGCGGCCGTCCGGGAGGGCGGCCGCGGCTGGCAGGCGTGCGCGCTCGGCACCCGGGCCGCCGAGCGCCTCAAACTGGGCGCGTCCGACCCGGCGGCCTACGACATCGACGCCTCGCTGCGCGACCTGGTCGAGGCCGAACGGCTGACCGCCGGCGAAACCGACCCGGTGGCCGCGGTCAACGCCGCCGTCGCGATCGCCATCGGCTGGTACGAGCTGCGCCTCTACGAGCTGGTGGAGCCGCAGTTCCGGGCCGCGCACGCGATGAGCGCGGCCGACCGGGAGCAGAACGGCAACTGCTCGATGTGGCTGTTCAACCTGGCCGAGCTGCACCTGCGCTGGGCCCTCGAGCTCTATCAGGTCGGCCAGGTGGAGGCGGCCGAGGGCCATACGGCTACGGCGGAGAGTTACGCGTTGCGGGCGGCGGCCGAGGCCTCGGGGTCCGACGCCGGGACGTGGCGCGACATGGCGCTGCTCGCCGCCGCCTGCGCGCGGGCGGACCGCCACGATCCGGGCGGGGCCGCGGCCACCATCTCGCGGGTGATGCCGGCGTTGCAGAAGCGCGGCCTCAGCCCGGCCGCACTGGCCTATGCCTGGCCGTTCTACGGCGTCGCGCTGTCCCGTTCCGGGCACTCGGAGAAGGCGCTCGAGGTGATGGAACAAGCGGTCGGCGAATTGCCGCCCGAGGCCGACTGGCTGGTCACCGCCAGCACTCACCGCACCTACGCGGTTCTGCTGACTCGTCGTGGGTCCCGGGACGCCCGGACGACTCTCGCCTACGGTGACGCGCTGGCCGCCACGCTCTGGCTGCAACGCCAGCAGACGCTGCACGCGGCCGAGACGATCCGCGACCTGGAGGCGCTGCGGGCCCGCCACGAGCAGGTGGCCCGGGCGGCCGAGCTCGACCCGCTGACCGGCATCGCCAACCGGCGCGCCTTCGACCGGGCGCTCGCCGAGGCCCGCGGCCGGGCCACCGTGCTCGTGGTCGACACGGACAAGTTCAAACAGATCAACGACACCCGCGGGCACGCGGCCGGTGACGACGCGCTCCGCGCGATCGCCGCCGCGCTCGCCGCACAGGTCCGCGGGGAAGATCTGATCGCACGGCTGGGCGGCGACGAGTTCGGCGCGCTGCTGCCGGGAGTCGGTTCGGCGACGGGCGCCGAGGTCGCGCGCCGGATGGTACGCGCGGTGCGCGACCTGCCGGACTGCCCGGCGACCGTGAGCATCGGGGTGGCCGACGGGCCGGCCCTGGAGCTGTCCGAGGCTCTGATCCGCGCGGACGCCGCGATGTACGCGGTGAAGCGGTCGGGCGGCGACGGCGTCGAGGTGTGCGCCGCGGACGCGGCCGTCCGCGCGGCCTGAACCGCGGCGGCCCGGCCTGCGGTCTGCTAGTCGGTCTTCCGGGGGGTCTCGGTGACGTCCTTCAGGGCCATCGCGCCGACGACGTTCTTGTCGGCGTTCCACTTCTGCAGCGTCGAGCCGCTGCATTGACCGACGTAGATCTTGCTGATCAGGTTGACGGCCTGGTAGATGTCGGGTGTCGTGGTCGTCGGGTCGCGCGGCTGCAGGCAGTTCGCGCCCGTCTGGTCGACGATCGTGTAGCTCGTCGCATAGTGCCCGGTGTGCCCGTAGACGGTCCACTGCTGGGCCGCGCTGCCGTCGCAGACTTTCGTCGTGACGTACTGGTACAGCGCCGTGGACAGCGGGCTCTGCAGGCAGTACGAGACATACGTGGTGGGCGTGGTGGAGGTGTCGGGCCAGCTCATGACGATGGGGCCGGAGACATGGTTGTCGTCCGTGCCGTCCAGGGTGGGATCCGCGGCCGAAGGCAGCGCGGGGAAGACGTAGCGCTGGTTCCAGAGCACATTGGCCGGGTTCGGGTTCTGCTTGCAGGGCCACGCGATCATGAATGAGGCGTTCCGGTTCTGGCCGGTGTCGTCCAGACAGCGACCGAACTGGTTGTAGTTGATCAGCTGACCGACGTATTTGCCGGGCTTCTGCGACCCGGCCTGTCCGGCGCCCACGTTCGCGTCCGACGAGAAGGTGTTGACGTTGTTGTACCCGCCGGCGCAGGTCTTGCTGAGAATGACCGGGCTGCCCGGGGTGTCGGGGTTCTGCACGTTCAAGCAGTACGCGTCGGTGTTGGTGCCGACGTTGTTGCTGCCGACCAGGTTCGCGTTGTCGTTGAAGCTCCACATCTGCCGGTACAGGGCCGGCGGATCGCTCTGGCACGGCTGCAGCAGCACCGGGATCGTGACCTTGGTCGGATCCGCCCGCGGGTAGCCGCCGGCGTCCACGCACATGCCGTACTGGCGCGCCGGCGTCTGCGAGGCGACCAGGACGATCTGGAGGCTCTCGGCGTAGGCCCAGGTCTGGGAGGTGCCGCCGGCGTTGCAGAACTGCACGGTGAGCGGGGTGCCGGGGGCGGGCTCGGCGGAGCCGGCGTCGAAGCAGAGGTCCTTCAGAGTGGAGCTGGTGCGATAGACGTGGACCAGGCCACCGGAGATGTTGGTGTTGTCGGTGTGTACCACGTAGGTGCCGTGCAGTTCCCGCTTGGCCGTCGCGCCGTTCACCGCGGTGCCGATCGAGTCGAACAGGACGAAGGCCGGACCGGGATTCTTGGCCTGGGCGTCGGCGCAGGCGATCAGGCCGTCGGTGGTGCCGGCGGGTTTGCCCTGCGGGTCCTTGCCGAAATAGCTGATCGTCACGACGTACGAGGCCGTGCTGCCCGCGCCGAGGCTGCCCTGCAGAGGGCCGCACGGGAGAAGCGCGGTGTCGCCCGCTCCGTCGGAGTCCACCGCTG
>DASWRZ010000477.1:0-7824 GCA_036402935.1 Actinoplanes sp.
GTCTTTCAGGCCGGTGTGGACGAGCGCGGAGTTGGGCATGGTCCGCAGCGAGCTGTCGCTGATCGCTCGGATCTCGCTGGGGAACCGACGCTGGAACAGCACCGGGGACGGCGGACGCCAGACGCATTCATAGCGAGTCAGACGGGCCACCGGCCGAAGGTGACGACGCTGCGGGCGATGGCGGTCAGGTGATGCGGATGCCGGGCAGGGCGTCGAAGGCGGAAGACACAGGCCGGTCGGTGAAGTCTCCCGGCGACGGTCCGATGTGGACACGGATTGGAAGGCCGGCGTACAGCAAAGGCAGGCGCCGAATGCCGGTGAGCGAGAAATCGGGACAGGAAGGAGGGTCGGCGTCAGCCAGGAAGGTGGGGTCGGCGTCAGCGCCAGTGGGAGGAGCCGGCGTCAGCCGATGAGGAAGGCCGGGCAGCAGCGATGCCAGGCCGCGCGGCGATTTTACAGCTCGATCCAATACCGGTTGGTAGGGCCGGAACCGGGCTCCAGCACGCCGCCGCAGCGCAGGATCGTGCGGGCGGACCCGACGTTGTCGGCCGCGCAGACCAGCAGGACCCGGTCGAGCCCGCGGGCGCGGGCCTCGCCCAGCATCTCGGTCAGGGCCCAGGTGGCCAGCCCGCGGCGGCGGGCCGAGGGGCGTACGCCGTAGCCGATGTGGCCGAGGGCCTCGTTGAGGGTGTGCCGCAGCGCGATGCCGCCCTGGATCGCGTCGCCCTCGACGATCCAGCGGAACGTGGCGTGCGAGTGCCCGGGCCGAGGGTCGGTGGCCGGGTCCTCGGCCCGGGTCAGGCGGCTCACCCAGGCCGCGAAGCCGGCCGCCGTCTCGACGTCGTCGTCCAGCGAGATGCCGAAGCCGTCCTCGTGCAGGCCCGGCCCCCACTCGTGGTGCGCCTCCCGGAACGCTGAGTGCAAGCGGGCGGTCGGCGCCTGTAGCGAGGGCATCCGGGAACCCTACCCGTCATTGCGCGGCCGCGATGACCAGCAATGCCCGGATCTGCTCCTGGTAGGCCGAGGTCATCGACGATGCCAGCTGCTCGGCCGGCGGGTAGTTTCCGCCGGTGGACTCCATCCGGGTGGTCTCGACGCTGTTGTGCAGCCCCGCGAGGAGCAGGGCCACGGCCGTACGGTCGAAAGCCGCGCCCGTCACGGCCCGCAGCTCGGCGAGGGAGGAAGGCTGCAACGCGTGCAGGTCTCCGTGACCGGTGTGGGAACCCGCAGGGGCGGTCAGCGGCTGCTGCCATCCGAGCAGCCACCGCTGCAGCGGGCCGGAATCGGTCTTCCAGCGATCGCGCAGAGACGAGGCGATTGCCCGGATCCGGGGATCGGCCGCCCGTGTCGATGCCAGCGCCGCGACCTGGTCGCCGTCCTGATTCTGGGCCAGCGCCATCTGCGCGAACATCACGTCGGTGGGCCCGAAGGAGGCGGGCGCGCCGGCCGCCGGTGCAGAAGCGCAACCGGCGACCAGCAACGCCATCAGGGCCCCGGACGCTAGGCGCGCGCCCACAGGGCCGGAACGTTCGGCGGTTCCCAGCCCGCGATGGCGGTGTGCGCCTGCAGGCACCGGTAGGAGACACCGTTGTAGGTCACGACGTCGCCCGTCTTGTAGGCCGTCCCGACCGCCCAGGTGCCGCCGGCCGGAGGCGGCGTGGTCGGCCTGGTTGTCGCAGGGGTGGTCGGTGACGTGGTCGGTGACGTGGTCGGCGGCGGGGACGAGGTGCCGCCGCCGATGTTGACGTCGACGCAGGAGTAGAAGGCGTTCACCGTGTCGGCGATGTTCCACCGGGCCAGCACGGCCTGCCGGCCGGTGAAGCCCTTCATGCTGACCGTGTGCTGCTTGGTCGCCCCGGGGCGGGCGCCGTTGTCGTTGAACGACGCCAGCAGCGTGCCGCCGATGAGGTATTCCCAGGTGGCCGTCGAGTGCGCGGCGGTGATCACCCAGTTGAAGGTGACGGTCTGCCCGACCGTGGCGGCCGGCCAGTTCTTGCTGGTGTCGTTGAGCACGGTGAAGCGGCTGCCGCCGCCGTTGCAGAGGGTCGAGCCCTTGGGGGCCTCCACGCTCTGCGGTTCGTAGATGATGTCGCCGCAGTTGGGGACGGCGCCGCTGACGCAGTTGGCCTGGCGGCTGGGCGGGGACGAGATGTAGCCGTGCGCCGAGGCCGGGGAGACCGCGACGAACAGGGAGGCGATGAGGGCGGCCACGGTCAGTGCGGGAAGAGTGAATCTCCGTTTCATGAAGTAGCTCCTCTGAAAGCCGTTGAGGGACTTCGATGAACGTAAATTAAAGGCTGTTAACAGTAAAGACCCGGCGGCTAACTTTTAAGCACCTCGGGCAAAAGGCCGATGGTGGGGCGGTGAAGGACATCCACCAGGTCATCGACCAGCGGGCCGTGACCACCGTCTTCCAGCCCTTGGTCGACATCACCGCCGGCGGCGTACTGGGCTACGAGGCGCTGAGCCGCGGCCCGGCCGGCACGCCGTGGGAGGCGCCGATCGAGCTGTTCACCGCCGCCCGCGAGGCCGGCCGCGAGGTCGAGCTCGACTGGGTGTGCCGGGCGCAGGCGTTCCGCAGCATCCTGGCCGCCGCCCCCGACCCAGCGCTGACCTGGTTCGTCAACCTGGAGCCGGTCGCGGTGGGCAGCGACGGGCCGGCCGACCTCGTCGACATCATCGACCAGGCGGCGTCCCGCCGGCTGCGGGTGGTCACCGAGCTGACCGAACGGGCCCTCGCCCGCGACCCGTCGGGGCTGCTGGGGGCCACCGCGAAGCTGCGGGAGGGCGGCTGGGGAGTCGCGCTCGACGACGTCGGCGCCGACCCGGCCTCGCTCGCGCTGATGCCGTTCGTGCACCCCGACGTGGTCAAACTCGACATGCAGCTGCTGCGCGCCCCGGACGACCCGCACACCGCCCGCGTGGTCGCGGCGGTCGCCGCCTATGCGGAGGCGACCGGTGCGGTCGTGCTGGCCGAGGGCATCGAGACGGTCCAGCACCTGGCCACCGCCCGGGCGATGGGCGCCACCGTCGGGCAGGGCCGGCACTACGGCTGGCCCGGAAAGCTGCCGCGCGGCCGGCGCGCCCAGGCCCGGCTTCCGCTGATCGAGCCGCCCCGGGCGTCCGGCCGGACGCCGTTCGAGATCGTCAGCCGGGAGCGACCGGTCACGCGTACGACCAAAAGCCTGCTCATGCCGATGAGCCGGCACCTGGAGGCGCTGGCCGGCAGCGGTCCCGAGCCGCCGGTGCTGCTCGCCTGCTTCCAGGACGCCCGGCATTTCAGCACGGCGACGGCCGAGCGCTTCGCCCGCATCGCGGCCCACAGTCCACTGGTCGCGGCGCTCGGCGCCGGCTTGAGCGGTGAGCCGGCTCCGGGCGTACGGGGTGCCGGCCTGGCCGCCGACGACCCGCTGCTCGGGGAGTGGAACGTCATCGTGGTGGGGCCGCACCGGGCGGCGGCGCTCGTGGCGCGCGACGTCGGCGAGAACACCCGCGACGGCGAGCGGCAGTTCGACTTCGCCCTGACCCACGACCGGGCGCTCGTGATCGAAGCGGCCCGATCCCTGCTGCGCTGGCTGACGCCCGTACCGCAGTCCGCGCCCGAGCTGGTCGCGGCCGGGCCGAAGAAGGAGAGCTAGCCGACGACCTTGCGTTCCCAGGCCCAGGCCGCGATCTCGACCCGGTTACGCGTGCCGAGCTTGGCGTGGATGCTGCTCAGGTGGGTCTTCACCGTCCCGACCGAGATGAACAGCTCCTGCGCGATCTCGGCGTTGGTGCGCCCGCGCGCGGTCAGCTTGACCACGTCGAGCTCGCGCGGCGAGAGCCCCGAGTCGTCGATGTCGGTCCGGGCGGGCGGGGAGAGGTGCTCCAGGAGCCGTACGGTGATCGACGGGCTGATCAGCGCGTCGCCCGAGACGGCCGCCCGCACCGCCTCGATCAGCAGCGCCGGGCCGGAGTCCTTGAGCAGGAAACCGGCCGCGCCGTTGCGCAGCGCCTGATGCACGTACTCGTCGAGGTCGAACGTGGTCACCACGACCACCTTGATCGGCTCGGCCACGCCCGGCCCGGCCAGCAGCCGCAGCGCCTCGAGACCGTCCATCTTGGGCATCCGGATGTCGAACAGGGCGACGTCGGGCCTGAGCCGGCGGGCCAGGGCGACCGCCTCGACCCCGTCGGCCGCCTCGCCGACGACCTCCATGTCCGGCTGCGCCCCGATGATCATGCCGAAGCCGGTGCGCACCATCGCCTGGTCGTCCGCGATCATCACCCGGATCATGTGCCCGCCTTGGAGGGGAGGGGGAACGCGGCGTCGACCACCCAGCCGCCCTCGATGCCGGGACCGGCCGTGATGCGGCCGCCGACCGCGCGGACCCGTTCGGTCAGGCCCACGAGACCGTACCCCGGCCGCTCCCGCGGCGTCGCCTGCTTGGGCGGCTGCCCGTCGTTGGCCACCCGCACCAGCAGCCAGTCCGGAGTTCGCCGCACCCAGACGTCGGCCACCCGGGCCGTGCCCGCGTGCTGGCGGATGTTGGTCAGCGCCTCCATCACCACCCGATAGGCCGACGTGGACACCTCGACCGGCAGACCGTCGGCGCTGCCGTCCACGTGCAGCCGGGCGAGCGGGCCGCCGGCCGCGGTGAACTGCTCGGTCAGCAGACCCAGTTCGGGCACGCCGGCCACCGGCGCGAGCGGAGCGTCCGGCTTTGACGAAGGGTCGCGCAGCACACGGACCATCCGGCGCATCGAGGCCATCGTCTCGGCGCCCGCCTGCTCGATCTGTTCGAGCGCGAGCAGCACCCGCTGCGGGTCCTGCTCGGCGATGAACTTCGCGCCCTGGGCCTGTACGACGATGCCGGTCACGTGGTGGGCGATGAAGTCGTGGAGGTCGCGGGCGAACTCGGTGCGCTGCTCGGCGCGTACGGTGTCGACCGCTCGCTGCCGCGAGCTCTCGATGGTCCGCAGATAGATGCCGAGACCGATCATGCCGGTTCCGGCCAGAGCCTGGATCAGGCCGCAGATCACGAAGACCGGGTTCCAGCCGCCGCGCAGCGGGATGAAGCTGACCGCCGCGCCGACCGAGGCGATCGCGGCGATCGACCAGCCCGGCCTGCCCCGGCGTGCGACGACGAACAGGACGCCGAGCAGGGCCAGCGACTCGGCGAGACCCCAGGCGGCGGGGGTCGCGGGGTTCGCCTCCGAATAGGCGACCGAGATCACCGCGGTCAGCAGCAGCGAGCCGATGCCGAGCCAGAATGCGACTTTCGGCAGAGTCACCGAGCCCTGCTGATGCCCGGGCAGCCAGACCGCCGCGGCCAGCATCGCGGCGGCGACCTGGAACAGGGCGAGGACGGCGCCCGCGTGCATGCTCTCGTTCACGTCGAAGATGCCCAGCAGGAACAGCGTTCCCAAGGCACCCAGCTGACCCAGCCGCAGCAGCAGATTCCGGTTCGGATTCGTCAACATCGTGACCCAGCGTAGTTGGCGTCGTACCGGCCTCCATCAGCCGAAAGGCAGATCCGCGTCCCTGGCTGCGGACCGATGTGCGGGGCACCCGGCCGCCCCAACAATCATCGCTGTCCGATTCCGCACCCCAGTCCTTCGGGAGACTTCATGAACACCAACGACGGGATGGCCGCGGTTGCCGCGGTGGACCTGGTCAAGGTCTACGGCCATGGCGACACCGCGGTCCGCGCGCTGGACGGGGTGACCGTCGGCTTCGGCCGGGCCCAGTTCACCGCGATCATGGGCCCGTCCGGTAGTGGCAAGTCGACCCTCATGCACTGCCTGGCCGGCCTCGACACGGCGACCAGCGGGCAGGCCCTGCTCGGCGGCACCGACCTCACGGTGCAGAAGGACAAGGTGCTGACCAAGGTGCGGCGGGAGCGGATCGGGTTCGTCTTCCAGTCGTTCAACCTGCTGCCCCAGCTGACCGCGGCGCAGAACATCACGCTGCCGCTCGAGCTGGCCGGCCGCAAGCCGGACAAGCAGCTGTTCGACCACCTGACCGGGGTGCTCGGACTGACCGACCGCCTCGGGCACCGGCCGAGCGAGCTCTCCGGCGGCCAGCAGCAGCGGGTGGCGCTGGCCCGTGCGCTGGTCGCCCGGCCCGAGGTGGTGTTCGCCGACGAGCCGACCGGCAACCTCGACTCGCGTTCGGGGGCCGAGGTGCTGTCCTTCCTGCGTACGTCGGTGCGCGATCTCGGCCAGACCGTGGTCATGGTGACCCACGACCCGAGCGCGGCCGCGTACGCCGACCGCGCCGTCCTGCTCGCCGACGGCCGCATCGCCGGCGACCTCGACCGTCCCGACCTGCACTCGGTGACCGACGCCCTGCAGAACCTGGCGGTGAACCGATGAGGGCGGTGCTGCGCACCCAGCTCGGCGGCGTGCTCCGGCGCCCGGCCCGGCTGCTGCTGACCGGCCTGGCCGTGCTGGTCGTCTCGTTCGTCGTCTACTCGACCGTGCTGGCCCAGCAGATCACCAAGAACAGCCTGCTCGACGGGCTCAGCGACACCCCGGTCGCGGCCGACCTGGTCGTGCACGACGGCCGGGTCACCACCGCCATGCTCAACCAGATCAAGGCGGTCCCGGGCGTGGCCGAGACGGCCGGCGAGGTCGAGGCGGGCGGGCAGTACGGCGCCGACTTCCTCGAAGTCGTCGGCGACCCGGGCACCGGCCCGCTGGCCAAGGCCAAGCTCGCCTCCGGGCGCTACCCGACCGCGCCGGACGAGGTCGCGGTCACCCCGCGCACGGTCGACCGGCTCGGCCTCAAGGTCGGCTCCCGGGTCTCGCTGGCGCTGCGCTTCGACAAGAACGGCAAACCCCAGGCTCCGGCCCACCTCACGGTGGTCGGCACGGTCACGGTCCCGAGCGACTTCGGCTCCCAGGTGTACGCGACGCAGCCCGTGATCTCCGCCCTCACCGCCGACGGGTCGCTGAACCAGATCGACGTACGGCTGACACCCGGCGCCGACGCCGCGGCCGTGCGGCAGAAGGTGAGCTCCATCGTCCAGGCCGCCATCCCGGCGAGCGAGGCCGCCGACCGGCCCAAGGTGCAGACCGGTGCCGACGTGCGGCACGCCGAGGCGCAGGCCAAGGCGTCCGAGATCGACGCGGTGTTCGCGGTCGTCGGCATGTTCGTGGCGATCGCGGTGGTGGCGGCCGGCCTGGTCGCGACCAGCACCTTCCGGATCGTCTTCGCCCAGCGCCTGCGCCAGCTGGCCCTGCTGCGGGCGATCGGCGCCGGCCGCCGGTCGCTCAGCTGGTCGCTGGCCGCCGAGGGCGCGCTGACCGGCCTGGTCACCGGCGTCGTCGGCACGCTGCTGGCGCTCGGCGCGGGCCATCTGGTCACGGCGATCGGCAAGGGGGCCGGCTGGAAGATCGTCTCACCGGGCTTCCCGATCCTGCCCGCCGCCGGCACCGTGGTGCTGGCCGTCGTGATCACGATCCTGGCCGTCGTGGCGCCCGCCTTCTCGGCGGCCAGGGTAGCCCCGCTGGAGGCTCTGCGGACCGCCGGCACGACCGGCGGGCGCAAGGACATCGTCAAGCTGCGCTGGGTGGTCGGCGTGCTGTTGGCGCTCGGTGCGGCCGCGCTCGGCGGGCTGGTGCTGGCCAACCTGCCCGGCGCGCACCCGCAGAACTACAACCCCAGCCTGCCTCTGCTCGAAGTGGTCGCCTCGGGCACGCTCGCGTTCTTCGCGCTGATCGCGCTCGGGCCGGTCGTCGTACGGCCGGTGCTGTTCGCGGCCGGCTGGCCGATCCGGCGCAGCGGCCCGACCGGCCGGCTGGCCGCCGGGGGAGTGGGCGGCGCGCCGCGCCGGGCCG
>DASWRZ010000478.1:0-4968 GCA_036402935.1 Actinoplanes sp.
AGGTTACCCGGAATTCGGGTCCGTCATCCGGGCGACGTTCGAAGAGTTCGTGGCAGCCTGACCCTGCTCACCTGCGATCCCGCACCCGGCCCAGGACCCACCGTAGAACGTCCTGGTGCGAGCGCAGAACGTCCTGGTGCAAGCGTGGAAACGTTCTGGCGCAAGCGTGGAAACGTTCTGGCGCAAGCGTAGAACGTCCTGGTGCGAGCGCAGAAACGTTCTGCTGCGAGCGCAGAAACGGTCTGGTGGGAACGCAGAAACGTCTTGCCGCGAGCGCCGGGCCGATGGCCACAGCCACTACAGGACGCTGATCGGCTCCGGTGCGGTCAGCTTCGGCGACCTGACGAAGATCGCGTACTCGGCGCAGGAGTCCCCGACGGGCCCGGACCGGCTGGGGTGATCTCTTTCCGCATGCGGACGAGCGGGACCGGTACGCCGCCCGCCGCGTCGCTGAGCTCCTCGATCACGCGGAAGCCGGCCGCCTCGTAGAGCGGCCGGCCCGCCATGGTGCCCATCAGATCGAGCACCCGGAAGCCCTCCCGGCGAGCCGCCTGCTCGCACAGCCGGAGAATCAGCCGCCCGACCCCGCGCCGCGCGAAGTCCGGGTGCGTATACATCGCCCGCACCTTGGCCGGCTCCGCCTCCGGATCGAGCAGCGCCGCGTCCCGCCCTGCCGAATGGTCGCCGCCGTAGAGCGTGGCCCGCCGGCTCCACCCGCCGCACCCCGCGATCCGGCCGCCTTCTTCGACCACGAGGTACGTCCCGTCGTCGATCAGCTGCGTATCCAACCCCATGATCGCCCGGCTGGACTCGATCTGCGCCGCGTCCAGAAAGCCCTTCTGCAGCTCCCCGATCGCGGCATCGATGACCGGCGCGAGCGCCGCCAGATCCCCCCGCGTAGCCACCCGGATGTCGAACCCCATGCTGAGAGAATGTACGAGCACATGACCGGCAGCCACCGCATCTCACGGTCCGGCCTGCCGCCCTACGTGGCCGCGGCGCTGGCCGCGCGCTGGGGCGCCATCTCGAGCGCCTCCCCGGCCGGCATCGACCCTCAGCCGCTGGCCGATCGCCCCCCGGCCGATCGCCACCCCCGGCCCATCGCCCCTCGGCCGATCGCCACCCTGACCGATCGCAACCCCCGGCCCGCGGGCTGGATCCGTTGTCCGTCAACGCTTTTCTGGCCGCGCACGCGGGCCTCTCCTCCGCGTCGCCGCGTCCGCCGGCCCGGCTACCGAACCCGCCTGACCGGCATGATGACCAGGCCGGCCACGGCCTCACCGTCCTGGCTGCGCCGCCGCTGGTGATCCGCGGTCAGGGCAGTTCCACATCCGGGTTGTCATCGCGGTAGCGGGCCGCCGCGTCCTCCGAGACGATCGAATGCTCGGCCAGCCACTCCACCGCCCGGCGCTTCGCCCGGGCGTCGCGGAACGCGTTCCACACCGGGACCAGCTCCGGATATTCCTGGTGCAGCTCATCCTTGAAGTGGCGGAACGCGCCCTTGCCCTGGATCGCCCGCGCCAGCCGGCGCGCGGCCGCCGCGTCGCTGACTCCCTCGGCGAAGTCGGCCATGTCCCGGTACCAGACCCGGGAGGGCAACGGCTCGATGACAACGAGCCCGCGCTCCTCGACCAGCTCGTCGACCTCGACCGGGTTCTGCCCGTCGATGCCCAGGTCGGACGTCCAGAAATCCAGCTTTCCGGTGCCCGGGTCGATCAGCCACAGACGCTCGTAGTCGGTCTGGTCGCCCAACGCCCCGCCGATCTCCTCGAGATCCAGCTCTGCCAGCTCAAGCATCAGGCCAGCCTAGTTCCCGACCGCGACGCCGAACGTCATGACCGGGGGGAGATCTGCGCGCCGGCCTTCCACCCTTTCGGACGCTTTCGCCGTGGCGACGTCTTCCTGGCGGTGGCCCAGCCGGACGGCACGATCAGCACGTCGCGCGAGAGCGCCTGCTTCCGGCCGCCCGGCGGTGACGTCACGATCCCGGTCGAGTTCGGCCTCGATGTGGTCGAGGAGGGTTGAGGCTCCCCGCTGGCCAACCGCCGGAGGGTTCGATCGGCGTCCACTTCATGGTCTTCGACGCCTGCCCGGGCCGCTGCCGCAGCGCTCCGATCGCCAGCCGGTCGGGATCAGTCCCGCGGCCGAGGCCCGCGTCCTGGCCCCTTGTACCCGACGCGCGCGTCCGGGCTACCTGGCACGCCACAGCCCGGTTTCGGGCTGTCGATCCGGGGCATCCGTAGCCCGTCAGGGAAGGACGACAGCCCGTCAGGGAAGACGGCAGCCCGTCGGGGGAAAGACGACAGTCCGTCAGGGAAGGCGGCAGCCCGTCAGAGGAAAGACGACAGTCCGTCAGGGAAGACGGCAGCTGTCGGGGAAAGACCACAGCCCGTCAGGGAAAGACGACCGTGCCGGAGCGACCCGGCGCAGCGGAGGACGCCGTGAAGAGGATCATCAGCCTGGCCGCCGGGGTGGCCATCGGATACGTACTCGGCAGCCGGGCCGGACGGGACAACTACGAGCAGATCGCCGCGGCGGCGCGGCGATTCAGTGGCCACCCGGCCGAGGCCGAGTCCGAGGCCGAAGCGGAGACCGGAGCGCAGGCCGGGGCCCAGGCCGAAGCGGAAGCCGGGGCGGAAGCGGAAGCTAAGGCCGAAGCGGAAGCCGAGGTCAAGGCCGAAGCGGAAGCCGAGGCGAAGGCCGAAGCGGAAGCCGAGGCGAAGCAGCAGCCCGGAGCGGCCGGTTCCCGCACGACCGGCGCGTCCCGGGCACCGCGGAAGCGCTCAGCCGCAGCGGCGGACCGCGAGGAGTTGGGTGTCGCCGCGAAGGAGCGGATCGAGGACCTGCCCGGGGAGACCGCGCTGGGCAATGCCGACCCGGCCGCCGGCGGGCACGGCGACCCTCTGACGTACGAAGGCGAGCAGAACCACTGACCGGGCCGCGGCGGCCCGGTCACGCTCGGCGATCGAGGAACTCGTAGACGTCCTGGGCGTCGACGCCCGGGAACGTGCCCGGCGGCAGGGCGGCCAGCAGGTGCGAGTGGACCCGGGCCGATGGCCAGGCGTTGCCTGACCAGCGGGACACCAGGTCGGTGGGCGGGCGGCGGCAACACGTCGGATCAGGGCAGCGAGAAACCGTACGCCGGGTCGTGTCGCCGCCGCGGAACCAGCGGGCGTGCTCGAACGGGGTGCCGACGGTCACCGAGAACTCGCCCGAACGGGTCGACTCGATGTGGACGGTGCACCAGTACGTGCCGGCCGAGGTGTCGGTGAACTGGTAGAACGACGAATAGCGGTCCTCGGCCTGGAAGATCTCGCGGGACGCCCACTTGCGGCACACCGGCTGGCCCTCGATCGCGCCGGTGACGTCGGTCGGGAACAGCACGCCGTCGTTCTCGTACGCCTTGTAGACGATGCCGCTCTCGTGGACCCGCGTGAAGTGCACCGGGATGCCGAAGTGGTGGGTCACGAGGTTGGTGAACCGGTGGGCGGCCGTCTCGTACGAAACGCCGAACGCGTCGCGGAAGTCGTCGATCGCCAGGGCCCGGTCGGCCTTGGCCTCGCGCAGGAACTCGACCGCGAACGTCTCCGGCATCAGCAGCGCCGCCGCGAAGTAGTTGGCCTCGACCCGCTGGCGCAGGAAGTCGCCGTAGTCGGACGGGTCGGCGTGACCCAGCACGAAATGGCCCAGCGTCTGCAGGACCACCGCCCGCGGGTCGTGGCCCTTGTTGCTCGCCACCTGCGGTAGGTAGATGCGCCGGTTGCGCAGGTCGGTCACCGACCGGGTCGAGCCGGGCAGGTCGCTCACGTAGTGCAGCGTGAAGCCGAGCTGGGCCGCGATGTCGAGGATGCCGCGCTGTGACAGCGGGCCCGTCGCATGACGCACCGACCGCAGCACCTTCGCCGCCGCCTGCTCGATCTCGGCGAAGTAGTTGTCGCGCTCGCGCATGTTGACCCGCAACTGGGCGTTCGCCCGGCGGGCCACCTCGGGGGTCGCACTCTGTTCGGTCAGCAGCCGGCCGAGCTCCCGATGAAGACCGATCAACGACTCCAGCGCGTCGGCCGGCAGGCGCCTCCCCGCGCGTACGGCCGGAAGGCCCAACGCCTGATAAGCCGGCGCCTTCTGCAGATGCGCGAGTTCGATCTCGAGCCCGGCCCGGCGCGAAGGCGCCTCGGGCCGGAGAAGGTCTTGCAGGGGCACGCCGAGCGCGGACGCGATCGCCTGCAGCACCGAGAGCTTGGGCTCACGCTTGCCGTTCTCGATGACCGAGAGCTGGGAGGGCGCACGCCCGACCGCCGCGCTCAGCTGCTCCAGCGTCATCCCCTTGGAACGGCGGAGATGGCGCAGGCGCTGGCCCAGCGTCACGAGGTCGACACTTTGTGAAGCGGTCACGGGTTTCACCCTAGCGGAAGAAACGAGGAATTTCTGCTCACAAACGTCTCCTCCCGAGCCCGGGTCACGCGCAAAAGTGAAAACCCGGAAGAGAGCAGGGAGGGAACGATGACTGATCAGCTGACCGAAGTCAGGGGCGGTACCGCGGCGGACCTCACCAGGACGTGGGCCGGCGATCCGCGGTGGCTGGGCGTCAAGCGCAGCTACACCGCGCACGACGTGATCCGGTTGCGCGGCACCGTCCAGGAGCGGCACACGCTGGCCGAACGGGGTGCCCGGCGACTGTGGGACCTGCTGCAGAACGAGGACTACATCAACGCGCTCGGCGCGCTCACCGGCGGCCAGGCGGTTCAGCAGGTGCGGGCCGGACTCAAGGCCATCTATCTGTCCGGCTGGCAGGTCGCGGCGGACGCCAACCTGTCCGGGCACACCTACCCGGACCAGTCCCTCTACCCGGCGAACTCGGTGCCGTCGGTGGTCCGGCGCATCAACAACGCGCTGCTGCGGGCCGACCAGATCGACACCGCCGCGGGCAGGCACGAGCGGGACTGGCTGGCCCCGATCGTCGCCGACGCG
>DASWRZ010000479.1:0-29105 GCA_036402935.1 Actinoplanes sp.
CGAGCGGCAGCGACTCGACGAACCTGATCTGCCGCGGGTACTTGTGCCGGCCGAGGCGTTCCTTCGACCACTCGATGAGCTCGTCGGCCGTCACCCCGCCCGGGTCGGGCACGATCACCGCGCAGATCTCCTCGCCGTGCATCGGGTCGGGCACGCCGATCACCGCGACCTGCAGCACCGCCGGGTGCCGGGCCAGCGCCTCCTCGACCTCGCGCGGATAGACGTTGAAGCCGCCCCGGATCACCAGGTCCTTCTTGCGGTCGACGATCGTGACGAAGCCCTGCTCGTCCTTCGTGCCCAGATCGCCCGTACGGAACCAGCCGTCGACCAGCGCCTGCGCGGTCGCCTCCGGGTTGTTGAGATAGCCGGCGAAGACGTTGTGCCCGCGGATCACGATCTCGCCGAGCTCACCCGGCTCCATCAGCTCGATCCGCTCGTCGACCTCGGGCCGGGCCACCTCGACGTCGACACCCCAGATCGAGTGGCCGACCGTACCGGCCCGGGTGCCGAACGCCGGCTGGTTGGTGGTCGCGGTCGGCGAGGTCTCGGACAGGCCGTAGCCCTCGAAGATCTCGGCGTGGAACACCTCGTTGAACTTCTCCAGCACGGCGACCGGCAGGGCGGCGCCGCCCGAGACGCACAATCGCAGCTCGGGCAGCCGGTCGGCCTTGGCCGCGGCGTCGAGCAGCGCGATGTACATGGTCGGCACGCCGTGGAAGACGGTGACCTTTTCCCGCACCATCAGGTCGATCGCGGCCTCGCCGGTGAACCGGGGCAGCAGCACCAGCGTGCCGCCGAGGCGGAAGGTGCCGTTCATGCCGACCGTCTGGCCGAAGATGTGGAACAGCGGCAGACAGCCCATCACCACGTCGTCGTCGTGCATCTCGTGGATGTCGAAGACGTTGACCATCGTGTTCATCACCAGGTTGAGATGGGTGAGCAGCGCACCCTTGGGCTTGCCGGTCGTACCGCTGGTGTAGAAGACGACCGCGGTGTCTTCCGCCTCGACCGTCTCGTAGGTGCGCAGCGGGGTGGTCGCAGCCGCCACGTCCTCGAGACGCCGCACCTCTACGCCGGGTGGCAGCGGCCCGACGGACGTCACCGGGATGCCGGCCAGCTGCGCGGCCGCGGCACCGTTGGCGAGTTGCGACGAGTGCGAGATCAGGAGCTTGGCTTCGCTGTCGGCCAACACGTACGCGATCTCCTGGGGCGTAAGCAGAAGATGCACCGGGACCACCGCGGCGCCGACCGCCAGGGCGGCGAAATAGACCCGCGGGAAGTCGACCACGTTGGGAATCTGCACGGCGACCTTGTCGCCCTTGCCGATGCCGAGCTCACGCAGCCCGGCCGCGTAGGCGAGCGCCTCGGCCCAGAGGTCGCGGTAGCTGACCCGCACGGCGGGGTCGACCACGGCGATCTTGTCGGGGTAGCGGCGGGCGGCCTCGGCGAGGACGGTCGCCAAGGAAAGAGTGGTCAACTGAGATGCCCTCCGATCTTGGTGTACCCGCGGAGCAGGTCGCGGGAGATGATGAGACGTTGCATCTCGTCGGTGCCCTCGTAGATGCGCATGAGCCGCACCTGCCGGTACCACCGCTCGATCGGAAGCTCCCGGGTGTAACCCATGCCGCCGTGGACCTGCATCACCCGGTCGACCACCCGGTTGACCATGCCCGCGCCGTAGAGCTTCGCCATTGACGAAGCATGCCGCGGATCCCACCCCTGGTCCACCGTCCAGGCGGCGCGCAGGATCAGCCAGCGGGCCGCTTCCAGCTCCACCTCGGAGTCGGCGATCATCCACTGGATCGCCTGATTGGTGCCGATCTTCTGGCCGAAGGTCTCCCGGGTGTTGGCGTACTCGATCGCCATGCCGAGCGCGCGCTCGGCGATGCCGAGTGCGTTCGACGGGATCAGGTAGCGGCCCTTGCCGATCCACTTCATGCCCAGCTCGAAGCCCTGGCCGAGTTCGCCGAGCATGTTGCGGGCCGGCACGCGTACGTCCTGGAAGATCAGCGACGCCGGGCCGCCCTCGCCCATGGTCTGGATGAACTCCGAGCGCCAGCCCATCGAGCGGTCGACCAGGAACGCGGTCGCGCCGCCGTCGCTGGCCCTGCGGGACGGGTCGGTCACCGCCACCACGATCACGAAGTCGGCGTCGTTGCCGTTGGTGATGAACGTCTTTTCGCCGTTGAGAACCCAGTCGTCGCCGTCGCGGACCGCGCGCAGCTTGATGTTGGCCGCGTCCGACCCGGCGCCCGGCTCGGTGATCGCGAAGCAGGAGATCCGCTCACCTTCGATGGTGGGGATCAGGAACTCCCGCTTCTGGTCCTCGTTGGCGTAGTAGAGGATGTTGTCGGCCTCGCCGCCGAACTTGAACTGCACGAACGTGCGGCCCACCTCGGTCCAGACCAGCGACTGGAGGACGGCCGGCAGGTCCATCCCGCCGTACTCCTCGGGGGTGGACAGGCCCCAGAAGCCGAACTTCTTCGCCTTGAGCTGCAGCTCGCGCAGCTCGCTGCGCTCCAGGCCCGGCTGATGGCGGCGCTCGCGCAGGAGAGCCTCCTGCTCCAGCGGCATGACTTCGCGGGTGATGAACTGACGGGCGGTATCGCGAATCGCACGCTCTTCGTCGCTGAGGGAGAAGTCCATGGGCTTAAACTAGCGGCGTAAGTTTTTACCCGTCCAGTGCTTGTTGGGGGAGATCTGATGGCCCGGCCTCGCCAGACGCTGCTGACCAGGCAACGCATCGTCGATGCGGCCGCGGCGCTGGTCGATGCCGAGGGGCTCGAGGCGTTGTCGATGCGCCGGCTTGCGGCCGAGCTGGGGGTGCAGGGACCGTCGCTCTACCACCACTTCCCCACTAAAGCCGACATTTTGGACGCGGTGGCCGACGGCCTCGCCGAACGGGTCGACGTATCGGCATTCGCTTCGCACGACTGGGCATCCGCGTTGCGTCTGTGGGCGCGCTCCTATCACGCCGTGCTGGTCGCGCACCCCAACGTCGTACCCGTGCTGGCGCATGGTCCCGGCCGCCGGCCGGCCGCTCTGGCCATGGCCGATGTGGTTTACGGGGCTCTGATCGACGCCGGTTGGCCGCCCGCCCGGGCCACGCACATCGGTGCCCTGATGCGCTACCTGGTGACCGGTTCGGCGCTCGGCTCGTTCGCGCTCGGCTTCCACAACGATCCCGCGCTCTACGAGCGTTATCCACACCTGCGAGCGGCGCCCCGGCTGGCGGCGCATCATGTTGCGGTGGACGAGGGCGCGTTCGAGCTCGGACTGGACCTTTTGATCAATGGCTTGCTGGCGGAGAAGGGACTCGTCAATGACGTTCGAGCGTGACCGGCTCTATATCGGTGGGGCGTGGGTGCCGTCGGCCGGTGCTTCCATTTCGGTGGAAAACCCGACCACAGAGGAAGTGCTCGGTCACGTGCCGGCGGGCACGGCATCCGATGTGGACCACGCCGTCGCCGCGGCTCGCGCCGCTTTCGACGGCTGGGCGGGCACTTCGATGGCGTCGCGCGGGGCGGTGCTCGATCGGCTGCATGCCGGGCTCGCCGCCCGGGCGGGCGACATCGCCCGCACGGTCGGGCTCGAGCTGGGCACGCCGCGCAAGGTCGCCGAGAGGGTCCAGGCCGGACTCCCGCTCACGGTCCTTCGGGGGTACGCCGATCTGGCCGTACGCCCGGTGGCCGAGGAGATCGTGGGCAACTCGCTGGTCGTCCACGAACCGGTCGGCGTGGTCGGCGCGATCACCCCGTGGAACTACCCGCTGCACCAGGTGGTCGCCAAGGTCGCGGCCGCCCTGGCGGCGGGCTGCACGGTCGTGCTCAAGCCGAGCGAGCTGACGCCCCTCGTGGCCTACCTGCTCTTCGACGTCGCCGACGAGGTGGGCGTGCCGGCCGGCGTGCTCAACCTGGTCACCGGCACCGGGCCGGTGGTCGGCGCGGCGATCGCCGGGCACCCCGATGTCGACATGGTGTCGTTCACCGGCTCGACCGCGACCGGTCGCGCGATCACCCACGCCGCGGCCGACCGGGTCGCCAAGGTCGCGCTCGAGCTGGGCGGCAAGTCGGCCAACGTAATCCTCGACGACGCCGACGTGACCAGGGCGGTCAAGGTCGGGGTGGGCAACGCGTTCCTCAACTCGGGCCAGACCTGCACCGCGTGGACGCGCATGCTGGTCGCCCGCCCGGTCTACGACGAGGCGGTTTCGCTGGCGGCCAAGACCGCGGCTGCTTACTCGGTGGGCGATCCGTTCGACGACGCGACCCGGCTCGGGCCGCTGGTCTCGGGGCCGCAACGGGCTCGGGTGCGCGGCTTCATCGAACGTGCCACGGCCCGCCTGGTGGCCGGTGGTCTCGACGCGCCGGTGCCCTCGGCCGGCCACTTCGTCGCGCCGACCGTCTTCGCCGACGTCGACCCCGCGTCGGAGCTCGCCCAGGAGGAGATCTTCGGGCCGGTGCTGTCGATCATCCCGTTCGACTCCGACGACGAGGCGGTCGCGATCGCCAACAACTCGCGGTACGGCCTGGCCGGCGGCGTCTGGGGCTCGCCCGAACGCGCGCTGGCCGTCGCCCGGCGGATGCGCACCGGGGCGGTCGACGTCAACGGCGGCGCGTTCAACCCGTTCGCTCCGTTCGGCGGCTACAAGCAGTCCGGGGTCGGGCGCGAGCTGGGTCAGTACGGTCTAGCCGAGTTCCAGCAAACGAAGGCCATTCAACGGTGAATCCTTACTTTCACGGCGTCGTCGTCCGCTCGGCCGCCTCGGAGCCGGCCGTCGCCGAGCTGCGGCTGCCCGAGATCGGTCCCGGCCAGGTGCGCGTACGCGTGCGCGCGGCCGGCGTCTGCCACTCCGACCTGTCCATGGTCAACGGGACGCTGCAGCCGCCCTATCCGCTGGTGCTCGGCCACGAGGCGGCCGGCGAGGTGGTCGAGGCGGGCGAGCACGTCAGCCGGGTCGCGGTCGGCGACCACGTGGTGCTCAACTGGCAGCCGGCGTGCCGCGAGTGCTGGTTCTGCGCCCACGGCCAGCCCTGGCTGTGCTCGACGTCGTCCGGCGTGGCCGCCCTGGAAAACGGCATCACTATGGACGGTGACCCGGTCTACGTCGGCCTGGGCCTGGGCGCCTTCGCCGAGCAGGTCGTGGCGCCGGAAAACGCGGTCGTCCCGGTCCCCACGTCTCTCGGCTTCGACCGGGCCGCCCTGCTCGGCTGCGGCGTGCTGACCGGAACCGGCGCGGTCCGCAACACCGCCGCGGTGCGGCCCGGCGAGACGGTGGTCGTGATCGGCCTGGGCGGCGTCGGCCTGTCGGTGGTCGCGGCCGCCCGCGCGGCCGGTGCCTCGTCGGTGATCGCCGTCGACGTCACCGAGGCCAAGAAGGGCCTGGCCGAGGCGGCCGGCGCGACCGATTTCGTGGTGTCGTCGGAGAGTCTGTCCAAGGAGATCCGGGGGCGCACCTCGAAGCTGGGCGCCGACCACGCGTTCGAGTGCGTGGGCCGCTCGGCCACGATCCGGGCCGCCTGGCGGGCGACCCGGCGGGGCGGGCAGGTCACGGTGGTAGGCATGGGCGCCAACGACGACATGGTTTCGTTGAGCGCGCTGGACATCTTCTCGTCGGCGCGCACGCTGCGGTCGTCGGTCTACGGCTCGTCCGACCCCGACATCGAGATCCCGTTGCTGGCCGCCGACGTGCTCGCCGGCAAGCTCTCCCTCGACCACCTGATCACCGACCGCATCAGCCTGGCCGACGTCCCGGCCGCCTTCGACCGCATGTCCCGGGGCGAGGGCGCCCGGTCCGTTGTCACCTTCTAGCCTCGGGCCCGGCGCGCCCGGCCAGTACGCCGCCGGGCGCCGAATCCTCGTCGAGTCTCGGCATCGTGGTTTCGCCGGACATCGTGGTTCGCCGGACATCGTGGTTCGCCGGACATCGTGGTTTCGCCGGAGGACGCACGCCGGGCTACCGAGGCCGTCGTTTTCAGGTCAGGTGTGTCCGGTGATTTTTCAGGTCAGGGGTGTCCGGTGATCAGGCGCAGGGAGCCGTTGAAGTGCGGTTGGGTGCGCCACTCGGCGTACGTCTGATCCCACCGGCCGGAGGCCAGATCCTGGCGCAAGTTGGCGACGGCGCGCTGGGTCGCCTCCGGCGTGATGAAGCCCCAGGCCGACTGGGCGGCGCGCACGCGTTGGTCGAGGAAGCCTTCCGGGCGAGCGTAGAAGGCTTCGGTGAAGCCGTCGACGCAGTCGATCGGGACCGGGACCTCGGTGACCGACGAGGAGCGGCCGATGGCGTTGGCCAGCAAGGGGATTGCCGGGTAGCGGCGGCGTTCGGCGGCGATCAGTTCGGGGGCGTAGGCGGCCAGCCAGAAGCGGTCGAGGGCGTCACCGTCGAAGGTGAGGATGACGACGGGGCCGCGGGCGACCCGGCGGATTTCGGCGAGGCCTCGGTCGAGCTCGTGCCACTGGTGGACGGTCACGGTGGCCATGACGGCGTCGAAGGATTTGTCGTCGAAGGGCAGTTGCTCGGCGGTTCCGGCGACGGCGGGCGGTGATGAGGGCGGCCGCTGGGCGCGCATGGTGGCCGAGGGTTCGAGGGCGACCACGGGGCGGTCGGAGGGTTCGTAGGAACCGGCGCCGGCGCCGACATTGAGCACAGTGCGGGCGTCGCCCAGCGCGGAGTGGACCAGGGACGCGATCCGCGGGTCGGGGCGGCGGATTGTCGCGTAGTCGTGGCCGTGAGCGTCGTAGTCGAAATCGCCGGAGGGCATGCGGCGACGTTAGACCCGCACCCAGGGGGCCGGGTCAAGTGGTTTTCGTCCCGCTCGTGTGAGAAATGGGCCCGCGAGGAGATCGGCATCGTCACCAACGGCCGGAGCACCACCACCGTCAACGGCTTGCGCCCCACGCCGAGCGGACGGGTCAAGCCGGCTTCTTGGCGGACAGCCACTGTTCGAGGCCGTCGAGAATGCGCTCGAGGCCGAAGGCGAAGCCCTCGTCCCAGATCTTGACGGGATCGAGGGTGTCGCCGGCGTTCTCGCGGCGCCACTTGTCGTAGTTGGGGTGGTCGGGAGCGAGGCGCTCGAGATAGGGCTCCATCTGGCCGGCCAGCTCGGCGATCGGGATGCCGGCCTGGCGGGTCGAAATCTCCACCGCGTTCTGCGTGGCAGCCGAGCCCAGGGCATGGGCGTTGAGCAGTGATATCACGTGGGAGACCTCGAGGCCCTCGAAGCCGGCGACGGTCAGCAGCGTGACCGCGCGCTCGCCCATGCGCATCGCGTTGGGGCCGATGGTCGGGCGGGTGCCGAGCAGGCCGGTGACCCAGGGATGGCGCAGCAGCATGGCGTGCATGCCGTTGGCCCAGACCGACAGGCCGACGCGCCATGAGGTGTCGCGGGCCTCCGGAACATATGCCTCGCCCATCACCTCGTCGACCGCCAGCTCGAGCAGCTCGTCCTTGTTGGCCACGTGCCAATACATCGAGGTGGCGCCGGCGCCGAGGCGGGTGCCGAGCTTGCGCATGCTGAGGCCGGCCGGGCCCTCGGCGTCGAGCAACCCGATCGCCGCCTTGACGATCTGGTCGCGACTCAGGGTGGGCTGGCCGCTCCGGGTGCGGGGCGGACGCAGGAACACCGAGTCGGCGAAGAAGTCCGGCATTGCCACATCCTATCCGGGCTCGTACAGTGTGCGAGTGGCTAGTACAGCGTACGAGAGCGAGCTTCCGGAGTCAGAGCGCAACCCACGCCGCTGGCTGATCCTCGCCGTGCTCTGCCTGAGCATGCTGGTGGTCGTCATCGACAACATGGTGCTCAACATCGCGATCCCGTCGCTGATCCGCGACCTGGGCGCGAGCACCGCCGACATCCAGTGGGTCATCGACGCCTACATCCTGGTCTTCGCCGGCCTCCTGCTGACCGCCGGCGGCCTCTCGGACCGGCATGGGCGCCGGAAAGGCCTGGTCACCGGCATGGCGATCTTCGGAATCGCCTCGGCCGTCGCCACCTTCTGCCAGACGCCGGGCCAGCTCATTGCCGTACGCGCGGTGATGGGCGCCGGTGCCGCCTTCCTGATGCCGGGCACGCTGTCGATCCTGACCACGGTGTTCGACGACGCCGAGCGCAAAAAGGCGATTGCCATCTGGAGCTCGGTGCTGATGCTGGGCGCGCTCGGCGCCCCGCTGGCCGGCGGTGCGCTGCTCCAGCATTTCTGGTGGGGCTCGATCTTCTTGATCAACATCCCGGTCGCCGGCCTAGGCATCGTCGCCGCGCTGGCGTTCATCCCGGAGTCGCGTGGCCCGGCCGGCCGGCCCGATCTGGTCGGCGCACTGCTCTCCACGATCGGCATGACCGCCCTGGTCTGGGGCGTGATCAACTCGTCCCGGGTCGGGTGGGGCTCGGCACAGACCCTGGGCGGGTTCGCGGTCGCGGTCGTGGGCCTGGTCGCGTTCGTCCTCTGGGAGCGCCGGGTCGCCGAGCCGATGCTGCCGATGCAGCTGTTCCGGGACCGCAACTTCGGGGGCGCCAGCTTCTCCGTCGTGCTGCTCTCGTTCTCGGCCGGCGGCATCGTGCTCGCGATCACCCAGTATCTGCAGTTCGTGCTCGGCTACACCCCGCTCAAGGCCGGTCTGGCGTTCATTCCGATGCTGGTCACCGCGATGGCGTTCAACGGGATCGGGGTGCTGATCGACAAGAAGGTGGGCAGCCGGGCCGCTGTCGCCATCGGGATGTTGCTGCTGGCGGCCGGGTTCGGGGTCCTGGCCTCGCTCGGGCCGGACGACGGCTACCTCAAGCTGGCGATCGCGATGGTCGTGATGGGCATGGGCAGCGGGACGACCGGGCCGGCGGCGTACGGGACGCTGCTCGGTGCGCTGCCGAAGGAGCGGGCCGGCGTCGGGTCGGCGGTCAACGACACCGTGCAGCAGGTCGGGTCGGCACTCAGTGTGGCCGTGCTGGGAAGTGTGCTGACCACGGCCTACCAGTCCGCGATGCCGCACGGTCTGCCGCCGGCGGCGCGGCACTCGATCGGGGAGGCGCTCGGGATCGCGGCCGCGACCGGTGACGGCCACCTGGCTCAGATAGCGAAGTCCGCTTTCGTCGATGCGACCGCCACGACCTCGTTGGTCGGGGTGTTCGGTGGCATCGCGGCCGCGATCGTGGCGGTCTCGGTGCTGCGGCCGGCTAAGAAGAAGGAGGAGGAGCCGGAGTTGATCGGACCGGCAAGTCCGACAGCGATGCCGCGCGCAGGGTGAGGTAGCGCTGTTCGGGCAGGCTGGCGGTCATTCGGGCGGCGCGCAGGTAGGACTCGCGGGCGCCCTGCGGGTGACCGGCTTGTTCGAGCAGGTGGGCGCGGACGGCTTCGAGGCGGTGGGTGTGGGCCATCCGGTCGTCCGCGTCGAGGGTGCCGAGCAGGGCGAGGCCGGCGACCGGGCCGTTCACCATGGCCACGGCCACCGCGCGGCTGAGCGTCACCACCGGCCCGGGTGCCACCTGCGCGAGGACGTCGTACAGGGCGAGGATCTGCGGCCAGTCGGTCTGCTCCGCGATTCGGGCTTCATCGTGGAGGGCGGCGATTGCCGCCTGGATCTGGTACGGCCCGACCGGTCCGGAGCCCAGCGTGCCGGTGAGCAGTGCCTGGCCTTCGGCGATCGCGGTGGCGTCCCAGAGGGTCCGGTCCTGATCGGCGAGCGGGACGATCGACCCGTCGGGGTCGGTGCGGGCGGCGCGGCGCGCGTCGGTGAGCAGCATCAACGCGAGCAGCCCGGCGACCTCGGTTTCGCCCGGCTGCAGACGGTGCGACAGCCGGGTGAGCCGGATCGCCTCCGCGGTCAGGTCGGCCCGGTGCAGGGCCGGCCCGGAACTGGCGGTGTAGCCCTCGTTGAACAGCAGGTACAGCACGTGCAGAACGACGCCCAGCCGGCCGGCCCGCTCGTCCGGTGGCGGCAGCACGAACCGGGCCCCGGTATCGCGGATGCGCTGCTTGGCCCGGCCGATCCGCTGCGCCATCGTGGTCTCCGGGACCAGGAACGCGGCGGCGATCTGCGCGGTGCTCAGGCCACCGACCGCCCGCAGGGTGAGGGCGAGTTGCGACGGTGGTGACAGGGCCGGGTGGCAGCAGAGGAACAGCAGCACAAGGGCGTCCTGCGATTCAAACCCGGACCCTTCGGTTGGATCGAGCGCCGCTGCCGTCTCCCTGCGGCGGCGGGCGCTGTCGGTGCGCCAGTGATCGATCAGGGTCCGGGTGGCCACGGTCAACAGCCAGGACCGGGGCCTTTCGGGTACGCCGTCAGCAGGCCACTGGACGGTGGCCGCGAGCAGCGCCTCCTGCACCGCGTCCTCGCACGCATCGAACTGCCCGTGCCGGCGCACGAGCGCGCCGAGGACCTGCGGCGCGAGTTCACGCAGCAGGCCCTCAGCCGTGTTCACTGTTTCAGACTGCACCGGCGGGTCACTCCTGCGCCGACTGGTCCATCATTCGCCGGATCTCCATCGGATACTCGGTGACCGCGACGACCTGCGACGCGATCTCGACCGCTCGCTCATGGCTGCCCTCGACGATCCAGTACCCGGCGAGGGACTCCTTGATCTCGGCGAACGGCCCATCCGTCGGCGCCGGAGCCCCGTTCTGGAACCGGACCGTGGTGGCCTGGCCGGGATCCATCAGATGCCGGCTGTCCACCACCTCACCGGTCTCCCGCAACTCGCGGTCCATCCGCATCATCGTGGTCTGCATGTTCGTGATCCACTCCGGGCTCCGGTCGATCAGCGACGCGCCCAACCCACCGAACATCATGATCATGTACTTCATGGCGGCTCCCTTCGTCCGGCACCCGGCGGCGGGCGCCGGCCTCCGGTCGGAGCAGCCACACCGATACTCGACATCCTCCACCAAGATTCTTTCTATTCGCCGGGTTCGGTCAGCCCGGCGGGTCCCGTCGAGGAATAGCTGCCGCACCCCGTTTGCGAGCTGGTACAGCCACAGGCGGCGTACGAGGTCCGGCCCGGCGAAGATCGCTGGGTAGCTCTCCGCCCGCCATCCGAGGACCTCGCGCACCTCAGTGGGGCAGTCCGGTGACATCCGCACGAAGGTAGGGCTCGATCTCCAGGTCAGGAGGGCCGAGCCGGACCCACTCGAAGTCCAGCAGCGCCGTGAGTCGCCCGTCCTTCCACAGCGCGTTGGCCAGATGCGGCCGCCGGCAACCGGACCGCTTGCCGCACGCGGGCGAGCCGGGTCTGCCTCGCGTCGTCGATGAGGACATCGGAGATCAAGAAGCTGTGTCGCTGCGGATGCCGGCGATGAGCAGGTGGAGGCCGTAGTCGAAGTGCTGTTCGTGGTGTGGGGCGGGGATGTGGGTGAGTGCGGCGTACATCTGCGGGTGGAGTTGCGGGTCGACGGCTTCGGCGAGCCGGGCGGCGGCGGAGGTGCCGCCGTCAGGAAGGCTCGCGGCGAGTTGTTCTTCGATGGTGTGGCCGACGACGTAGTAGGTGAGCGTGTCGGCCGCCCACGAGGCGTCGCGGCTGGACAGGCCACCTTCCACCAGGGTCGCGATCATCGTTTCTCCGTACGCGAGCGCGTTGGGCAGCGGAAAGAAGGCGCCGGAGAACAGGCGCGCGCCGTCGCGGCGGGACAGCAGTGCATGCCGTAGACGGTGGGCGAGTTGCGCGATCCGCTCCGGCCAGGGTTGCCGCTGGTCGAGGTCGTCGGACACGCCGGTGAGCAGGGTGTCGGCCATGGCCTCCAGCAGGGCCTGTTTGCTGGGGAAGTGCCAGTAGGTGGCGCCGTTCTGCACGCCGAGGGTGGTGGTGAGGCGGCGCATGGTCAGTTGGTCGAGGCCGACCTCGTCGAGCAGGTCAAGTGCCGCGTTGAGGACCTGAGTCCGGTTGAGCCGCATGCCTGCTACCTCACAAACGGTTTGACGACGCTCCCAGTATGCCGCAAACTTCAACAGTGTTGAACTTCAACAGCGTTGAACTTGCTGAGCCGGAGGGAGGTGCCGCTCATGCTGCCGAGGAACAGCTGCTAAGACCGCGGTTCCGGTAGCCCGCCGCGGCGGGCGACCCGAACTCCAGCAGACCCGAGTGATGGCGATGTTCTGCGAAGGGAGCCCGTGTTGCGCAAGATCAGGTTTGCCGGCGGCCGCCCGGCCGAGGTCGTGCGAGTGCCGGACCCGGTGCCCCCGCCCGGCCAACTGCTGGTACGCATCGAGGCGGTTGGAGTCAGTGTGGGTCTGGCCCGGCTGTTGGCGGCCGGCGAGCCGGCCACACCGGGCGGCGAGGTCGTCGGCACCGTCGTGGCGCTCGGTTCCGACGTGGCCGGGTTCGCGGTGGGCGACCGCGTCGGCGGTGTGGTGTTCCAGGACGCCTTCGCCGACCTGGTCATCGCCGACCCCCGGCTGGTCGGTCCGGTACCCGCCGAGGTCGACGCGGCGGCGGCGCTCGCGCTGGTCCGGGGCGGTCTGCTCGCGTTGAGCACGCTGCGGGCCGGACGGTTCGAGGCGGGCGAATCCGTGCTGGTCACCGCGGCGGCCAGCGGCACCGGTCACCTGGCCGTGCAGTTGGCCCGGACGCTCAGCGCGGGCCGGGTCGTCGGGGCGGTCGGCTCGGCCGACAAGGCGGACTTCGTCCTCGGGTGCGGCGCCGACGAGGCGGTGACCTACGCCCAGCCCTCGTGGGGCGAGCCGGTGGACATGGTGCTCGACGGTGTCGGTGGCGACCTGGTGCAGCGTGGTGTGGTTGCCCTCGCATCGTTCGGCCGGCTCGTCGCGTTCAGCGCCGGTGGCGGCAGCGTGGACGTCGCCGGCCTGCTCGGCGGCGTCAAGTCCGTCATCGGGTTCACCGTCGGCACGCTCAACCGCAGCCGACCGGAGCTGGTCGAGCGGCACCGCGCCGAGCTGTGGGACCTGCTCGCCGCCGGCCGGCTTCACCCCCGGCACATCGACTTCCCGCTCGAACGGGTCACCGAGGCCATCGAGCTGATTACGACTCGCGCCAACCTCGGACGCGTCGTGCTGCGCACCGGCTGATCCGGCGCACCAACCGGACGGACCCTGCACATGGTGGAGCCAGGCCGGCGACAACGTCGCCCTCGGGGAATCGCACAGGCGTACTAATATGACGGCATGGACTATCAGCCCTCGATGCTCGATCTCATCGGCGCCGAGCCGGCCCTCGCGCCGCTTGCTCCGCAACGGCACCGGCTGACCGCCGGTGCCTGGGTCGACGTGCTGCCGGGCTGGCTGGGCAACTCCGACGAGGTCTTCCAGCGACTGCTCGACATCGACTGGCGGGCCGACCGGCGAAAGATGTATGACAACGTCGTCGACGTGCCCCGGCTGCTGCGCTGGTTCGGCGCCGACGAGACGCTGCCTCATCCGGTGCTGACCGAGGCCCGGGCCCAGCTCTCCGCGCACTACGCCGACGAGCTGGGCGAGCCGTTCGTCACCGCGGGCATGTGCCTCTATCGCGACGGCCGCGACAGCGTGGCCTGGCACGGCGACACGATCGGCCGCTCGTCGCGGCACGACACCATGGTCGCGATTCTCTCGCTGGGCTCGCCGCGCCATCTGGCGCTGCGCCCCCGGGCCGGCGGCCACGATTCGTTGCGGTTTCCGCTCGGGCACGGCGACCTCATCGTGATGGGCGGCTCGTGTCAGCGCACCTGGGAGCATGCGATCCCGAAGACGGCTCGGGCGGTCGGTCCGCGCATCAGTGTCCAGTTTCGTCCGGTCGATGTGGCGTAAAGCCGGATCGATGGATAACGCTTCGGAAACCCCCGTTGACCTGCACGCGCCGAAAGTTACACTCCAAGTGTAAAAAGTTGACCTTCACGCTCCACAAGGGACCCGCCACCGGTCCGGCTAGGGGTGCACCATGTCAACACCCGGCCTCGTGCTCGAACATCTGACGGTCCGCTTCGGCGGACTCACTGCTCTCGACGACGTCTCGCTCGAAATTCCGCCAGGCCGGGTCGTCGGCGTCATCGGGCCCAACGGGGCCGGCAAGACCACGCTCTTCAACGTCGTCTGCGGCTTCGTCCGTCCCGAGTCGGGCGCGATGACGCTGGACGGCCGCCCCTTTCGGCCCAAGCCCCACCACCTGGCCCGGCACGGCATCGCGCGCACGTTGCAGGGGGTCGGCCAGTTCAACGGCATGACCGTCCTGGAAAACGTGCTGGTCGGGGGCAGAGCCGCCGAGAAGGCGCTGGAACTGACCGGCGTCGGCGAGCACGCCCACGAATTGCCCGGCCACCTGCCCTACGCGCTGCGTAAACGGGTCGAGCTGGCCCGGGCCCTCGTCGCCGAGCCGCGCATCCTGCTGCTCGACGAGCCGGCCGGCGGTCTCGATGCCGACGAGATCGCCTGGCTGGAGGGCCTGATCCGCGCCCTCGACACCACGATCCTGCTGGTCGAGCACCACATGGACCTGGTGATGGCGGTCTGCGACGAGATCCTGGTGCTCGACTTCGGCAAGCCGATCGCGCTGGGGGCGCCCGACCAGATCAAGGAGGACCCGGCGGTCGCCGAGGCCTACCTGGGGGCGGCCGCATGATGGAGATAGAAAACCTGGCGGCGGGCTACCACGCGGCCCCGGTGCTGCACGACGTCAGCTTTACCGTGCCGGCCGGGAAGATCGTCGCGGTCCTGGGCGCCAACGGCGCGGGCAAGACGACCCTCCTGCGTACGCTCTCCGGGCTGATCCCGGCGACCGCCGGGCGCATCCTCTACGACGGTGTTGATCTTCGCGGGCACAAGGTCGAACGCATGGTTCGCCGGGGCATCGCGCACGTGCCCGAGGGCCGCGGCGTGATCACCGAGTTGACCGTGGACGAAAACCTGCGGCTCGGTGGCCTGTGGCGCAAGCCGCGGCCGAGCCTCGACGACATCTACGACCTCTTCCCGCCGCTCGCCCAGCGGCGTGACCGGCCCGGCCATCAGCTCTCCGGCGGCGAGCGGCAGATGCTGGCGATCGGCCGCGCGCTGGCCGCCGGTCCGCGCCTGCTGCTGCTCGACGAGCCGTCGCTCGGGCTGGCGCCGAAGGTGACCGCTCAGATCATGTCGCTGCTGCGTGACCTGCGCGATCGCACCGGCCTGGCCGTGCTGCTGGTCGAACAGAACGTGCGCAGTGCGCTCTCCGTCGCCGACGAGGCGCTCGTGCTGGCGCTCGGCCGGGTCGTCGCCCGCGGGGCGGCCGCCGACCTGCGCGACGACGCCGAACTGCGGCACGCCTACCTGGGGTTCTGACATGGACAGATTCGTCTACCTGACCTTCGACGGGCTCAGCCGGGGAGCGATCTACGCGGCGTTCGCGCTCGCCCTGGTGCTGATCTGGCGGGCCGCCCGCATCGTCAACTTCGCGCAGGGCGCGATGGCGATCGCCACCGTCTACGCCGGATACTCGGTCAGCACCGCGACCGGTTCCTACTGGCTCGGCTTCGCCGTCGCGATCATCGGCGGGCTGGTGCTGGGCGCCACGGTCGAGCGGGTGGTGATGCGGTTCGTCGACCACTCGTCGCCGCTCAACGGGGTGGTGGTCGCGCTCGGGCTGGTGCTGATCATCCAGGGCGTGCTGGGGATGATCTACGGCGACGACTACCAGCCGGCCGCGGCCCCGTTCAGCCGGGACGCGTTCGAGGTCGGCGGCGTCGCCCTGCTCTCACGCTACGACCTGTTCGTGTTCGCCGCGGTGGGCGCGGTGGTCGTTCTGCTCACGCTTCTTTTCCGGCGTACGCCGACCGGTCTGCGAATGCGTGCGGCCGCCTTCGCCCCGGACGTCTCGCGGCTGCTGGGCGTGCCCGTCGGCGGCATGCTGACGCTCGGCTGGGCGCTGGCCGCCGCGACCGGGTCGCTGGCCGGGATGCTGGTCATCCCGACCGAGCTGGGGCTGCATCCCAACGCGATGGACCTGCTGTTCATCTCGGCCTTCACCGCGGCGGTGGTGGGCGGTCTCGACAGCCCGATCGGCGCGGTGGTCGGCGGGGTCGTGGTCGGGCTCCTGCTCTCGTACGTCAGTGGCTATCTGGGTGCCACGGTCGCCCCGATGGCGGTGCTGATCCTGCTCGTGGTCGTGCTCCTCGGCCGGCCGGACGGGCTCTTCGCCCGCTCGAAAGTGAGGACGGCATGACGCTCCTCAAGGATCGGATCTCCGCGGTGAGCGTGCCGCCGGCCACCAGAAAGCTCAGTCCGCTCCTGGTGGCGGCAGCCGGCGCGATCGTGATCGTCGCGCTGACGTACATGCTGCCGCCGTTCCGCACCTACCAGCTGGCCACGATCGGGGCCTACTTCTGCGTCACCGCCGGCCTGACCGTCCTCACCGGACTCAACGGGCAGCTCTCGCTGGGCCACGGCGCGCTGATGGCGACCGGTGCGTACACGTTCGCGCTGATGCAGAACAAGTTCGACCTGCTTCCGGCCGGCATCGTGGTCGCGATCCTGGTGACCACCGCCGTCGGCGCGGTGATCGGGCTGGCCGCGGCCCGGTTGCGCGGCCCCTATCTGGCCGGGCTCACGCTGGCGGTCGCGGTCGTGGTCCCGTCGGTCACCAGCACCTTCGACGGCACGTTCAACAGCGACCAGGGCCTGTCGGTGGCGCTCGAACCGCCGCCCGGCACGATCCCGGTCGAGCGCTGGCAGGCCTGGCTGTGCTGGGCCGGGGCGCTGGTCACGGTGCTCGTGCTGGCCTGTCTCACCCGCAGCCGGTTCGGCCTGCGGATGCGGGCGGTCCGCGACGACGAGACCGCGGCGAAGCTGGCCGGGGTGGGCGTGGCGCGTACGCAGGTCTTGGCCTTTGTCGTCTCGGCGGCCTGCGCCGGCCTGGCCGGCGCTCTGTTCGCGGTCCTCGCCCAAAGCGTCTCGCCGGGCGCCTTTCCGCTGACCCTCTCGCTGTTTCTGGTGATGGCGATCGTGATCGGCGGGCTGGGCCGGTTGACCGGGGCGTTGATCGGCGCGTTTCTGCTGGTCGCGCTTCCGGCGGTCGCCCAGTCGATCGGAGAGAACGCGGGCTCGCAGCGGCTCGAGGGCAACCTCGCGCTCACCTTCTTCGGCGTCGTCCTCGTCGCCGTCATGCTCGCCGCTCCCGGCGGGCTAGCCGCACTGATCAGCCCGCGCCGAAAGCGCAGCACCGATCCCTCCGCACCGAAAGCACAGAAAGGCCCAGAATGAAACGCACCGCGACCGTCCTCGCCGCCGTGCTGCTGGCCGCCGGCTGTAGCAGCGGAAACAGCAGTGGCGGGGGAAGTTCCTCCGATACCCCCGGCGTCACCGATTCGTCGATCCTGATCGGCACCCATCAACCGCTGACCGGGCCGGCCGCCGCCGGATACTCGGAGATCTCCCCGGCCACCAAGGCCTATTTCGACTTCGTCAACGCGAGCGGCGGCGTCTACGGTCGCCAGATCACTTACAAGATCATGGACGACACCTACAACCCGGCCACCACCCAGCAGGTGGTGCGGCAGATGGTGCTCCAGGACAAGGTCTTCGCGATCGCCAACGGGCTCGGCACGCCGACCCACACCGGCGTGCTCGACTTCCTCAAGACCAACCGGGTGCCCGACCTCTTCGTGGCCAGCGGCAGCCGCAGCTGGAACCAGCCCGACAAATATCCGGGCACGTTCGGCTTCAACCCCGACTACACCGTCGAGGGCAAGATCCTGGCGACGTACGTCAAGACTTCGCTGGCCGGCAAGAAGGTCTGCTTCCTCGGTCAGGACGACGACTTCGGCCGCGACAGCCTGGCCGGCATCGAGCAGATCCTCGGCCCGGTCGCGGCCAAGCAGTCCTATGTGACCAGCAACCCCAACGTCGGCCCGCAGATGGGCGCGCTCAAGGCCGCCGCCTGCCAGGTCGTCATGCTGGCCACCGTGCCCGGCTTCACCGCGTTGGCCATCGGCACCGGCGCCAAGATCGGCTTCAAGCCGCAGTACGTCGTCAGCAACGTCGGCGCCGACCCGACCACGCTGACCAAGACCCTCGGCCCGGCCGCGTCGCTGCTCGAGGGCGTTGTCGCGGCCAACTACCTGCCGCTGGCCAGCGACACCGCCAACCCGTGGATCCAGCTGTTCCAGAAGGTCAACACGCAGTACAACAAGGGTGCCCAGTTCGACGACAACGTCGTCTACGGCATGGCGGTCGGTTACCTCTTCGTGCAGACACTCCAGGCCGCGGGCAAGGACCTCACCCGCGACAAACTGGTCGCCGCGGTAGAAAAAGGCGGATTCACCGGGCCGGGGATGGTTCCCTTGCGCTTCTCGGACAAAGATCATTCCGGGTACGCGGGTGAGCAGTTGACCAAGCTCGTCAACGGCAAGTCGACGTACTTCGGCACGGCGTTCCAGACCGACGACGGAGCTGGTCCGGTCAGCCCGTACTCGGGCACCGCGGCCGCGGTGCCGCCCAACGGAATCCCGCCGGCGCAGTAGCGTCGGGGCCGGGCGCTAATTACTGTTCGCACGTCAAATGCACAAATTCGCGGAGGAGCGGCGATGGCAGACCAAGTGGCGATCGTGACCGGGGCCAGCCGAGGGATCGGCTTCGCCATCGCGCAGCGCTTCGTCGCCGAGGGCTGGAAGGTGGCCATCACCGGTCGTAACGCGGAGGCGCTCGACCAGGCGGCCAAGGACCTGGGCGGCCCGGAGACCGCGATCGGCGTCGCCGGCAAGGGCGACGACGCCGACCATCGGGCCGCCGTGGTCGACACCGTGCTCGGCCAGTTCGGGCCGGTGACGACGCTGGTCAACAACATCGGGATCAACCCGGCCTACGGTCCGCTGGGCACGCTCGACCTGTCCGCCGCCCGCAAGATGATCGACGTGAACGTGCTCGGCACCCTCGGCTGGGTGCAGGAGGCGCTGCGCGGCGGCCTGAGCGACGGCGGCTCGATCGTCAACATCTCGTCGGTCTCCGGTGTCCGGCCGGCGCCGGGCATCGGCTTCTACGGCGTGACCAAGGCCGCGCTGATCCACCTCACCGAGGAGCTGGCGGTCGAGCTGGCGCCCAGGGTGCGGGTCAACGCGGTCGCCCCGGCCGTGGTCAAGACCCGCTTCGCGACCGCCCTCTACGAGGGCCGCGAGGAGCAGGTCGCCGCGACGTACCCGCTGGGCCGCCTGGGCGTGCCGGAGGACGTGGCCGGCGCGGTCGCGTTCCTCTGCGGGCGCGACGCGGGCTGGATCACCGGGCAGACGCTCGTGCTCGACGGCGGCGTGACGCTGACCGGGAACGTCCAATGAGCCCGGGCGGGACGGTGAAGCGCGTCGTCGTCACCGGTGCCGGCGGTGGCATCGGGGCGGCGCTGGCCCGCCGGTTCGCCGGTGCCGGCGCCGAGGTGATCGTCAGCGACATCGATCCGGACGCCGCCCGGGCGGTGGCGTCCGACATCGGCGGCCTGGCGGTGCCGGGCGACGCGGCCGACGAGCAGGACACCCGGCGGCTGGTCGAGACGGCCTGGGCCGAGCTGGGCGGCCTCGACCTGTTCTGTTCCAACGCGGGCGTGCTCGACGCGGGCGACGAGACCGTGCCCGACGACGTGTGGGGCCGCGACTGGGCGGTCAACGTGATGTCGCACGTCTATGTGACCCGGGCGCTGCTGCCCCGCTGGCTCGACCAGGGCCGAACCGCCGAAGAAGGGCCCAAGCGCCTGCTGATCACGGTCAGCGCGGCCGGGCTGCTCACGCTGCTGGGCAGCGCACCCTATGCGGTCACCAAGCACGCCGCGTTGGCCTATGCGGAATGGCTGCGGGCGACGTACGCCCATCGCGGCCTGATCGTGCAGGCCCTGTGCCCGCAGGGGGTCCGCACCGACATGCTGACCCGCGGCGGCGAGCGCGGAAGCGCGAGCGCCGCGTTGCTGGCCGAGGGCGCCATCGAGCCCGACCAGGTCGCCGCGACGGTGGCGTCGGCGATCGAGGGCGAGAGTTTCCTGATCCTGCCGCACCCCGAGGTGGCCGAGTACTACCAGTTGCGCGCGGCCGACCCCGACCGCTGGCTGGGCGGGATGAACAAGATGCAGCGGGCGTTCGAGTCATGAGAGGTCTCGATCTGGAGGCCCTCCGGTCCTATCTCGGTTCGGAGCGCGAGCTGACCGGCCGCATGTTCGTCGGTGGCCGGTCCAACCTGACCTATGCGATCACCGACGGCGAGCAGCGCTGGGTGCTGCGCCGCCCGCCGCTCGGGCACGTGCTGCCGACCGCGCACGACATGGTCCGCGAGCACCGGGTGCTGGAGGCGCTCTCCAAGGCCGGCTTCCCGGCACCCCGGCCGATGCTGCTGTGCACCGACCCCGAGGTGATCGGGGCGCCGTTCTACCTGATGGAGCAGGTCGACGGCACGATCTACCGCGACGAGACCGACCTCGAGGCGCTCGGCCGACCGGCCATGCACGCGCTGGTGTTGTCCCTGGTGGACACCCTGGTCCAGCTGCACGGGCTCGACCCGGAGGCGATCGGTCTGGGCGACTTCGGCCGGCCCGAGGGCTTCAACGCCCGCCAGGTGCATCGGTGGAAGAAGCAGCTCGACGCGTCGCGCAGCCGCGAGGTGCCGGGCATCGAGGAACTGCACGCCCGGCTGGCGGTCGACATCCCGGCCGGCGGCCCGGGCGCGGTCGTACACGGCGACTACCGGCTCGACAACGTGCTGATCGGGCCCGACATGCGGATCAACGCGGTGCTCGACTGGGAGATGTCCACGCTCGGCGACCCGCTGAGCGACGTCGCGCTGATGCTGGTCTACGCCGGCCTGCCGCTGGAGGTCAAGAACGGGCGCGGGGTGGTTCCGCTGGCCGTTCCCGGTCACCCTTCGATTTCCGAGATCTCTTCCCGGTACGCCGACCGCAGCGGCCGTGATGTCAGCGACCTGCACTGGTACGTCGGGTTCGCCGCGTTCAAGCTGGCGGTGATCCTCGAGGGCGTGCACTACCGGTACGTTCAGGGCCAGACCGTGGGTGCCGGGTTCGACACGATCGGCAGCCTGGTGGGCCCGCTCGTGATGCGGGGACACGAGGCGCTGGAGGGGAACTGATGGACTTCACCTTCGACGAGAAGACCGAGGACTACCGCAAGCGGCTGCTCGCCTTCATGGATGAGTACGTCTATCCGGCCGAGGCCGGGTTTCACTCGTCAGCTCCCTCCGAGTGGGAGACTCCGCCGGTTATCGCTCGTCTGCAGGCTTCGGCCCGGGAAGCCGGGCTGTGGAACCTCTTCCTCCCGGGTTCGCTCGGCGCCGGCCTGACCAACCTGCAGTACGCCCCGCTGGCCGAGATCACCGGCCGCAGCCCGTCGATCGCCCCGGCCGCCCTCAACTGCGCCGCCCCCGACACCGGCAACATGGAGGTGCTGGCCCAGTTCGGCACCGACGAGCAGAAGCGCCAGTGGCTCCAGCCGCTGCTCGACGGCACGATCCGGTCGGCGTTCGCGATGACCGAGCCCGAGGTCGCCTCCTCCGACGCGACCAACATCGGCACCCGCATCGAGCGCGACGGCGACGACTACGTCATCACCGGCCACAAGTTCTACATCTCCGGCGCGATGAACCCGAACTGCAAGGTCTTCATCGTGATGGGCAAGACCGACCCGTCGGCCGACCGGCACGTGCAGCAGAGCATGATCCTGGTCTGGCGCGACACCCCGGGCCTGACCGTCAAGCGCGGCATGACCGTGTTCGGCTACACCGACGGCGACCACGGCGGGCACGCCGAGGTCGTCTTCGATCAGGTACGCGTACCGGTCGCCAACCTGATCAGCACCGAGGGCAGCGGCTTCGCGATCTCGCAGGCGCGCCTCGGCCCCGGTCGCATCCACCACTGCATGCGGCTCATCGGCATGGCCGAGCGGGCGCTCGAGCTGATGTGCCGGCGGGCGCTGGCCCGCACCGCGTTCGGCCGGCCGCTGGCCGACCAGGGCGTGGTGCAGGACTGGATCGCCGAGTCGCGGGTCCGCATCGAGCAGGCCCGGCTGCTGGTGCTCAAGGCGGCCTGGCTGATGGACACGGTCGGTAACAAGGGCGCGCACACCGAGATCCAGGCCATCAAGATCGTGGTGCCGTCGACCGTTGAGTGGATCATCGACAAGGCCATCCAGGCCCACGGCGCGGCCGGCGTCAGCCAGGACACGCCGCTGGCCCAGCTCTGGGCGCACGCCCGCACGCTGCGCCTGGCCGACGGGCCCGACGAGGTGCACAAGCGGTCGCTGGCCCGGCGGGAGCTCGGTCGCTATCGGAGCCGCTCGTGACCGGCCTCGCCTCTTCCGGAGCCGCTCGGACCCAGCCTCGCCTCTTCCGGAGCCGCTCGTGATCCGGCCTCGCCTCTTCCGGAGCCGCTCGTGATCCAGCCTCGCCTTTTCCGGAGCCGCTCGTGATCCAGCCTCGCGTCGACGGCCGCACCGCCCGGTCCGAGCGCACCCGCAACGCCATCGTGGACGCGCACCTCCAGCTGATCCGGGAGGGTGACCTGCGGCCGACCGCCGACCGGATCGCCAAGCAGGCCGGTGTCTCGCTGCGCGCACTGTGGAGCCACTTCGCCGACATGGAGGCGCTGTTCGCGGCCAGCGGGCAGCGGGTTCTCGAGGTGCGGGACGATGCGCACCGGCCGATCTCGCGGAAGCTGCCGCTGAGCGACCGGATCGAGGCGTACTGCCGGCAGCGGTCCCGGCTGCTCGAGCAGATCGCCCCGACGGCCAAGGCGGCGGCGCTCAAGGAGCCGTTCTCGGACACGCTGCAGCGCTATCGCCGCCTGCACGTCGAGCGGGTGCGCGACGAGCTGTCGGTGCTGTTCGCGGCCGAGATCGACGGCAATGACGAACTGCTCAACGCACTGACCGCGGTGAGCATGTGGCCGACCTGGTCGACCTGGCGCGAGACGATGAACCTGTCGGTGAACGCGGCCCGTGCCACACTGGCCCGGACGATCAGTTCCCTCCTTGCCGTTTCCGGCCCATAGTCCTACGATCCGGTACACATAGGACCGTAGGGGGCTGCTGCAATGACTGATGCGGGTCTTGATACCACGCGGCCCCATGTGGCCCGCATGTACGACTACTACCTCGGCGGCAAGGACAACTTCGAGGTCGACCGTAATGCCGTGGTCGCCGTCGAGGTCGCGATGCCCGAGGTGCGCCAGCTGGCCCTGGAAAACCGGGCCTTCCTGCGCCGCGCGGTGACCTTCATGACCGCGGCCGGCATCCGCCAGTTCATCGACATCGGCGCCGGTCTGCCCACCGCGGGCAACACGCACGAGGTCGCCCAGGCGCTGGCTCCCGGCGCCCATGTCGTCTATGCGGACAACGATCCGATAGTGCTTTCGCACGGCCGTGCTCTCCTGGCCACCAACGCCGACACGGCGGTCGTCACCGCCGACCTGCGCAACCCGGCCGACGTGGTCGGACGCGACGAGGTCCGCAAGCTGATCGACTTCAGCCGGCCGGTCGGCGTGCTGCTGATCGCCATGACCCACTTCCTTCGCGACGACGAGCGCGACCAGGTCATGGGCGAGCTGCGCAAGTCGCTGGTCCCCGGCAGCTATCTGGCCACCACCCACGTCACGGTCGACCAGCACTCCGCGGAGGCGGTCGAGGGCGTCGAGGCGGTCTATCGCAAGACCCCGACCCCGATCTTCTTCCGCACCCACGACGAGATCGCCCGCTTCTTCGACGGCTTCGAACTCGTCGAGCCGGGCCTGGTCACCGTCGACGCCTGGCGCCCCGACCCGGCCGACCCGGCTCCCGAGGCGACCCGCTGGCTCTACGGGGGAGTCGGCCGCCGGCTGTAGGCAGCCTCGGTGGTGGCCCGGCGCCGCGGAACGGAATGCGTCGAGCGTGGACCGGTGCGCCTGGTCGAGGACAGCCTTCGACTCGTCGGCGAGGCCGGTCAGGCGGCCCATCTCGGCGGTGTCGGTCAGGTTCTCGCCGGATCAGCCCCCTCGGCGTGGGTGGGCGTTGCCCAGGCGGATGCCGCTGAAACAGGCCGTGCTCGTGGTGACCGCGTCCCAGAACGGCCACAGGTTGGCGAGCACGCGCAGCTGGATGCCGGCCGCGGCGTGGCAGGCCAGCAGGTCGCCGACCGGTTCCGGCGGCCCGAGCGGCTCGACCGGTTCCGGCGAGACGTGGGCGTGCGGGCTTCCGGCGTCGCCGAAGGGGTGGAACCGGTCGGCCGGCAACCGGTAGGCGAACAGCTTCGTGGTCAGGAGCGCGGGTAGCCACGCGTACTCGATGGCGTGGACCCGCGTGTCCCCGCCGATGAGGCGGTCGCGGTCGGCCGGGGTGGTCGCCGGGCCGGCCCAGACCAGGGCCCGGGGGCACTGGCGAGGGAACCAGTAGTCGGGCGCGCGATCATGGTCGACCGCCCAGACGTACGGCTCGGGCTGTTGCGCGGTCAGCGCGACGTGGGGCCGGAAGATCGTGATCGTCGGGTCTTCGGAGAAATGGAGAACCTCGCGGGGACGTGGGCGCATCCCTGAAGTCTTATCGGTTGACCCGCACCCGAAGGTACGGGTTTATGGTCGCCCCATGCAGGTGGGGGAGTTGGCGCGCCGGACCGGGACGACCGTGCGGGCGCTGCGCTATTACGAGGCGGCGGGCCTGGTCGTGCCGCGGCGGCAGTCGAACGGCTATCGGGAGTATGCCCCGATCGCCGTCGACCTGGTGCGGCAGATCCGGGAGCTGACCGCGCTCGGCCTGAGCGTCGAGGAGACGCGGCCGTTCGTCGAGAGCCTGGCCGACGGTCGGGAGGCCGACGTCTGCGGGGCCGCGGTCGCCACCTATCGCAGCGCGATCAGCGGGCTCCAGGAGCGGATCGGCCGGCTCACCGCGCAGCGCGACAGCCTGCACGAGAGGCTCGAGGCCGCGGTCGAACGCCTGCCCGGCCGGGCCAAAAGGGCGAGCACCGACCCGCGCGAACTCGTCGGTGTGCCGGTGCCGAGCCTCGAGTTCTATGCCACGGACGGCCGGCTGATCGACCTCGGCGCGCTCGGCGCCGGTCGCAGCGTCGTCTTCGTCTATCCGCTGACCGGGCGGCCGGGCGTCGACCTGCCGGACAGTGCCCTTACGATCCCGGGTGCCCGCGGATCGACCGAGGAGGCCTCCTGGTTCCGCGATCACCACGCGGAGCTGCTGTCGGCCGGGGCGGACCGCGTGTTCGGCCTGTCGGCGCAGTCCACCGGCTATCAGCGCGAGCTCGTGCATCGGCTGCGCCTGCCGTACCCGCTGTTGCCGGACCCCCGGATGGCGCTGGCCGCCGCACTCGGCGTGCCCACCTTCGGCGCCGGCGACATGGTCCTCTACCGGCGCCTCACCCTGATCATCCGGGACGGCGTGATCGAACACGTCTTTCACCCCATTCCGGCGCCGGCCATGCATGCCCTCGACGTCATGCAGTGGCTGGCCCGCCGCCCGCTCCGACCCTGAGCAGCGAGAGCCCGTCCCCGCCCGGCCGGCCCGGGCGCCGGGTCAAGGCCTCTTTCCCTGAGCAGCGAGAGCCCGTCCCCGCCCGGCCGGCCCGGGGCCGGGTCAAGGTCTCTTCGCCAGCGCGACGAGATAGCGGACCGTCGTCTTCGAGGAATTGGTGTAGGCGCAGGCCTGTGGCGGCCCGAGTTCCAGGCAGTCGCCGGCCCGCAGGTCGTGCTCGACGTCGCCCTCGCGAAAGAGCAGGCGGCCTTCGAGAACCCAGATCTGGTGGTGGGTGAGGACGAACGGATCCGGCGGATAGGAAACCGACCGGCCCGGCGGGAGCTCGACCTCGACCAACTGGAGGTGGCCGTCGGGCGGCGACACGGCCCGCCGGCGATAACCGGTCTCCGGGTCGGTCCACAGTGGCTGATCGGCTCGCCGGGCGAGGCGGTTGCGGGGTCCCTCGACCCGGGTGAACAGCTCGGACATGGTCAGGCCCAGGGGGCCGATCAGCCGGCCGAGGAGGGCGGCGGTCGGCTGCGCCTCGCCGCGCTCGATCTTGCCGATCATCGCCCGCGAAACCCCGGAGAGATCGGCGAGGGCGTTCGCGGACAGGCCGCGGCTTTCCCGTACGCCCTGGAGCGTCGCCGCCAGGCCGGCCGTTCCGTCATCGTCGTCGGAAGTCATGGTGCCATTATGTAACACGAGGTGGCTACTATCGTGGCATGCTGACCGTTCGCGACGCCGGTGCAGCCGATGCCTCGGCCTGTTCCCTGATCTACCGGCCCTACGTGACCGACACCGCGATCTCCTTCGAGAGCGTGCCGCCGTCCCCGGCTGAGATGTCCGCCCGGATCGCGGCCGCCACGGCGACCCACGCCTGGCTCGTCGCCGAGATCGACGGGCAGGTGATCGGCTATGCGTACGGCGGCCCGTTCGCGGCCCGCGAGGCCTACCGCTGGTCGTGCGAGGTCAGCATCTATCTGGAGACGGGGCGCCGGCGGACCGGGGCCGGGCGGGCGCTCTACGAGGCGCTGCTGCCGCGGCTGATCGAGCGCGGCTTCCGGGTCGCGGTGGCCAAGATGACGTTGCCCAACGACGCGAGCCTCGGCCTGCACGCCGCGATGGGGTTCGCGGAGGTCGGCGTGCACCGGCGCATCGGATTCAAGAACGGCGCCTGGCACGACGTGGCGATCGTTCAGCTGGAGCTCGGCACCGCCGCCCCGGCCTGAACGGGCGGCTCGGCGGATCACCGCAGGACTGGCAGATCCCGCTCCGGATTCAGCATTTCTCACCGAACACCAGGTCGACCGGGAGCAGGCCGAGATCGTCGGATGCTGGTTCGACTCCGGCTCGCTCCTTTTACGCGGGGCGATAGTTCAATGGCAAAACTCGACGTGCTGGTGTGCGATTCGGTGAGACCGCGGCCCGGGGATTGGATTGGACACGTCCCCGGGCCTTCCTATCGCTCAGTGATCTTCTTTTTCGTCGCTCTCCGGCGACGGCTGGGTGTAGGTGAACCTGCCCGCGGCAAGCGGGAACTCGTTCTCGTCGCCGAACGGGGACGGGCCGCCCTGGTGGGTGGCCGCCAGCTCGGAGACGTCGAGCCGGCCGTCGTCGTTGACCGCCGGGGACTCGCCCTGCCGGGCGCTGGTGAACGGCGTGCCCGACGTGTGCACCTCGATGTCGTCGGTGACGCCGGTGTGTGCCGAGCGGGCCGACGCGAAGACCGGCTGCTGCTCCTGCTCGAGCTCGTCCCGGCGGAAGATCTTGCGGCCGAGCCAGACCAGCGGGTCGTAGCGGCGGTCGACCACGCGCTCCTTCATCGGGATGATCGCGTTGTCAGTGATCTTGATGTGCTCGGGGCAGACCTCGGTGCAGCACTTGGTGATGTTGCACATGCCGAGACCCTGGTGGGCCTGGGCGTACTGCTTGCGGTCGGAACGCGCGTCGAGCGGGTGCATGTCGAGCTCGGCCGCCCGGATGAAGTACCGCGGGCCGGAGAACGCCGGCTTGTTCTCCTCGTGGTCGCGGACCACGTGGCAGGTGTTCTGGCAGAGGTAGCACTCGATGCACTTGCGGAACTCCTGCGAACGCTCCACATCGACCTGCTGCATGCGGTACTGCCCGGGGGCGACGCCCTGGGGCGGCGCGAAGGCCGGGGTCTCGCGCGCCTTCTGGTAGTTGAAGGACACGTCGGTGACCAGGTCGCGGATGACCGGGAAGGTCCGCAGCGGCGTGATCGTGACGGTCTCGCCCTCCTCGAACGTCGACATCCGGGTCATGCAGCCGAGCCGCGGCATGCCGTTGATCTCCATCGAGCAGGAGCCGCACTTGCCGGCCTTGCAGTTCCAGCGGCAGGCCAGGTCGGGCGTCTGGGTGGCCTGCAGCCGGTGGATGATGTCGAGGACGACCTCGCCCTCGTTGACCTCGACGTCGAAGTCCTGGATGTCGCCGCCCGACGAGTCGCCGCGCCAGACGCGGAAGTGGCGCTCGGTGCCCATTACTTCGCCTCCGTCTTGCTGGGGATCGCGTCGAACTCGGCCAGTTCGCCGTCGGTCAGGTACTTCGAGAGTTCGGTGCGATCGAACAGGGCGATCAGCTCGTCGCGCATCTTGGGCAGCGGCTTGTGCTCGAGGCGTACGTCGCCGGACTTCTCCAGCGAGCAGACCAGGTTGACCTGGCGCCACTTCGGGTCCATCTTCGGAAAGTCTTCCCGGGTGTGGCCGCCACGCGACTCCTCGCGCTCCAGGGCCGCCTTGGCCGTGCACTCCGAGACGACCATCATGTTGCGCAGGTCGAGCGCGAGGTGCCAGCCCGGGTTGTAGCGCCGGCCGCCGGTCGCACCGACGTTGGCCACCCGTGGCTTGAGCTCCTGAAGACGCTTGAGCGCCTCGGTCAGTTCGCCCTCGCGGCGGATGATGCCGACCAGGTCGCCCATCACCGCCTGGAGGTCCTGCTGCAGCTTGTACGGGTTTTCGCCGCCTTCGCGCTGCAGCGGGGTCAGCGCGGTGTCGACCGCGGCCTCGACGTCGGCGGTGACGACCCGCGGGCGGCGGGACAGGGTGTCGACGTACGACGACGCGTGCTCGCCCGCCCGCTTGCCGAAGACCAGCAGGTCGGAGAGCGAGTTGCCGCCGAGCCGGTTGGAGCCGTGCATGCCGCCGGAGACCTCGCCGGCCGCGAACAGGCCCCGCACGGTGCCGAACGCCGCCGCCGAGTCGGGGTCGACCTCGACCCCGCCCATCACGTAGTGGCAGGTCGGGCCGACCTCCATCGGCTCCTTGGTGATGTCGACGTCGGCCAGTTCCTTGAACTGGTGGTACATCGACGGCAGGCGCCGCTGGATCACCTCGGCCGGCATGCGGGTCGAGACGTCGAGGAAGACGCCGCCGGCCGGGCTGCCGCGACCCTCCTTGACCTCGGAGTTGATCGCGCGGGCGACCTCGTCGCGGGGCAGCAGTTCGGGCGGGCGCCGGTTGTTCTCCGGGTCGGTGTACCAGCGGTCGGCCTCCTCCTCGGTCTCCGCGTACTGGCTGCGGAAGACGTCGGGGACGTAGTTGAACATGAACCGCTTGCCCTCGGAGTTGCGCAGGACGCCGCCGTCACCCCGGACCGACTCGGTGACCAGGATGCCCTTGACGCTGGGCGGCCAGACCATGCCGGTCGGGTGGAACTGCAGGAACTCCATGTTGATCAGCGTCGCGCCGGCCCGCAGGGCGAGGGCGTGGCCGTCACCGGTGTATTCCCAC
>DASWRZ010000480.1:0-5744 GCA_036402935.1 Actinoplanes sp.
CAGGGTGTCGACCTTGCCGTCCAGGCCGGTCTTGATCGGGGTGGCCTTCGGGCCCAGCTTGCCGGCGACGACCTGCTCGGTGTCGACGGCCGCGGTCAGGCGCACCTTCGGGCCGGTCAGGATGAAGACGCGGAAGTCATCGACCATGATTTTCGCGTCGGCGCGGACCGCGGCGCCCGTGGTCTCGTTGCCGACCTTGCCCTTCAACGTGGTCAGGTCGGTGGTCTGCTCGTTGATCAGCGAGGTCAGGGTCGTCCGGTGGCCCGACTGGACCTGTTCGGCCCCGGCCAGCGCGGCCGAGAACTTCTTCAGCGCGGCCAGCCGCAGGTCGATGCGGGCCGTCACGGCCTTCTTGGTCACGTCGAGGGACTTGGGGGCGGCGGAGGCCGGTCCCGCCACGCCGAGGGCGGCGGCCAGGACGGCGGTGGCGACGACAGAGTTGCGCACGATGCGGTTCATGAGTGTCTTCCTTGTCAGTCCTGATCGGCGGGTGGCTGGTCGTCGCTGCTCAGCTGCTTGTCGACGTCGCTCAGCAAGGAGTCGACGCCTGGGTCGGATTTGTCCGGCTTGGTGGCGGCGGGGCTCGCGGGGCTGGCGGCGGCCGCGGGGCTCGCGGCGGCCGCGGGCCGGGCGCTGCCGGTCGGGGGTGCTGCCGCCGGCGAGCGGTCGCAACCGCCGAGCAGCAGGGCCCCGCCGGCCAGCGCGAGGGCGAGAACTCGTTTCATGTCGACGATCGTGCGGGTCGTCGATCAGGGAACGGCCCGAGGTTTGTAAGGCTTCGGTCAGATCCGCGCTTGTCGGTCGGGCAGCAGCAGCTCCTCGTGGTCGAGCTCGCGCTCGAGCACCCGCAGCCCCTCGTCGTTCAGGCCCCCGGAGTCGCGCCGGCGCAGCAGTTCCTCGCGCTGCGCCTCGATGACCTGCTTGCGCACCATCAGCGCCGCCTCGTACTGCGGTGAGGTCGGCATCTCGTCGGAGTCCGCCTTCTCCAGCAGGTCGAGCCGGCGGCGGTAGCGCTCGAGGCGTACCTCCAACTGCTTGCGCATGTTTTCGATCGCCCGGTCCTCGACGTTGTCGTGCCGTTCCAGCTTGATCTCGTCGAGCCGGTCGATGGCCGCCTGCACCGACGCCGAGCGGGCCACGTTGCGTTCACGGGCCAGGTCGGTGTGGTTGGCCCGCAACCCGAGCCGTCGCACCAGCGGGGCGAACGTCAGGCCCTGACCGATCAGCGTGACCAGCACGACCACGAACGCGCAGAACCGCAGCAGGTCGAGGTCGGGGACGTCGCCGTGCACGATGAAGATCGCGGCCAGGCTGATCACGCCGCGGGTGCCGGCCCAGCTGAGGGCGGTCACCTCCTTGGCGTTGAGTCGCTTGTCGGGGACGGGCAAGTCGTCGCCCTCGGCGCCCAGCCGGGTGTGCAGCGAGCGGGGCAGCGACTGGGTGAGCACCAGCCAGAGCGGGCGCAGCAGCAGCGTCACGCCGACCGAGACCGCCAGCGCGGCCGCGATCGTGCCCGCCGAGTAGTCGGCCAGGCCCTTCACGACCTCCGGCAGCTGCTGGCCGATGAGCAGGAAGACCACGCCCTCCAGCACGAAGTCGATCAGGCGCCAGACCGCGCCGGTCTGCAGGCGGCTGGCGCCCGAGCCGTACCGCGGGGCGTCGTGGCCGATGATCAGGCCGGCCACCACGACGGCCAGGACGCCGGAGACGTGCAGTGACTCTGCGAGCAGGTAGGCCGCGAACGGCGTGACCAGCGAGATCGTGTTCGAGCTGAGCGGGTCGTGCCGGAAGCTGCGCAACGCGCGTACGGCGTAGGCGACCACCACCCCGGCGACCAGACCGCCGACCGAGGCGAGCAGGAACTTGCCGATCGCGTGCGGGAACGAGAAGCCGTCGCCGGTGGCGGCGGACGCCGCCACGGTCAGGATGGTCAGCGCGGTCGCGTCGTTGAGCAGGCCCTCGCCCTGGATCAGGGTGATCAGGTTGCCGGGCAGCCCGGCCCGGCGACCGACGGCCAGCGCGGCGACCGGGTCGGGCGGGGCGATCGCGGCGCCCAGGGCCACCCCGGCGGCCAGCGTCGCGCCGCTCACGAAGAGGCTGAAACCGACGCCGACCAGCATCGCGGTGGCCAGCACCAGCAGCACCGACAGGCTGATCACCGTACGCAGGTGGCGCCGGATGTCGAGCAGCGAGGAGTCGAGCGCGGCGCTGTAGAGCAGGGGCGGGATGACGAACGTCAGGATGACCTCGGCCTCGAGATGGACGTTCGGCCCCGGAAGAAGGGCGTAGGCGATGCCGACGATGGTCAGCAAGGCAGCGGAGGGCAGGCCGGTCCTGTTCGCCACCCAACGCACGGCCACGATCACGGCTGCCGCGCACAACGCGAACAGCAGGATTCCCTCGACAGTCATGGGGTCCATCCTTCCGTAGCCGGCCGCGCACAGGGCGCGGCCGGCGACGAGAAATGGACCTCAGTATCAGTAACGGTAGTGATCGGGCTTGAACGGCCCGTTCACGTCGACACCCAGGTACTCGGCCTGCTTCTTGGTGAGCGTGGTCAGGCGTACGCCCAGGGCGTCGAGGTGCAGACGCGCGACCTTCTCGTCGAGGTGCTTGGGCAGAACGTAGACCTGCTTCTCGTACTCACCCGGCTTGGTCCAGAGCTCGATCTGGGCCATGACCTGGTTGGTGAACGAGTTGGACATCACGAAGCTCGGGTGCCCGGTGGCGTTGCCCAGGTTGAGCAGCCGGCCCTCGGACAGCACGATCACCGAGTGGCCGTCCGGGAAGCGCCACTCGTGCACCTGCGGCTTGATCTCGATCTTCTCGATGCCAGGAACCTTGGCCAGGCCGGCCATGTCGATCTCGTCGTCGAAGTGACCGACGTTGCCGACGATCGCGTTGTGCTTCATCGCCGTCAGGTGCTCGACCCGGATGATGTCGGTGCCGCCGGTGGTGGTGACGAAGATGTCGGCCTCGCCGACCACGTCCTCCAGGCGGACGACCTGGAGGCCGTCCATCGCCGCCTGCAGGGCACAGATCGGGTCGACCTCGGTCACCACGACGCGGGCGCCCTGGCCGCGCAGCGTCTCCGCCGAGCCCTTGCCGACGTCGCCGTAGCCGCAGACCACGGCCAGCTTGCCGCCCAGCATCACGTCGGTCGCCCGGTTGATGCCGTCGACCAGCGAGTGGCGGATGCCGTACTTGTTGTCGAACTTGCTCTTGGTGACCGCGTCGTTGACGTTGATCGCCGGGAAGAGCAGGGTGCCCTGCTTGGCGAGCTTGTAGAGGCGGGCCACGCCGGTGGTGGTCTCCTCGGTCACGCCCCGGATCTCGCCCGCGATCCGGGTGAAGCGGTCGGACGACTCGGCGAGCGACGCGCGCAGCGTCTCGAGGATGATCGTGTATTCGTGACTGTCGCCCTCGGCCGCCTGCGGAACCGCGCCGGCCGCCTCGAACTCGGCGCCCTTGTGCACGAGCAGGGTGGCGTCACCACCGTCGTCGAGGATCATGTTGGGGCCGGCGCCGTCGCCGAAGTCGAACAGGCGCATCGTGCACCACCAGTACTCCTCCAGCGACTCGCCCTTCCAGGCGAAGACCGGGGTGCCCTGGGGGGCCTCGACGGTGCCCCGGCCGACGACGACCGCGGAGGCCGCCTCGTCCTGGGTCGAGAAGATGTTGCAGGAGACCCAGCGCACGTCGGCGCCGAGCTCGACCAGCGTCTCGATCAGCACCGCGGTCTGCACGGTCATGTGCAGCGAGCCGGCGATGCGCGCGCCGCGCAGCGGCTTGGACTCGCCGAACTCCTTGCGCAGTGACATCAGGCCCGGCATCTCATGCTCGGCCAGACGCAGCTGGTGCCGACCCGCCTCGGCCAGGGACAGATCGGCGACGGCGAACTCGAGGCCGTTGATCGTCCGGTGCCGATCTGAATAAGTACTGTCGCTCATGAAGAGGGCTCCTCCCTCATCAGGAGGCGCCCTTGCTGTCAGAAACCCGGGCCGAGCGTGGCGGATCCAGTAGTGCCGGGGTTTCCGGCAGTGCTGTTCCGTCGCAGCGCCTCTCGGCCGGGGCCGTCGCCCAGCTTAACCCGAAAGGCGGAGCAGGCGCAGGACGGGATTCCGAGCCGATCGGAACGATTCGGCTGGCAAGGTGAGGTCCGTGCCAGATGTGCTTGTCGTGGACGACGATCGGGCCGCCCGCGGATCACTGGGGCGTGCCCTGGTGAAGGAGGGTTTCGAGGTGCGTGAGGCGGCCGACGGGCTGAGCGCTCTCGACGCGATCACCGCCGATCCTCCGGCGACCGTGGCGCTCGACGTGGGACTTTCCGGGATGACCGGCGCCGAGGTGGTGCGGACCATCCGGGCCCAGCGGCGTACGCTCCCGGTCTGCGTGCTGGGCGGCCGCGACGAAGCGGCCGACCAGCTGGCCGCGCTCGCGGCCGGCGCCGACGACTGCCTGGTCAAGCCGTTCGCGGCGGCCGAGCTCGCGGCGCGCCTGCAGGCGATGGTCCGGCGCGACACCGGCGATCAGCGGCCGCTGCACCTGGGCGACCTGACGATCGAGCCGGCCCGCCGAGTCGCCACCCGGCGCGGGCGTGACCTCGATCTCACGACCCGGGAGCTGGAGGTGCTGGCGGCTCTCGCCCGGCACGGCGGCCGGGCGATCACCCGCGGCCAGCTGCTGGCACAGGTCTGGGGCTACACCTGGGAGGTGGACGGTGACGTCGTCGATGTCTTCGTCGGCGGTCTGCGGCGCAAGCTCGAGGCGGCCGGCGAGCCGAGGATCCTCAACCGCGTTTCCGGCGACCGGTTCGTCGTGACCGCATGAAGGCCCGCACCCAGCTCACCGTCGCCGCCACCGCCGTGGTGGCGTTGCTGGTCGCCCTCACCGGCCAGTTCATCGTCTGGCGCACCGACCAGCGCGACCGGGACGACCTCGATCGCACGCTCGCCACGCGAGCGGCGCAGATCCGGACCGATGCGACGAAGACCGGCAAGCTGCCGTCGGACGGCGTCTATTCCGTACGCCTGATGTCCGGCACCCAGGTTCGCGCCCAGAGCGGCTCCGCCGTGCAGTTCTCGGCCCCGGTGAAGGACGGCTTCTCGACGGTCGCGGCCGCCGACGGCCACGACTACCGCTCGTGGGCCGAGACCCTGAAGACCGGCGTCCAGCTGCAGGTGCTCACCGACTATTCGGAGGTGCAGGGCCGCCACAGCCAGGCGGTCCGGCTGGTGGACCTGTCGGTGCTGGTCGCGATCCTGCTGGGCGGCCTGGCGAGCTGGTTCGCCATCGGCATCGTGCTGCGCCCGCTACGCCGCCTCGAGGAGGGCGCCCGCGAGCTGCGGCCGGACGACCTGAGCGGCCGCCTGCCGAGCATGAAGGAGCCCCGCGAGGTGGCCGAGGTCGCCGCCTCGGTCAACGCGCTGCTCGACCGCATGCAGGCCACCGCCGAGTCGAGCACCGCCGGCCGGCCCCCGGAACCGAACGGCCGGCCCTTCGCCGCGCCGGCCCAGGCCGCTTCGATCCAGGCCGGGGTGCATCAAGCCGCGCCGCGGGTCTCCCGGCCGCCGGACCTGCCCGAGCCGACAACCTCGACGATCACGCCTCCGCCGGCCGAGCCGGACAGGTTCCCGCCCCGGCCGACGCCCGCCGCGGCGCTACCGTCCGCGGCCCGGCCGGCGGCGGCCGAGCCGGCCGGAGCCCGTCCGTCCGCTCCGACCGCCGAAAAAGAGGGCGACGAC
>DASWRZ010000481.1:0-7806 GCA_036402935.1 Actinoplanes sp.
GTCGCGCTGAGCGAGGTAGTCGTTGACCGTGATGATGTGCACGCCCTTGCCGCTCAACGCGTTGAGGTAGGCCGGGAACACACCGGTCAGGGTCTTGCCCTCACCGGTCTTCATCTCCGGGATGTTGCCGAAGTGCAGGGCGGCGCCCCCCATCAGCTGGACGTTGTACGCCCGCTGGCCGAGCACGCGTTTGGCACCCTCGCGAGCCACCGCGAACGCCTCGGGGAGCAGGGAGTCGAGCGACTCACCGTCCGCGTAACGCTCCTTGAACGACTCGGTGCATTCGCGCAGCTCGTCGTCGGTGAGGTCGACGTAATCTTCCTCGATCGAGTTGACCGCGTCCGCGATCGCCTTGAGCTTGCGCACCATGCGGCCTTCGCCGGCGCGTAGCACCTTTTCCAATATCGACACGGGTCAGCGCTCCCCTAGACAGTCTGCCCGACCATGGTAGGCGCCCTCGCTGGGAACCTGTGACCCGAGCCTCCGGTAAGACGCACAAACGGGACGAAACTCCGTGCCGAATTCGCTGACAGCGCAGCCTCGCCATGAGTGCAACCGTTGGGACCGGCAAAGCGTGTCGGGCAGGATGGCCGGTATTACTCAGACAACTCAGGAGCCCGGGTGACTGCAGCGGAGATCAACGGTGACGGGGTACGCCTTCGGGCGTACCGGCCGGACGACGCGGAGGCCGTGGCCGCGGGCTACGACGACCCGCTGTCCCATCGGTTCCTGCCGCCATTGCCGTCGCCGTTCACCCTCCGGCACGCCGAGCGGTTCCTCTCCGAGGGAATCGAGGCGGTCTTCGCCGACGGCGGCGTGGTCTACGCGATCGCCGACCCGCGGACCGACGAACTGCTGGGCGGAATCGGCTTCGATCGGGTGGTCGCGCACCGGCGGCAGGCCGAGATCGGTTACTGGGTCGGTCCGTGGGCGCGCGGCCGCGGCATCGCCACGGCCGCGGTGCGTACGCTGAGCGCGCACGCGCTGACCACCGGCCTCGAACGCCTCGAGCTCCTCACCCATTGGGAAAATTGGGTCAGCCAGCGCGTCGCGCTGGCCGCGGGCTATCAGCGCGAGGGCGTACGCCGGGGAGCCCTCCCCGACCGCAGCGGCGGCCGCGACGATCTGATCGCGTTCGCCCGCCTGGCCGCCGACTCGGGCGAGCCGCTCCCCCGGCTGCTGCCCGACCTGCCCGGCGGCGAACTCTCGGACGGTGTGGTGACCCTGCGCCCGCTCGCACCGGACGACGTCGAGTTTCTGACCACCCTGCGCAGCCTGCCCGAGGTGGTCGCGACGAGCGTGCCGGCGGTGCGGCCGACCGCGGAGCAGCTGCACCGGCGCGCCGTGCGGGCACCCGCGCACTGGCTGGCCGGAACCCGGGCCGACCTGGTCATCGTCGACACGGCCAGCGGGCGACCGGCCGGCGAGCTCGGTCTCTTCTATCAGGAGCCGGTGACCAACCAGGCCATGATCGGCTACAGCACGCTCCCCGAGTTCCGCGGGCGTGGTTTCACCACTCGGGCCGCGCAGCTGGTGGCTCTCTGGGCCTTCGCCGAGACCGACATCGCGCGCCTGATCGCCGGGGCCAACCCGGACAACAAGGCGTCGCAACGGGTGCTGGAAAAGGCGGGGTTCAAGCGTGAGGCCTATCTGCGCTCACGGCTGCCCGGACCGGACGGGGTCCGCGAGGACGACGTCCAGTTCGTGCTCCTCGCCGAGGACCTCCTGGCCGAAGGTCCCCGGCTGGACGGTTGACGCTGGATCACTGAGGAACCGTGTGCGGCTAGGCGTTCGACTCGAGTGAGAGGATGCCGTAGTCATAGCCGCGTCGTCGGTAGACGACGCTCGGCCGGCCGCTGTCCTTGTCCAGGAAGAGATAGAAGTCGTGCCCGACGAGCTCCATCTGGAAGAGGGCGTCGTCGACGGTCATCGGGTCGGCCGGGTGCTCCTTCTCGCGCACGATGCGCCAGGGTTGGTCCTCATCGTGCTCGGCGAGCGCGGTAGCGACGGACGCGCCCTCCTCTGACCCGTTCATGCTCAGATCGGTCGGCAGGCCGGCGGTGGCCGCCGAGACCGAGACCGGCGCGTGCCGGCCGCGGTGGACACGACGGCGGTCGGCCGAGCGCCGCAACCGTCCGTCAAGCTTGGTGATGGCACAGTCCAGAGCTGCGTAGAAGTCCTTGGCACAGGCCTCGGCGCGTACGACCGGGCCCCTGGTCATGACCGTGATCTCGACCCGCTGGCACTTGTCGGCCTGGCGCGGATTGCGCTCGTGGAAGAGCTCCACATCGGCGCGCATCAGCTTCTGGTCGTATCGCTCGACCTTGCTGAGCTTGTCGGCGACATGTTCCCGGTAATGGTCCGGAACCTCTACGTTGCGGCCCTTGACGACAATGTCCACTCGTGACCTCCCCCAACGTTGTGTTCTGCGGGCGCCCTGTCCACGGGCACCGAACTGCGACGCGGTGATCCGGCTCTGGTCATGCCCTCCGTAACCTGACTACGTGGCGTGACCGATCGCGAATGAGACGACTCCTTTCCGGTGCGGCGGTCTGCGGATCTCTCCGCGCTCCCGGTGGGCGGGCAGTGCAGCGCACGTACCCTCGTCACCAAGACGCTAACGTGCCGACGCTCCCACGTCACCCCTCGTTCGGGATACCAGATGGCCGACGTTCCGCCTTTTCGGTAATCCCCGGGAGAAAAGTCGCGAAACGCTCTCGGGAAGGGCGGCGCAGTCGCGTGGCGGCCAGCACCGCGGCCCCGGTGACCTGCACGTTCGCCTCCTCGAGCCGGGCCGTCGCCACGGCCAGCGTCGCGCCGGTCGTGACGATGTCGTCCACCACCACCAGCGTGCCTTTTCCGGGGGATCGGCGGGAGAATTTGCCGATTCGGGCGGGTCGGATTCGCAGCGAACTCTCAGCCGCAACCGCACGCTCACCCACGCTCAGTGACGCTGCGTCAGGCTTTGGTAACGCTCGCAGAAGGTGGGTCAGATCAGCCTGCCAACCCGCCTCGCGCAGACGTCGCACGGCATGTGCGGCCAGTCGTGTCATGTGGTCCCCGCCACGCTCGCGGGTGGCGGCCGCGGTGGACGGGATCGGCACCAGGAACACCGGGGCGCCTTTCGGCGCCAGCCGGGCCACCGCCGACGCCAGCAGGGTGCCCAGAGGCCGGGCGAGGCGGTGCCGGCCGCGTTCCTTGTACGCCAGGAGAGTGCCGCGCAGTTCGCCCGCGTACGGCCCGACGGCGACACATCGCGGCATGCCCGGCGGAGGCGGCCGGGGCGCGGTCGCCAAGGGCGTGAGCGCCTCGAGGGCGGCGGCGCAGCGGTCGCAAGCGCCGTAGCGCAGGCGCACACGTTCGGCGCCGCAGCCCGCGCAGGCACTCGGCAGGAAGAGATCGGCGACGTCGCCGAGAAGCGAGAGGAGCAAGTCGGTTCAGTTCAGTTCGGTCGGTTCAGTTCGGTTCGGTTCAGTTCGGTTCAGTTCAGGAAGAACGGCGAGGTGAGGACCGAGGTGCTCGACGAGGGGCTGTTGGCCGGCCCGGCGAGGTCGGCGGTCTTGATCGGCACGGGGTAGCCGGCCGCGATCCCGGCGGCGCCGGCGATGACGTAGGCCACCTTCGCGTCGGACAGCTGGGAGTGGGTAAGCGGGTTGATCGGGTACGCCGTCAGGTAGGTGATCGATTCGTCGCCGATGTCGTCGAGCCGCATCGCCGACTGGGAACCGTCGATCGACACGTCATAGATCGACACCCGGCGGTTCTTGTTGACGCCGGCGACCACCAGCCACCCCTCGCTGCTCCAGGCCACCGCGGTGATCGACGACAGGCCGGGCGTGTCGATCTGAGAGGGCGACGACATCACCACCACCCCGTCGCTGCCGACCGTGAGCACCGCCCGCAAAAGCTTGCCGCCCGACGCCAGCGCGATGCGGTGCCCGTCCGGGGCGACCGAGAACGCGCTGATCGCGCCCGGGTCACCGCCCTGCTGCCATTCGACCGGCTGAGCGTCCGAACCGTCGGCGGAGAAGCTGAAGAGGTGGTTGTTCACGGTGATCAGCCCGACCGCGCCGTCGGCGTCGGAAGAGCCGGCGACCACCCAGGCGGGATGACCCAGCGTCCCTTTGAGGCCGTGCACCGCGCGCAGGTCGGCCTCCTTGCCGCTCGGCGCCGAGGCCACCCGCAGGGCCGGCGCCTTGTCCTTGCCGGCCACCGAGACCACGGCCGCCAGGGTCTGGCCGGACTGGCTGCTCATCGCCGCCGACTGCACGCCCTTGTTGGCCGCCGGCTTGAGCACCGGAACCTGGCTGACCGCGTGGGGGGACTCCGAGAGCCGCCGGATCACGCCGTTGTAGACGACGAACCGATCCGGGTCGTCGAGCAGCCGGGACGCCGGATTGGCATCCGGGCTGTTCTGCTCACCCGAGAACTTCACCGGACTTTGGTGCCCGACCGTGAGTTCGAGTGTCTTGGGTGTCAGCGGGCGCAGCGACCACTGCAACTGCTGGGCCAGGCGGTCGAGCTCGGCCGCGTCCCACGCCGGCCCCTGCGAGTTCAGCTTGACCTGCAGCTCGTCGTTGCTGATCGCCGGGATGTTGTCGGGCGGCGGCGCGGTGCCCTGCGGCAGCGGGACCGCGGCCGGCGGGAGCCAGTCGGCCGGCCCGCCCGCGAGCCAGTTGAGAATCACCGTCGGCTGCTGCGCGCTCGGCACGCTCAGCGGCATGTAGCGCACGTCGGGCACCAGGCCGGTGTTGTCGCTGTTCCAGAAATAGATCGTGTGCTGCTGGTAGTACGTCGTCAGGCCGACGTCGGACAGGACCAGCACCGGAGGATCGGCTTTCGCGATGAACAGGCCCTTGTCGCCGATCGACGTGACCGTGAAATGCAGCTTTTCGGTCTGCGCCGGGTGGGCCAGCGGCACCAGCTCCCCGTTCTCCTTCAGCGTGCCGACCTGCTCGACGTTCAGCGAGACATAGGGGCTACCCGAGTTGACCAATGGCTGCTCGGTCGGTCGCACCACCGTGATGTCGGAGGTCGACGGCTTGAAGGTGGCCGCGAAGTCGGAGTCCATGAATTCCTTGGCCCGCTGGACTGCTCCGTCCGGGTCGCCGGCCGCCGCCTTGAGGTAGTTGCCGACGAACGTCGCGACGTCTCCGGTCGACGACCGCGTCACCGGGCGCGGAGGCGGAGCGTCGATGTCCTGAGCCGGACCGGCCGCCTGCCCGTCGCCGAGCACCTTCACGTCGGTCGAGTCGGGAATGCCGCAACCGCCGAGCATCAGGACGGCCAGCGCGATGAGGGCGAGAGCACGGCGGCGCATCAGCTCACCTCGGTCGGCTCGGGGACGCTCTCCAGCGCCGGCTGATCACGGTCGCGCGGGATCAGCGGCAACGGGGCCGCCACCAGCCGATCGCCGGCTCGCACCGGCAGGGTGAGGCGGAACTGGGCACCGCCGCCCGGCGTGCCCCACGCCTCGAGCCAGCCGCCGTGCAGCCGGGCGTCTTCCGCGCTGATCGACAGGCCGAGGCCGGTGCCGCCGGTCTGCCGGGCCCGGGACGGGTCGGCCCGCCAGAACCGGTTGAAGACCAGCCGCTCCTCCCCCGGCTTGAGCCCGCAGCCGTAGTCGCGAACGGTGATCGCGACCGCGCCCTCGTCGCCGGCCAGGGTGACCCGCACCGGACGGGCCTCGCCGTGCTCGACCGCGTTGCCGACCAGGTTGCGCAGCACCCGCTCGACCCGGCGCGGGTCGACCTCGGCGATCACCGGAGTGTCGGGCAGCCGCAGCTGGATCTGGACACCGACCCGCTCGGCCAGGCCGGACAGCCGCTCGGCGACCCGCTCGACGATCGGAACCAGGTCGCTGTGCTCGGCGTCGAGCGCGGCGAAACCGGCGTCGAACCGGCTGATCTCGAGCAGGTCGGTGAGCAGGCTCTCGAACCGGTCGAGCTCGGCCTGCAGCAGCTCGGCGCTGCGGGCCACCGCCGGGTCGAACTCGTCGCGCTCGGAGAAGATCAGGTCGGCTGCCATGCGGACCGTGGTCAGCGGCGTGCGCAGCTCGTGGGAGACATCGGAGGTGAACCGGCGCTGGAGGCGGGACATCTCTTCGAGCCGCACGATCTGCCGCTGGAGGTTGGCCGCCATCTGGTTGAACGCGGCCGCGAGCAGGGCCAGGTCGTCTTCGCCGTCGACCTTCATACGCTGGTCGAGGAGCCCGGCCGACAGTCGCTGGGCGGTGCGGGCGGCGACCCGCACCGGGGTCACCACCAGGCGCGTGACCAGGCCGGCGACCACGCCGAGCAGGATCACCAGGGCGAGACCGGTGACCAGCACGGTGGTGCGGATCTGGTTGGCCGCGCTGTCCTCGGTGGTCAGCGGCACGGCGTAGTAAAGCTCGAGGTGACCGAAGCTGGTGGGCACCGGTGAGCCGTAGACCAGGTACTTCGTGGACTGCCCGTTGACCTTGACGGTGCGGATCTGGTCGGCCACGTGACCGTGGTCGTCGGCCCGGCCGGAACCGGCCACGGCGGCGATCAGGTCGGGCGTGATCAGGTCGGACGTGACCAGGCCGCTGGTCTCGACGTCGGGCAGCGTCACCGGCTCCAGACCGCGGTAGTTGGTCGCGCGCAGCGAGAGGATCGAGCCGCCGGACTCGGTCGGGTTGCCGTCGACCAGCTGGCTGACCGCCGTGTTCATGCTCGCCGGCAGCTTCTTGTCGTCGGTCCGCTGGAAGACCGTGAGCTGCTGCTCGGTGTAGTTGACCTTGCTGGTCATGGACGAGCTGACCTCGTCCTGCGCGCGGCCGAGCAGGATCTTGGCGCTGCGGTCGGCGACGAACCAGCCGAACGCGCCGACCAGCACCCCGGAGGCGATCAGGGTGAGCGCGACGACCCGCAACTGCAGAGACCGCCGCCAGGAGCGCCGGACCGGCGCGGAGAACCGCTCGAAGCGGCGCAGCCCGAACCGCCAGTAGCGCCGCACCACCCTCAGGGTGCGGCGTACGGGCAGCGGAAGCCAGGACGGAGCGCGCATCTCGCGGGCAAGGTTAGCCGCTCGGGACGACTATCCGGTGCCCGCCTTGTAGCCGACTCCCCGGACGGTAAGGATGATCTCGGGGCGTTCGGGGTCGGGCTCGATCTTGGCCCGGAGCCGTTGGACGTGCACGTTGACCAGACGGGTGTCGGCCGCGTGCCGGTAACCCCAGACCTGCTCGAGCAGCACCTCGCGGGTGAACACCTGGCGCGGCTTGCGGGCCAGGGCGACCAGCAGGTCGAACTCGAGCGGGGTCAGCTTCACCTCTTCGGCGTCGCGCGACACGGTATGCGCCGGGACGTCGATGGTGATCTGGTTGCCGGGCGGCCCGATGGTCAGCATCTCGGGCGCGGCGTCCTCGCCCCGGCGCAGCCGGGCCCGCATGCGGGCGACCAGTTCCTTGGGCTTGAACGGCTTGACCACGTAGTCGTCGGCGCCGGACTCGAGACCGAGCACCACGTCGACAGTGTCGCTCTTGGCGGTCAGCATCACGATCGGGATGCCCGACTCGGTGCGGATGGCCCGCGCCACGTCGATGCCGCTCATGCCGGGCAGCATGAGGTCGAGCAGCACGATGTCGGGCCGGCTCTCGCGGAAGGCGGCCAGCGCACGCTCACCGTCGGCGACGAACGAGGGCAGGAATCCCTCGCTCCGCAGGACGATGCCGAGCATCTCGGCCAACGCTGGGTCGTCATCGACGACGAGTACCCGGGCTCTCATGCGGTCCAATATTGCACTGTCCTCCCGAACCCCGCTTCACCCGGGGGCGATCTTGCC
>DASWRZ010000482.1:0-27797 GCA_036402935.1 Actinoplanes sp.
ACCGCGTGATAGAGCTGGGTCGACGAGACCTGAACCTGGGCCGGCGTCCCGATCAGCCCGGCCTCGACCACCGCCCGGCGGGCCGAGTGCGTCGGCATCAGCAGATACTGCTCGGCCACCTGCACCAGCCCGGTCCCGCCCACCGCGGCCCAGAGCCGGCGCATCCCGTCGAGGTCGGCCGCCGGCGGCGTCTCGGCCAGCACCGGCACGCCGCGACCGGCCACCTCCACGACCACGCCCGGCGTGACCGCCCGCGGAACCGCTGTGACGACGAAGTCCGGCGCCACCGCCTCGAGGCACGCCCCGACATCCGCGAACACCGGCACCGGCAGCCACCGCGGCGTCCGGGCCACCACCCCGACACAGCGCGGCTCCCCGATCCGGTCCGCGATCCGCCGGTACGCCGCCGCGCGGAATCCGGCCCCCACCACAGCGAACGACACCATGCCCGCCCTCCCGCCCTCCCGCCCGAACCCCGAGGCAAAGCAAAGGCGCCGACCGCGCGGCGCCTTTGCCCTGCCTACCCGGTCTTACCAGTGGCCGAGTACGAGACGGCCGGCCACGTTGGTGAGGTCGAACGCCGAGTACGTGTACCAGATCTGCGCCGCGGCGTTGCCGTTCTTCCAGGTATAGAAGGAGAAGGCACCGTTGGACAGCTGGTACGCCATGACGATGTCGTCCTTGCCGTCGTTGTCGATGTCTCCGGCGGCCATCCGGTCGCCGACGTCGGCCAGGGAGAAGGCGCCGGAGTTGTAGTCGGTGGTGCGCGCGAAGCTGGTCCCGTCCGACTGCCAGCGATAGATGCGCATGGTGCCGCCGAGGTCGTAGGCGAGCGCGGGTTCCGCCTTGCCGTCCCCGTTGAAGTCACCCAGCACCATGCGGCCGCCGACCTTCGTCAGGTCGAACGCGCCCGAGGTGTACCAGATGCCGCCGACCGTGAGCGTCGTGCCGCCCTTCCAGGTGTAGAAGGAGAACGTGCCGTTGGACAGCTGGTACGCCATGACGATGTCGTCCTTGCCGTCCCCGTCGATGTCACCCGCGGCGACGCGGTCGCCGACGTCGGCGAGGCTGAAGAACCCCGAGACGAAGGTGGTCGCGGGCTGGAAGCTGGTGCCGTCGGAGACCCAGTGGTAGATCGACATGGTGCCGTTGCCGTTGTCGTAGACCAGCGCCGGTTCCGCCTTGCCGTCGCCGTTGAAGTCACCCATCACCAGGCGGCCGGCCACCTTGGTCAGGTCGAAGGCGCCCGAGGTGTACCAGACCTTCACCGCCGAGTTGCCGTAGCGGATCACGTAGAACGCGAACGTCCCGTTGGACAGCTGATAGGCCTGGACCACGTCGTCGTGGCCGTCCCCGTCGACGTCGCCCGAGGCCATCCGGTCGCCGACGTTCGCCAGGTTCCATCCACCGGAGTTGTAGTCGGTGGTGCGGTCGAAGCTGGTGCCGTCGGAGACCCAGCGGAACATCCGCATGGTGGCGCCGCCGTTGTCGTACGCGATCTCCGGTGCCTCGCCGATCGAGGTCTGCGTCGGCCGGACGTCCGGGTTGACCACCGTGTTCCAGGTCTGCACGTCGGCGACCTGGCCCTTGAAATCGTTGCCCAACGTGGTGGCGTTGGTCCGCATGGTGCCGATCCGGAAGCTGCCGGCGGCCGACCACGGCGTGGTGTGGGTCGCGGTGCCGGACACCCGGTCGTCGACGTAGATCGTCTGCTTCTTGGTCGACGCCTGGTAGGTGGCCGTGACGTGTGACCACATGCCGATCCGGGCGGTGCCGGCCGCCGACTTCGCGGTGTTCCACACCGCGCTGGGGAACGCGGCGTCCTTCTGCTCCATGCTGAACCACCAGGTACCTTCCGGCGCCGGCAGGATCCGGAAGCCGGCGCCGGTGGTGCCGTCCTGAGAGACGACGGTCCCGTTGTAGGCGTCGGGCTTGGCCCAGAAGGAGACGGAGAAGTCGGCGTTGGTGGTGACCGCCTTGGCCGTCGTGATCATGCCGGTGGTGCCGTCGAACTGGACGTCGGGGTCCCACTGGTCGCCCGAGTTGAACGCCGCGCCGCCGGAGCCGCTGCCGTGCAGAGTGCCGACCGAGTCGCGGGCCTGGCCGGCGCCGACCGGGTCACCGTCGAGGCCGTCGTCGAGAAGCCAGGTGTGCGCCGAGGTGTTCAGCGTCTGTGCCGGCTGCGCCGTCACAGTTCCGGTGTCGCCGGCGACGATGTACGCGGTGGCCACCGCGCCCGGCTTCACGACCCACAGGTCGGGCGCGTTGTCCCGGTTGATGTCCGCGGCCTGGATCGTGGTGCCCGCCGGCTGCGTGAACGTGGTGCTGAGCGTGGTGTCCGAGACGTACGCGAAGGTGCCGGTGTTGATGTCGAAGGTGAGGCCGGACCACAGGTGCAGGGCACCGGTGAGGCGGTCCCACAGGAACATGTCGACCGTGCCGTCGACCCGCTGCGCCGTCGTGATCGTCCACTCGTCCCAGTGCATCGTGCCGTCGGGTGCGGGCACCGGGAGCGTGGTCGGGAACGCGTAGTTGAGCAGGCCGCCCTGATCGGGGTAGTAGTCGAGGGCGTAGCCGTTGGTGCTGTCGCCGGCGATGCCGAGCAGGTCGGGGTAGGCGTTCCCGTTGGGCTGCCCCGCGTTGACGAGGGAGAGCGGGTTGTCGTTGTTCCAGTCGCTGAGGGCGCCGGCCGAGAGGGTGTGCTGGGTGCCGGACTGGTCGGCGAAGATCGGCGTACCGTCGCCGTTGCCGTTCAGCACGCCCCCGCCGCCCGCGTGGATGCCGCTCGGGTAGTAGTAGAGGATGTCCTGCAGGCCGTTGCCGGTGAAGTGCCCGCTGATGGCCTGGGCCCCGTCGAAGTCGCTGGGCAGCCCGTCACCCATGGTGCCGTTGCCCGAGATGCCTAGGTCGGTGGAGAACACGCTGAGGCCCGGGCTCGAGTTGCCCGTGCCGGGGGCGACCCACAGACCCGACGGCACATTGTTGGTGCCGCCGACCGTGAGCAGATCGGGGATGCCGTCGCCGCTCAGTTCGCCGTCGGGCGCCGAGCTGGTCGGCGACGCGAGGAAGGTGACCGAGGCGGTGTCGCCGATGTTGTTACCGGCCGACAGGCTGGTGACGGTCAGGATGTTGGTGAACCGGCGCGGCGTGACGGTGACCGTCGCCGAGCCCGTGCCGTCCGCGTCGACCGTGCCGATCGGCCCGCCGTTGAGCTGGTACTGGTAACCGCCCGGCACGGTGTCGGTGTCATGCGCCTTGACGAAGGTGACGCCCACGTCGACCGGCAACCCCATCTTCGGGTCGTCCGGGTCGGCGAGGGTCGGCGGACCCTGCCGGGTCGGGTCCCAGGTGAACCGGCACGTGGTGGACACCGTCGAGGTGTACTTGAAGTCGGTGATCGTCACGTTCCAGGAGAAGGACGTCGGCACCTTGCCGGCGATGCCGCTGAACCAGCTCTCCGGCACGGTGTAGGGCAGCGCGCTGGTGCCGGAGGGACCGGTCAGGCTGTTCGGGTCGGACGCCCGGCTGACCGTCGAGTCGCTGGTCTTCCAGATCTTGATGGTCTCGCCGATCGTGCCGCCGTCGGGGTCGGAGACCGACGCGTAGAGCTTGACCGCGGTGTCGCCGATGGTCGAACCCGTGCAGGTCGTGGTCGGTGAGGTCTTCAGGTTGGTCGGCTTGCCCGGCGGGTGGTCGTAGTGGACGGTGATCGCCGGGGTGGATTTGTTCCAGCGTTTCCAGCCGTCGCCGTTGCTCTCGTCGTTCGCCTTGAGGACGAAGGTCTGCGTCTTGTTGCCCGAGCCGACGTCCGAGACGACCTGGTTGCGAATGTCGAACGGCACGCCGTGCGCCTTGCAGTCGCTGCTCCAGCCGTAGGCCACGTTCTGCTGGTCGACGCGGGAGCCGAGCGAGACGCTCGCCCAGTCGTTCCAGCTCGACGTCGAGGAGGTCAGGTCCTTCGACGGGGCGTACAGGTCGACCGGCTGGGGGGTGCAGTTGTTCGCCCAGGTCTCGGTGATGTTCAGGGTGGCGTCGTTGATCGTCGCCCCGGACAACCGGCCGGTGTCGAACGTGAAGTTCAGCAGCGTGCGCCGAACGCCGCCGAGGTCCGGGTCGCGCCCGGACTGCATGTCGTCGGTGCCGCTGTAGGAATCCTTCCAGAAGTTGGTGCCGGGGTGGTCCTTGTCGATCACCGCCCAACCGCCGAGCGACGAACCGGACGCCAACCATTCGAAGGTGGGGTCGATGTAGACCGGCCACTTGACTGCGCTGCCGGAGAGCAGCGACTTGGCCGGGATCAGCGTGATGCCGGTGGCCGAGACGGCGGCCGCGAGCCGGCCGACGCGGGCGCCGCCGCCCGGTGACCGCTCCGATGAACGTGTCCGCAGGCCGGAACGGGCGGGCGTGGGTGTGGTGGTCGAGTCCCACATCTGCGGCGCGGCCGCCGTCACGACAGCGTGTCCGGTCGCGTCGGTGCCGGTGATGTTGCCCGCCGCGTCGGCGGCCAGCCTGATTCCCGTGGCCTGGGTGCCGAAGGTCAGCTTGCTCAGCCGCGGATCGGCGGCCGCGGCCGCGTTCGCGACGACGAACACCTCGGAGAAGCCGCCCTGGGTGTCCGCGGTGACTTTGAGGTCGACGCCGGGAAGCACGCTCGCGTAGGTAGCGGTGTCGCCGGCGAGGGTCGGCGTGGGCAGGGCGAACGGCGCTTTGAGGGCGAGGGAGCGGCCGCCGCCGGCCATCGTGGCGAACGCGCCGGTGCCGCCGCCGGACAGGTGCAGGTCACCGACCGCGGTCTTCGGGAACACGCTGCCGTCGGGGGCGAAGGCGAGCGTGGCGTCCAGGCCGCGCCAGGCGCCGTCGACCAGCTTGCGGACCGGCTGCACCGCCTGGGTCAGCGTCAGCGAGCCGTCCGGGTTGGCGGCCAGCGTCTCGGTCGGCGAGGTCGCCGCCGTCACGTCCACCGGCTTGCCGGAGGACCTCGCCGTGGCCAGAGCGTGCGGCTCGTCCAACGGTGCGGGCTTCTGCGCCGGGGTCGTCGGTGGTGGTGGTGGTGCGGCCGCGGCCGGCGCGGCCAACGGGGGCAGTCCTATGGTGGTGAGCACAAGCCCCATGGCGGCCGCGGCCGCCATGGGGCTCCGTCGACGCCGGGCTGATCGGAACTCTTTCATGCGCGGTGGTACCTCTCCCCGTAATCGCGACGATGAATTGATCAAGGACAGAGAACCACATCGGGCGGCCACTGCTGTAGTGATGACGACCGATCCGTTATCCGGCCCGTTCGGCAATGCCGAACGGCGTTCCTGGTGCAAACGCCTCCGGGCGGATGACGATCGGGGCGGGCTGCGCCGCCTCGCCTCGGCGTAGCTTGTCCAGGGCAGGTCGTCAGCCCGGCATCCGAGCGAGGAGCCACCGATGAAGAAGCTCATCAACGACCCGGCAACCGTCATCTCCGACGCGCTCCACGGCCTCGCCGCGGCCCATCCCGAGCTGCGCGTCGACTTCGAGAACCGCATCGTCTACCGCGCCGACGCGCCCGTGCCGGGCAAGGTCGCGCTGATCTCCGGTGGGGGCTCGGGGCACGAGCCGCTGCACGGCGGGTTCGTCGGTCCCGGCATGCTCGACGCCGCCTGCGCCGGGGAGGTCTTCACCTCGCCGGTGCCCGACCAGATGGCTGCCGCCACCAAGGCCGTCGACGGCGGCGCGGGCGTGTTGCACATCGTCAAGAACTACACCGGCGACATCATGAACTTCGAGATGGCGGCCGAGATCGCGGCGGCCGAGACCGGCGTCGAGGTGGCTTCGATCGTCACCAACGACGACGTCGCGGTCGAGGACAGCCTCTACACCGCGGGCCGCCGCGGCGTCGGCGTCACCGTGCTGGTCGAGAAGATCGCCGGCGCGGCGGCCGAGGAAGGCCGTCCGCTGGCCGCGGTCGCCGACATCGCCCGCCGGGTCAACGCCAGCGGCCGCAGCATGGGCATGGCGCTCACCAGCTGCACCGTCCCGGCGGCCGGCAAGCCCACGTTCGACCTGCCGGACAACGAGATGGAGATCGGCATCGGCATCCACGGCGAGCCCGGCCGGCGCCGGGTGCCGGTCGCGCCGGCCCACGAGGTCGCCGAGATGCTGGTGTCGCCGATCCTCTCCGACCTCGACTTCACCGGCGGCGACGGCGTGATCGCCTTCGTCAACGGGATGGGGGCGACCCCGCTGATCGAGCTGTATGTGATGTACCACGAGGTCGCCGAGCTCCTCTCCAAGAACGGCATCTCGATCGCCCGGTCGCTGGTCGGCCCGTACATCACCAGCCTCGACATGGCCGGCTGCTCGGTCACGCTGGTCAAGGCCGACGACGAGCTGCTGCGGTTGTGGGACGCTCCGGTGCGTACGCCGGGCCTGCGGTGGGGAGTCTGAGGGACATGAGCGACAGCGTCGACGTCACGGCCTGGCTGCGGGAGTTCGCCCGGCTGATCGCGGAGCACAAGGAGGAACTGACCGCGCTCGACTCGGCGATCGGCGACGCCGACCACGGCACCAACATGGACCGCGGCATGACGGCCGTGGTCAAGGCGTTGGAGGCCGAGGCCGGGACCGATCCGGCGGCGCTGCTCAAACGCACCGGCATGACCCTGGTCAGCACGGTCGGCGGGGCGAGCGGGCCGCTCTACGGGACGGCGTTCCTGCGCATGGCCGCCGCGACGGGTGACGCCACGGCTCTCGACGGCCCGACCTTCGCCAAGGCACTGAGGGCCGGGCTCGAGGGCGTGGTCACCCGGGGCAAGGCGGTCGCGGGCGACAAGACGATGCTCGACGCCCTGTCCCCCGCGGCCGACGCCTTCGACGCCGCGCTGGCCGGCGGGCAGCCGCTGCCGGACGCCCTCCGGACCGCGGTCACCGCGGCCGAGCAGGGCCGCGACGCGACGATCCCGCTGGTCGCCCGCAAGGGCCGGGCCAGCTACCTGGGCGAACGCAGCGCCGGCCACCAGGACCCGGGCGCGACCTCGGTGACCCTGCTGCTCACCGCCGCCGCGACCGCGGCCGGCGCCTGACGTGGTCGGCCTGGTGGTGGTCGGGCACAGCCGTGCCCTGGCCACGGCCGCGGTGGCGCTCGCGGCCGAAATGGTGCGGGACAACCCGGTCCCGATCGAGGTGGCGGCCGGCCTCGACGAGACCACGTTCGGCACCGACGCCACGGCCATCATGGCCGCCATCATCGACGCCGACCAGGGCGACGGCGTCGTCGTCCTGATGGACCTGGGCAGCGCCCTGCTCTCGACCGAGTTGGCGCTGGAACTGCTGGAGGACGGCGTACGGGAAAGGGTGACGCTGTCCGCGGCGCCGCTGGTCGAGGGTCTGGTGGCCGCCGCGGTCTCCGCGGCGGCCGGCGCCACGCGGGCGGAGATCGCCGCCGAGGCGGCGAACGCCCTGGCCGGCAAGCAGGCCCAGCTGGGACTCACGCCGGGCGCGGAGGTCGCGCCGGCGGAGAGTACGCCGTCCGACGCGTCGTTCGTGCTCAGAAATACCCACGGTCTGCATGCGCGGCCGGCCGCTCGCCTGGTCGCCGAGGCGCGAAAATTCGACGCGTCGGTCGAGTTGCGCAACGCGACGACCGGCTCGGCGTGGGTGCCGGCCGGAAGCCTGTCGCGGGTGGCCACGCTGGGCGCCCTGGAGGGCCACTCGGTCGAGTTGCGGGCGTCGGGCCCGCAGGCCCGCGAGGCGACGGATGCCCTGATCGCGCTGGCCGGCCGTGCGTTCGGCGAATCCCCGTCACCGGCCGGTGACGTGTCCGCCTCGTCGTCGCCCCTGGAGCAGCCCGTGCCTCCCCCACCCCGGCGCTGGGCGGGGTCGAGTAAAGCGGCTGGGTCTGACATTTTTTCGTCGCCGTCCACCGGCGCCACGGGACGGCCCGCCTCGCCCGGGATCGGAATCGGGCCGATCTGGCACCTGGACGCCGGAACTCCGCAGATTCCGGACCGGCCCAGCCAAGGAACGGCCATCGAGCGGCAGCGGCTGGACGAGGCGCTGACGAAAGTGCGGGCGGAGATCGAAGGGGTGCGCGACTCCACGGCCCGTGGGCTGGGAGCCGCCGAGGCGGAGATCTTCGACGCGCATCTGCTGCTGCTCGACGATGTAGACCTGGTGGACGAAGCGCACCGGAGGATCCGGGACGGGGAAGCCGCGCCGCAGGCCTGGGCGGCGGCCACCCAGCGGACGGCGGCCGGGTTCGAGGCCCTCGACGATCCCTACCTGCGGGCGCGAGCGGCTGACGTACGAGCCGTGGGTGACCAGGTGCTGAGGGCCCTGCTCGGCGTGACCGCCACCCCGGTGAGCGGCGCGGGGGTACTGGTCGCGGCCGAGCTGACCCCGGCCGAGGCGGCGACGCTCGATCCGGCGACGGTCACCGGGGTACTGCTCGCCTACGGGAGCCCGACCTCGCACGGGGCGATTCTCGCCCGTACGCGCGGTGTCCCGGCCGTCGTCGGCCTGGGGCCGGCAATCCTGGATCTCCCCGCCGGAACCTCCGTGGTCTTCGACGGCGGCACCGGCGAGGTCGTGATCTCGCCCGACGCCGACCAGGAATCGGCCTACCGCGAGCGTGCGGCCGCCCAGGACAAGCTGCGAAAGCATGCCGCCGCTCGATCCTCGAACCCGGCCGTCAGCCGCGACGGCGTGACCGTGGCGGTCGGGGCCAACGTGGGCTCGGTCGCCGACGCTTACGCCGCCGCGACCTACGGGGCCGACATGGCCGGCCTGGTCCGCACCGAGTTCCTGTTCCTCGACCGCGACGCCGCACCCGACGAGGACGAGCAGGAGGCCACCTACCGGGCCATCGCCGCCGCCCTCGACGGCCGGCGCGTCACGCTGCGCACCCTCGACGTCGGCGGCGACAAACCCTTGCGCTATCTGCCGGGGCCGGCCGAGGAGAACCCGTTTTTGGGCGTACGCGGCCTCCGGCACTCCCTCGCCCACCCCGACCTGCTCGCCGTCCAGTTGCGGGCGATGCTCCGGGTGGCCCGCGACCACCCCGTCAACATCATGTTCCCGATGGTCAGCACGGTCGACGAGGTGATCGCGGCCCGGCGCCTCCTGGACCATGCGCCGGACGCCCTGCGCGTCGGCATCATGGTCGAGGTTCCGGCGGCCGCCCTGAAGGCCGCGTCGTTCGCTCCCTACGTCGACTTCGTCAGCATCGGCACCAACGACCTGACCCAGTACACGCTGGCCGCCGAGCGAGGCAACGCCGCCCTGGCCGCACTGGCCGACGGCCTCGACCCCGGCGTCCTGCGCCTGATCGACACGGTCTGCCGCGCCGCCGAGGGCCACTTCGAGGTCGCCGTCTGCGGCGAGCTGGCCGCCGACCCGGCCGCGGTCCCCGTGCTGACCGGCCTGGGCGTCCACGAGCTGAGCGTGGCCCCACCAACCGTCCCGGCGGTCAAGGAGCTGGTCCGGGGCCTCGACATGAAAGCGGCGGCCGCCTTGGCCGCCGCCGCGTTGTCGCAGCCGTCCGCCGAGGCCGTGCGCGCTCTGGCCCCGTAAATAGCCGGCCCGCAAACAGCCGGCCCGTAAATAGCCGGCCCGTAATTAGCTGGCGGGGTTTCGGGCGACCGGATAGCGTCCGTTGCACCGTGGCATCACGCGAGGAGGTGGGACCCATGACCGCAGCACGCACGTGGGTGCTCCCACTCGTCGTCACGGTCGGGAGCGCCTGATCATTCACGGCACTCCCGAGAGGCATCAAAACTTATGCGCTTCACTGCAGAGACATCGTCGAACGGTGTCGTCGAACGGGACTTCCACCTGGGCGATGTCCCCGGCGTGCTCTGGTCACCCGAGCAGCCGTCGACAAACGCGCCACTGATTCTGATGGGCCACGGCGGCGGCCTGCACAAGAAGACCCCCGCGATGGCCGCCCGCGCTCGCGAAGCGGTCACCACCTGGGGCTTCCGGGTGGTCGCCATCGACGCACCGGGGCACGGTGACCGCCCGCGCACCTCCGAGGACGACCAGGCCCGCGACGATATGCGCCAGGCCATGACGACCGGTGACAAGGAACGCTTCAAAGAGGTCAGCATCGGCTACATCAGCGGGATGACGAAGCGGGCGGTCCCGGAGTGGCAGGCGACCATCGACGCGATCGGTGACGGGGCGCCGATCGGTTACGGCGGCGGCATTTCGATGGGCACCGCGATCGGCATTCCGCTCACCGCCGCCGATTCCCGGGTCAGGGCCGCCATTTTCGGCGGCGGCTTCTTCGTGTACGACGAACTGGTCGAGTCCGCACGCCGGATCACCGTGCCGGTCCAGTTTCTTCTTCCGTGGGACGACGAACAGGTAGATCGCCAGTCCTCGCTGGCCCTGTTCGACGCCTTCGCCTCCGCGGAGAAGACGCTGCACGCCAACCCCGGCGACCACCGCCGGATCCGCTGGGTGGGAGTCGACGACGGGTTCCTGGCCCGCCACCTGGGCCGGGTCTGAGCTGAAGTCACCGGCGGTCTCCGAGCTTGACGGCCACCACGCCGGCAATGATCAGGAGGCCGCCGGCCAGCTGGGACCAGCCGGGGAGCTGGTCGACCAGGAGCCACGCGAAGCAGACCGCGGCGACCACCTCGAGCAGCGCCACGAAGGACGCGACCCGGGAGCCCAGCAGGCGGCTCGCCGCGATGCCGGTGACGTAGGCGAAGGCCGCCGTGACCAGGCCCAGCAACAGCAGCGGGACCCACCACGCGACCGTGCCCGGGGCGAACGCGACCGCAGCCGTGCCGGCGTGCATCGGGAGGATGCCGGTGACGCCCAGCAGGGCCAGGACCACAGTGCCGATGGTCAGCCCGATCGCGGCCAGCGAGAGCGGCGGCAAACCGGTGCCGGTGTCGGCCGAGATCAGGAAGTACGCCGTGGCGCCGACCATCGCGCCGAGCGCCCAGGCCACGCCCGACCAGGCCAGATGGGCGCCCGAGAACAGGTTGAGCACCAGGACGAGGCCGGCTGCGGCCAGCACGGCCCCGACGACGGTCAACGCCCGCGGGCGCTGCCCACGCCGCAGCCAGAGCCACGCCACGACCGCGGCCGGGGCGGTGTATTCGATCAGCAGCGCCGGTGCGACGTCCATGGTGGCGACCGCGGAGAAGTAGCAGAACTGGGCTCCGGCGACGGCGAGTACGCCGTACACCAGAAGGCGCGTGAGTTGACCGCGCAGCAGAGCCCACCGCCCGCGAAGCGAAGCGAGCGTGAAGGGCGCCAGCCCGAGCGCCGCGAGCCCGATGCGGGTCAGCACGATCGCGCCGGGGCTCCACCCGGTGGCGAGCAGGCCGGTGGCGAGCGGGCCGGACAGGCCGAACGAGGTGGCCGAGGCGACAGCCAGCACCAGCCCGGCGCCGAGGCCGCGGGAGGCGGCGACCCGAGTGGTGCCGGCGGGGGTGTCATTGGCTAACTGCGTCATAGAACCTGACGCTAGGAAGGTCTGCGTAAGATGTCAAGGTGCTCTTAGCCCATGACACAGAGGCCTCGCTGCAGGCCGCGGTCGACCTGGTCAACAGCGCCGAGGAGCCGGACACGCTGACCGAGGTGGCCGAGGTCGACGAGTGGTATGCGAAGCATCGCTACACCGGCCGGCGTGACCGCGACAGCGCCGAGCTGGCCGCGTTGCGGGAACTGCGGCCGGTGCTGCGCGAACTGCTGACCGCCGGGCGTGACCGGGCGGCCGGCCTGGTCAACGCCATGCTGGCCGACGCCCGGGCGATGCCCCAGCTGGTGCGGCACGACGAGATGGACTGGCACCTGCACGCGATCTCCTCCGACGAGCCGCTGGTCAACCGGGTGCTGGTCGAGACCGCGATGGCGATGGCCGACCTGGTGCGCGGCGACGAGATGTCCCGCCTGGCGATCTGCGCCGACGCGACCTGCGAGGGCGTCGTGCTCGATCTGACCCGCAACCGGTCCCGCCGGTTCTGCAGCACGACCTGCGCCAACCGCAACGCCGTGGCGGCCTACCGGGCCCGCCGCCGGGTCACGTCCTAGCTCCCCGTTCGGACCGCAACGCCGTGGCGGCCTACCGGGGCCGCCGCAAGGTCACGTCCTAGCTCCTCGCTCGGAGCAGGTGGCGGCACTGCAGAAGGACCGGCGCCCGCTCCGGTTGAGGAAGAGCCATCCGCAGTGCACGCCCGGACAGGCACAGACCGTGAACCGGCGCGGGTCGGCCCCGCCGCCGGCGGTTACGGCAACAGCGGAGCTCCAGAACGCCGCGGCGCGAAGAGCGGCGCGGTGGTGACGGCCGGTGCCGCGGCCCCGGCCGGCGGCAGACCGGCCCGGCCCACGAGAGGAAGCGTCAGCGAGCTGCCACGCAGGTCCAGGCGTACGGTCGCCCCGCTCGGAACCGGCGAGGAGTAGTCCTCGTCGCTCTGCTGGAGGATCAGCCCGAGCACGTGCCCGGCCGGCAGCGTCTGGTCGGTCGCCTCCAGCGGCACGTCGATCGAGTACCAGGTGCCCGGCTTGAGCGGGGTGCGGAACCGCAGCGACACGTGGTGGGCCGCGTCCTGCCAGCCCCGGGTCAGTACGGCGTGGTCGCTCGTCACGACGTCCTCGGCGGTGTCCAGGTAGCAGGCGTCGTCGGCCGCGGTCGACCGGCCCCAGCACGACTCGGTGTCGAGTGTGGTGATGCCCTCTTCCGGCCCGAGGTAGTCGATCCGCGAGGCGGTGCCGTAGTCGACCAGCCGCGCGGTGAGCTCGGTGGTCGGCCTGTCGACCCGCACCCGCAGCGTGGCGTGCGGGATGCCGGAGAGCCGCACCGGTTTCGTCAGCGGCGCCGACAGGAAGGCGACCCGCCCGGGGACGTCCGCGTTCGGGTCGGCGACGGCCTGCTCCTCGGTGAGGTCCGGGTTGTCCAGCCAGGTCTCGGTACCGCTGGGCTTCGAGGCGTTCAGGACCCCGCCGCCCAGCGAGACCCGCACCGGGTGGGCGTCGGGCGCCGGCCACGCGGGCTGGTCGATCCAGGTGCCGGGGGTGGTCTCCAGACTGGCCTGCGGTGCGTGGTCGATGCCGTTGTTCAGACCCTGCAGATAGAAGTCGAACCACCGGTGCAGCGTGTCGACCCAGTCGGCCCGCCGGATGTCGAACGGGTCGACGTGGCTCATCTGCGACAGCCAGATCTTCTTCGGCACCCGCAGCTGACTCCACCACAGCGCGAACTGCGAGGTCGTCACGTTGATGTCGTTGATCCCGTGCACGACGAACACGCTGGCCTTCACCTTGCTCGCATCGGGCCGGAAGTCGCGTTCGGCCCAGAACCCGTTGAAGTTGCCGGTCGCGTCGTCGCTATCGGTGTTCAGCGAGTTCAGCACCGCGGCGCAGTCCGCGTCCGAACGCCCGGTGACCGCCTGGTTCAGGAAGAACGGGTACGAGGGGCTCCGCAGTACGCCGTTGAACCGCTCGTAGTCGTACCAGCTCGAGATGCTGGAGATCGGCACGATGGTCCGCAGGCCGCGGACCCCGGTGGCGGCCACCCCGTTGGCCACCGATCCGTCCCACGACTTGCCGATCATGCCGACCTTGCCGTTGGTCCAGGCCGTCGCGACCGCCGGGGTGCCGTCGGCGTGGAACGCCTTGGCCCGCCCGTTCAGCCAGTCGATGACCGCCTTGGCGCCGAGCACCTCCTCGCGTCCGCCGACGTCCTCGCAGCCGGTCGAGCGGTTGGTGCCGGGCAGGTCGACGGCGACGAACGCGTAGCCGCGGGGCACGAAGTAGTTGTCGTAGTAGAGCGGCTCCTTGCTGATCGTGCCGCTGGAGTCGTACTCCTTGAGCTCGCTCTCGTTGCCGCGCCCGCAGCAGGCGTAGTAGGGCGAGGCCTCCATGACCACCGGCACCTTGAGGTGGCCGGCCGCGGCCTCCCGTGGGCGCACCAGGTCGACGGCGACCTTGTCGCCGACGCCGTCGTGGTCGTTGTCGAGGCCGGTCTGCACCCAGACGCTCTCGCGGATCGCGTTCGCGTACGAGTACACCGGCACGGTCTGATCGCCGTGAACGTAGGGGATCGTCGAGGCGCTCGCCGGCGTGGCGGTGACGGACAGCGTGGTGAGCACGCCCGCGATCAGGGCGAGCCACCGCAGTCGAGGCTTTGACATCGACGCATGCTAATGCAGAAATGCCTCCGGTGGGTCTATGCTGCCCGAAACCCCTGAGGTAAGCGCATTCCTGAGGAGGCGTCATGTGGATGGCGTTGGCACTCGCGGCACTCATGGCCGCTCCGGGCACCCCGTCACGGCCGGTCCTCAGCCCGGACGAGGCGGCCCCGTTCGTGGCCGCGAACTACTGGCGCTTCTCCGGGGCGTACGCCGCACCGGAGATCGACCCCTGGCGACCGCGACCGATAGTCACCGGCCGCCCCGATCTGGTCGTGCGAAACGGCGAAGCCGTGCAGGACGCGGTCAACGCCGCCTACCGGATGGGCGGCACCACCCGGCGGCGGATCGCGATCATGCCCGGCACCTACACCGGCACCGTCTTCATCCCGGCCGGCTCGCCGCCGCTCACGATCTACGGCGCCGGTCGCCCGCAGGACGTACGGTTGCAGTTCACCGTCGACGCGACGATCACCCCGGCCGCGTGGGCCGCCCTGGTCAACCCCGACGGCCGCTACGCTCCGGACGACCCGGCGTGGCCGATGTTCCAGTCGTGCGCGACCAAGACCAGCGCGACCGCCGGCCTCTGCGCGACCGTGGTGTGGGCGCAGAGCGCCGATCTGCAGCTCAAGGACCTGACCATCACCAACACCCTGCTCGACACCGTCGACCGCGGCACACACCAGGCCCTCGCCTTACGCACCGACGCCGACCGCACCCAACTGGAAGACCTGCGCCTGATCGGCCGGCAGGACACGCTGCTCACCAACGCCGACGACGTCGCTCGCATCGCGCGGGTGTCGGTCCGCGACAGCTACATCGAGGGCGACACCGACTTCGTCTTCGGCCGGGCCGCCGCGGTCTTCGATCGCTGCCACTTCCGCCTGGTCTCCAGCCGCAAGAACTCCGGGGGCGTCATCTTCGCGCCGAACACGGCGCCGGCTTTCCCGTACGGCTTCCTGGTCACGCATTCACTGATCGACGCCGACCGGGGCTACCGGGACGCGCCGACCGGATTCCTCGGGCGCGCGTGGGACCAGGGGGCGAGCGCGACCGGCTACGTCCCCGGCGTCACGCCGAACGGCCAGTTGGTCCTGCGAGACAGCCTCCTTTCCCCGGGCTTCAACCCGGTGACGCCCTGGGCACCGGCCGCCACGACGGGCCGGCCGTTCCTCGCCCGCACCGACCCGGGCCGCGACCTGAACGACGTCAACTACAACCGCCTGTGGGAATACTCCAACGTCGGCCCGGGCGCCCCGAACTGACGCCTTCTCCCCGCCGAGTGGATCCGCCTGGTCGGCGCCCGCGGCGGCCGGCACCACGGCTACTTCCTCCCGGGCGAGGGCGCGAGCGACGAGGCGCTGGCCCTCTTCACCTTCCCCAGCCTGGCCGCCTACGAGGACTATCGGAAGCTCTTCGGCGTAGACCCGGAATTCGTACGAGCGCACCTTCATGCGCCCGCTGCTCCCAGCCGGGGAAGGGCCTTCCGCGCGAGGCTGAGGTCCGCCTTCTCGCCCGGGCCGACCACACACAGATTCCTGGTGCCCTGGTGCACACAGAGCGTGCCGGCGCGGGCGACATAGCCGGCCGCGTCCCCGGCTCCGCTGACCTTGGCGACCGTGCCGCCGGAGACGCTCGCCGCGCCCTGGATCGCGCGCTCGTAGACGCCCGCGTCACCGCTCGGGTACGCCTCGACGACAAGGTAGTTCGAGCCCTGCACGTACTTGCAGTAGGCGACCTCGCCGATCGCCGGTGTGCCTTTCGGATAGGTGATGCCGGTCGCTGCCTTGATCTCGCCGGCCGTGACCAGTCGGCAGGGGTCGGAAACGACCGGGCCGGGCGCGGCACTGCCACCGGGCACAGCGGGGGCGCTCGACGCCGAGCCGCCCGTCCTCGGGCCACCAGAAGTCGGGCCACCAGAAGTCGAGTCGGCCGTCGTCGCTGACTTGCATGCTGACGCACCGGCCAGCACCACTACGGCGATCAGCGCCGCGCCCACGATTCTCACCGGGCAATCATCCAACTAGGGCACAAGGCCCGTGATCTCGAGACTTTCCCGCAGGGCCGTGACCGCCGCACCGAAGGCGACCCGATCAAGCACCGAACCGGCGTAGCGCCCGGCCCGCACCGGCTCATCGAAGAAGCGGTCGGGCAACGTGTCGTCGGACGGTCCTAGCCCGAGCCGCTGGTTGACGGCGAACTGCAGGCGCAGCCGTTCGGCGCCCAGTGCCAGCACGTCCGGCCGTTGTCCGGTGACCGCCTCGACCAGGTCCTCGACCTGGGCGAGCAGCAGCGGACGGGTCGGCGTGGCCGCAAAGACGCAGACGCCGAGCGCGTCCAGCCCGCTCCACAACCGCATCAGCTGGGCGGTTCCGTCCACATCGAGCACACCGCGCGGCCTCGGCACCGTGACACCGAGCCGCCGCATCTCGGGAAAGCTCGACGGCATCCCCTCGTCCGGGTCGAAGTCGAGGTCGTGTTCGATCAGGTCGTAGCGCGGCCCGATCGGCGAGACGGCGTAGGCCAGCCCGAGGTTCGGCTGCACCCGCGGGTCGAACGGCGGAATCGCCACCCCCTTGCTCACGACCGCGGCCGGCGAAAGCGACTGCACGAGCTCCAAGGCAGCCGACGCGGCAGCAGGCGGCACCTGGGCCAGCGACACCGGGGCCGGCGACGCCTGGGCCGGCGACGCCTGGGCCGGCGGCGCCGCGGTCGCGCCGAGAAACGCGCGTTGCACATCGGCGGACGAAAGCCCGCTCGTAGCCACCGCCGCGCCCAGTTCGACCGGATCCAGCCCCAGCTGCTCGCAGCGGGCGAGCAACGGCCACGGGTCGGCGATCCCGGCATTGGGGCCGAGCATGGCCAAGGCTTCCTGGTGGAGACCCGCTCCCGCGTACACCTTGATGCAGTCGGTGGGGCACCCAGGGCAGGCAGCGACGCTCGCGGCGCGGGCGATGGCGTCGGGCACGACGCCGAGCCCGCCGCCGCGCGTGGTGTCGGTGAAGCCGTCGACCGGCGCGTATCCGGGCTCGCCGCCCCACACCCCGAAGCCCGGCATCGCCCTCTGCCAGACGGTCAGCTTGTTCGATCGCGCCGAGACGGAGTAGTCGGCCGCTATGCGAGTGACGGCAGCCGGAGAGGCCGGTGGGACCGGCGCGTCGCCTACGGCGACGATCGCCTTGACATACTTGGCGCCCAGAACAGCTCCGAGGCCCAGTCGCGGCAGCGGGTGGTGACGGCAGGTGACGATTGACGCGTACGGGATCTGCCGCTCGCCCGCCGGCCCGACAACCGCGACCGCGGCCCCGGAACCGTAGCGTTCCAGCAGGCGATCCGTAGCCGGCCCGGTCTCGCTGCCCCACAGGTCACCGGCGGGTTCGGTCCACGCCCGGCCTTCCGAGACGACCACGCAGACCGGCGAGGAAGCTCGTCCGTCAAGAACGACGCCGGTGACACCCGCGGCACGCAGCCCGGCCGCGAACGGCCCCTCGGCCCGAGTCTCGGCCACCCCGCCGGAGAGCGGCGAGATGCCGATCGCCGCGCATCGCGCCGTGCCGGGTGCACCGGAGCCTCCGACCAACCCGGCGACCAGCGCAAACGGAAGATCAGCCCGCTGGGGCCCTCCCCCGTTATCTATTCTTGCGGGTTTTTGAAGATCATGGGGATCACCTGTGGATAACTCGTCGAGCGCGGCGGCCAGGTACTCCAAGGCGGCGATGGGCCCGTCAAAAGTAGACGAGCCGGCCGGCAACGGCGCCGAGCCACCGCCGTCGAGCGACAGACGGATCAGGCCCACGCCGGCCCGTCCGGAAAGGCGTACTCGGCCAGCGACGAAGCCTTGATCTGCGCCGAGAAGCCGGGCGCGGTCGGCGCCTGATAGCGCCCGTCCCGGATCACCACCGGGTCGACGAAGTGCTCGTGCAGATGGTCGACGTACTCGATCATGCGATCGTCGAGGCGCCCCGAGACCGCCGCGTAGTCGAACAGCGACAGGTGCTGCACCAGCTCGCACAGCCCGACCCCGCCGGCGTGCGGGCAGACCGGCTTGCCGAACTTGGCCGCCAGCAGCAGGATCGCCAGGTTCTCGTTGACCCCGGCGACCCGGCACGCGTCGATCTGCACGACGTCGATCGCGTCGGCCTGGAGCATCTGCTTGAAGATGATCCGGTTCTGCACGTGCTCGCCGGTCGCCACCCGGATGCCCATCGGCCGCAGCGCCCGCCGGATCGCCGCGTGCCCGAGCACGTCGTCGGGGCTGGTCGGCTCCTCGATCCAGTACGGGCGGCCGGGTGCGAGCGCGGTCATCCAGTCGATCGCGGCGCCGACGTCCCAGCGCTGGTTGGCGTCGACCGCGATGCGTACGTCGTCGCCGACCGCCGATCGGGCGAGCCGCAACCGTCGCAGGTCGTCGTCGCGGTCCGCGCCGACCTTGAGCTTGATCAGAGCGAACCCGTCGGCAACGGCGGCTTTGGACAGCCGCACCAGCTTCTCGTCCGAGTAGCCCAGCCACCCCGCCGATGTCGTATACGCCGGATATCCGCCCTCGGACAAGAACGAGATCCGCTCCGAAATGCCGGGGCGGGCGGCCTGCAAGAGATCAAGGCCTTCGGAGGGGGTCAGCGCGTCGCTCAGATACCGCCAGTCGATCATGTCCACGATGGCCGACGGAGAAAGCGAGGCGAGGAAGCGCCAGACCGGCTGGCCGGCGAGACGCGCGGCCAGGTCCCAGGCCGCATTGATCAAAGCCGCCGCGGCAAGGTGCATGACGCCCTTCTCCGGGCCGAGCCAGCGGATCTGCGAGTCGTGGGTGAGCCGGCGGGCAAAGGAACCGAGGTCGGTGACATCCCCGCCGATCGCCAGGGGCGCGAGCGCCTCGATGGCGGCCCGCGCGACCTCGTTGCCCCGCCCGATGGTGAAGGTGAAGCCGTGCCCCTCGGAGCCGTCCGAGGCGCGCAGCACTACGTACGCCGCGGAGTAGTCGGGGTCCGGGTTCATCGCGTCCGAGCCGTCCAGCTCGCGCGAGGTGGGGAACCGGACGTCGTGCGTCTCGACCGCGACGATCCTCACATGATCTCCAGGTGATAGGTGCGAATGGCGGTCCCACCGAACACGTCCGGGTCCTCGCCGCCGAGCAGGTCCGTCACGACCTCTTTGACCTGTGGATAGGTGGCCGCGACCTCGAGCACCGGCCAGTCCGATCCCCACATCAGCCGGCGGGGGCCGAACAGTTCCAGCGCGGCGTCCACATAGGGCGCCAGGTCGGCCGGTTTCCAGGACGACCAGGAGGATTCGGAGACCAGACCGGACACCTTGGCGACCACGTTCGGCAACGCCGCGACCGGCTCGATCAGAGCCCGCCACGGCGCCAGGCCCCCGTCGGCGATCGGCGGCTTGCCCAGGTGGTCGAGCACGAACGTCGACGAGGGCAGCGAGGCGACCGCCCGCGCCACCGACGGCAGCTGCGACGCCCGCACCACGAGCTCGTTGACCAGTCCCGCCGAGGCCACGGTCGCCAGGCCTTCGCGCACGTCGCCACGGTCCAGATAGGTGTCGTTCTCCCCCTGCACCTGGTCGCGGACGCCGACGAGCAGCCGCCCGCCGGCACCGGCCCGATGTCGATCGAGCTCGGAGGCCAGCGCGGGCGAGGTCAACGAGGCCCACCCCACGACTCCGGCGATCTCCGGCGCCGACCAGGCCAGCGCGAGAAAGTCGGTGGTCTCGGCGGCCTCCCCGCGTCCGGCCTCCACGAGAACCGTCCGGTCCACGCCCGCAAGAGCCATTTCGCCGCGCAGATCGGCCAGCGTGTAGTCCCGGCGAATTGCCGACAGGGACGGATCGGCCAGCCAGGCGTAATCCGCCGTCCACAGGTGCTGATGCGCATCAATGATCATGAGAGCACCCCCGAAGCCCGCAAATCACCCCAGAGTGAGGAAGGAATCGAGACCTCGGCCATCGCCACCGCGTCCGCGACCTCCTCCGGCGATCGCGCCCCCACCAGCACGCAGGTGACCGCCGGATGTGTCATCGGGAACTGGATCGCCGCTGCCCGCAACGGCACGCCGTGCGACGAGCAGACCTCCTGAATGGCCAGCGCCCGCTCGACCAGCCGAGACGGCGCCCGGCCATAGTCGTAGGTCGAATCCGGCCGCGGGTCGGCCAGAATCCCCGAGTTGAAGACCCCGGCCGCGATCACCGAAACCCCGCGCGAAAGGCACAACGGCAACAATTCGGCACCCGCCGACTGGTCGAGCAACGTATAGCGACCCGCGGCGAGAACCGAGTCCAGCATTCCGGTGCGCACGAACTCGGTCAGCATCTTGGTCTGGTTCATGCCGACCGACACACCGCCGATGCGGCCCTGGTCCCGCAGCTCCACCAGCGCCGGCAGGGCCTCGGCGGCCGCCTGGGCGAAGAAATCATCGGGGTCGTGCACATGCAGCAGGTCGGCTCGGTCGAGGCCGAGGCGGGTCAGGCTTTCCGCGTACGACGTACGCACCCCGTCGGGCGAGAAGTCGAAGACCGGCGTCACGTCGACCGGCTCGGCCCAGATCCGCTGGCCGTCCCCGCCGCCCGGCCGCAGCAGCCGGCCGACCTTGGTCGACAGCACGTACGAGTCCCGCGGCTGGTCACGCAGCACCGCCCCGGCCCGGGTCTCGGCGAGCCCATTGCCATAGAGCGGCGCCACGTCGAAGTAGCGGATGCCGAGCTCCCACGCCTTCTCGACGGTCGCCCGCGCCTGCTCTTCGCTGACCGGCGAGTAGAGCCCGCCGATCGGTGCCAGTCCGAGCCCGAGCCGGGTCACCCGCACCCCCGTTTGCCCGATCGGGACAGTCTCGGTCACGTTCATGAGGAAGTCTCCGCATGCGTCTCGGCATGGATCATCCGGATGATCTGCTGACTCATCCGCGGGTAGTCATGATCATTAGCTAGTTCACCGACGATCCGGAGTTCGCTCATGACCGCGATCCGGTCGGCCAAGGCCACGGTCTCGGGCAGGTCGGAGGAGATCAGCAGCAGCGCCCGCCCGTCCGCTGCCAGCCCGGCGATGAGCTCGTGGAACGCCGCTTTGGTGCGCACGTCGATGCCGACCGTCGGCTCGTCGACGATGAGGATGTCGCACTCGGCGGCCAGCCACTTGGCCAGGCTGACCTTCTGCTGGTTGCCGCCGGAGAGCTGGCCGGCCAGCTGCAGCGGCGAGGCGAGCCGGATGCCGAGGCTCTCCGACCACTGGTCGGTCAGCTTGCGCTCGGACCGGTCGCTGACCAGCCCGGCCTTGGCCAGGCGCCGCCAGACCGTGACCGCCACGTTGCGCGAGACCGGCTGTTCCAGGAAGAGTCCCTCGTCCTTGCGGTCCTCGGTGACATAGCCGAGCCGGTAGCGCCGCAGTGCCTCGCCGACGGTGCGGATCCGGGCCGGCCGGCCGTGGATCTCCACCGTCCCGCCGGTGATCCGTTCCAACCCGAGGACGGCCTTCGCCAGCTCGCTGCGCCCCGCCCCGACCAGGCCGTACAGCCCGAGGATCTCGCCGGGCCGCACCTCCAGGGAGATGTTGCGGTGGCCGATCGAGGTGGAAACCCCGCTGAGGCGAAGCGCGGGCACCGCGGCGGCGTCCGACGAACGCTCCGCGAGCTCGATCTTCTCGTACGCCCGTCCGACCATCAGGTCGACGATCTGACTCTGGGTGAAGCCGGACAGGGCTTCGGCCTCGGCCACGCTGCGGCCGTCGCGGAGGACCGTGACCGTGTCCGCGACCGCGAAGACCTCCTCCAGCTTGTGGCTGACCAGCACCACGGCGTGACCGGAGTCGCGCAGCTTGCGGACCACCGCGTACAGCCGGTCGGCCTCGTCGCCGGTCAGCGACGCGGTCGGCTCGTCGAGCAGCAGGATCTTGTTGTCGAGGCTGAGCGCCTTGGCGATCTCGACCAGCTGCCCCTGGGCGACCGACAGCTCGGACACCGGCACGGCCGGGTCCAGATCGACCTCGAGCAGGCCGAGGCAGCGCCGGGCCTCCTCGTGCAGCCGCTTGCGGTCCACGACCCCCCGGCGGTGGGGCATGTGATGCAACGAGATGTTCTCGGCCACCGAGAACAACGGGATCAGGTTGCGCTCCTGGTGCACCACGCCGATGCCGGCCGCCTGGGCGTCGGTCGGGCCGCCCAGGTGCAGCTCCTCGTCGTCGAGCACGATCCGCCCGCCGTCCGGCTGGTAGACCCCGGTGAGCAGCTTGACCAGCGTGCTCTTGCCGGCGCCGTTCTCGCCGAGCAGCGCGTGCACGCTCCCGGCCTCGACCCGCAGGGTGGCGCCGTCGAGCGCGCGCACCCCCGGGAACACCTTGACCAGCTTCTCCGCGACCAGCATCAGGTGGACCTCCCCGTGGTGTCCGTCGGTGATCCGGTGTTGTCCGTCGCCGGCCCCGGCGAAGGGGGCGCCGGGGCACGAGCCGAGCGAGCCGGAGAACTCTGCAGCTTCTGTCGCACGGTTCCGAGCAGCACCGCGCCGAGCACGACCGCGCCGATGATCAGGTCGATCCAGCGCGGGTTGATGCCGAACTGCGCCTGCATGACGTCGACCAGGCGCACCAGGAACGCCGCCAGCAGCGTGCCGGTCACACTCACCATGCCACCGGCCAGCGCTACCCCGCCGATGATCGGCGCGGCGAAGCTGGGCAGCAGCAGGTCGTCGCCGATGCTCGAGTTGACCGAGCCGGAAGCGGCCACCGTGAGCACCGCGGCCACCCCGGCGAGCAACCCCGACAGGGCGTGCGCGATGACCAGCGAGCGGTCGTTGGAGATGCCCGAGAGCCGGGCCGCGAACGGGCTGCCACCACTGGCCAGCAGCCGCCGCCCGGTGGTGGCGCGGCCGAAGAACCAGGCGACCAGGGCGGCCACCACCAACGCGACCAGGAAGACCAGCGGCAGGCCGAGCAGACTCTCCTGGCCGAAGCGGCGCAGCCCGGCCGAGTAGCCCTGGAAGGTGTCGGGGCCGTTCACCCCGTACCGGAGGCCCTGGATGATCGTCATCGTGGCCAGCGTGACGATGAAGCCGTTGATCCGGGTCACCACCACGAGCAGGCCGTTGACCACACCGGCGAGCAGGCCGACGGCGAGGGCGGCCAGCACCGCGAGCGGCGCCGGCAGCCCGGCCTTGATCATCAGCCAGGCCGCGACCATCGCGCAGAGGCCGGTCAGCGCGCCGACCGACAGGTTCATCTGGCCGACCGCCAGCACCACCATCTGGGACAGGCCGATCACGATCGGCACGGCCAGGAAGCGGAAGAACGCGCCCAGCGTGCCGGCCGAGAGCAGGTTGCCCCCGGTGGCGATGGCCAGGGCGACGAATCCGATCAACGCGATCACGGCCAGGGAGAGCTCCGGCGTACGCCAGAAGCGCGGATCCGCGAAGCGGGACCGCACCGCCGTGCTGTCGATGCTCACAGCTTGGCTCCTCGTCTGGAGGCGATGACATGTCGCACCCGGTCGAGCGACAACGCGGCCAGCAGGACCAGTCCGATGTAGAGCTGGAGCTGGTCGAACTGGAACTGCAGCAGGTTGAGCCCCTTGTAGATGACCTGGGTGATGGTCGCGCCGAGCACCGTGCCGAGGACGCTCACCGCACCGCCGGCCAGCAGCGTCCCGCCGAGCACCGGGGCCAGGAACGACGGCAGCAGGAACTGGTCGCCCAGGCTGGCCGAGAAGGCCCCGTTGTTGGCCGCCAGCAGGAAGCCGGCCAGCGCCGCCACCATGCCGGACAGCGCGTGGGCCTGGACGATCCGGTTCTTGGTCGGGATGCCGGACAGCTCGGCCGCCCGGATGTTCGACCCGGTCATCAGGATCTCGCGGCCGAGCCGGGAGAACCGGAAGAGCAGCCCGACCAGCAACGCCGCCACCAGCGCGAACGGAACCACGAGCGGGATCCGCGGCCCGCACACGTCACCCGCGCAGTAGTCGGCGAAGGTGTCGAAGCGCAGCGCGCCCATCCCGCCCGGCTGGTCGGGGAACGCCACCCCGTCGGTGACCGCGGTGTAGAGGATCGTGATGAGGCCGACCAGCGCGAAGTCCATGGCCAGCGTGACCACGAACGAGTTCACCCCGGTCCGCGAGATGATCAGCCCGGCCAGCGCGCCGAGCAAGGCGCCGACGACCAGGCCGGTCAGCAGGCTCGGCACCAGCGAGAAGCCGAGCTTGTCGTGCACCAGGCCCATGGCGAACGCGCTGGTCGCCGCCATCCGGCCGACCGCCAGGTTCATGTGCCCGAGCGAGAGCACCATCAGCTGGGCCAGCCCGACCACCAGATAGACGCTGATGTCCGACTGCAGCGGCACCAGCGTGAGCCGGGTGTCGAGGAAGGCCGGCCGCAGCGCGCTGAACAGCACCACCAGCAGGATCAGCAGCACGATCAGGCCGATCCGGGGGTTGGCCCAGAGCGGGATCCGGGCCACTTTCCGCGGCGTCTCCTCGGCTTTCTCGGGGACAGTTGCCACCGACATTGCTTACCTCCGCTCCACGGCTCGGCGATCATTCACCGTTGTGGCCACGGTCCGTAGCCTCCCCGCTCCGCTCATTGCACCCTCCGGTCGTCGATGGCGTCGCGGTCCCAGGCGATGCCCAGACCCGGTTCGCGGGGGGCGAGCGCGCACCCGTCGGCGACGGTGATCTCGTCGCGGGTGATCGCCCGCAGCTGCGGGATGTGTTCGAGATAGCGGCTGTTGGGCACCGCGCAGCAGAGGCTGACGTGCAGCTCCATCAGGAAGTGCGGGCAGACCGGCACGTTCGCCGCCTCGGCCAGGTGGGCCACCTTGAGCCACGGGGTGATGCCGCCGATGCGGGCCACGTCGACCTGCACGATGCCGGCCGCGCCGCGCCGGAGATATTCGGCGAACTGGCCGATCGCGTACATCGACTCGCCGACCGCGACCGGGATCGTGGTGCCGGCGGCCACCCGCTCGTGCCCGGCGACGTCCTCGGCCGGCAGCGGCTCCTCCAGCCAGTACGGGTCGTACGGCTCGAGCAGCCGGGCCCGGCGCAGCGCGTCGGCCGCGGTCAGCGACTGGTTGGCGTCGAGCATCACGTCGAAGTCGGGTCCGACCGCGGCGCGTACGGCCGCGAGGCGCTCGGAATCGAGCGCCGGTGATCGGCCGATCTTCATCTTGATGCCCGGCCAGCCCGCGGCCTGACTCGCCTTCGCGCCGGCGACCAGTTCGTCGGTGTTCAGCTGCAGCCAGCCGCCTTCGGTGTCGTAGAGCGGGATGCGGTCCTTGGCCCCGCCGGCGAGCATCCAGAGGGGCTCGCCGGCGTTCTTCGAGCGCCAGTCCCACAGCGCCGTGTCGACCGCGGCCAGCGCCAGCGAGGTGATGGCGCCGACCGTGGTCGCCTTCGTGGTCAGGAACAGCTCCCGCCAGATCGCCTCGACCCGGCGTGGGTCCCGGCCCGGCAGCAGGCCGAGCAGGTTGTCGCGCAGCAGCGACAGCACGGCCCCGCCGCCGGTGCCGATGGTGTAGCTGTAGCCGAGGCCGGAGCCGCCGTCGTCGGTGTGGATCTCGACGAAGACGGTCTCCTGCTTCACGAAGGTCTGCAGGGCGTCGGTGCGTACCGTCTCGACCGCGAGATCGATCAGGTACGCCTCGGCGTGGGTGATGACCGGCACGTGCACTCCTACTTGCAGACCAGGTACTGGCTGTCGAACGCCTTGCGGAGGTCGGCGGTCTTGGCCTGCCGCTCGGTGTCGTACGTGTCCACGTTGGCCTTGGTGACCACGAACGAACCCGAGTCGATGATCACGCCCGACTGGGACATCGTGCAGCCGCCGGCCAGCTTCATCAACGCGTACGACCCGACGGTGGCCTGGCCGACCGGGTTCTGCGTGACCGTACCGGCGACCGAGCCGTTCTTGATCCCCTCGAGGATCGTCTTGTCGTCGTCGATCGCGATCACCTTGATCGGCAACTTGGCCTGCTTGACGCCCTCGGCCGCCGCCACCGCCGGGTTGTACGCCGTGGTGACGATGCCGCTGATCTGCTTGCCCTTGGCGGCGAGCAGGTCGGCGACCGCCTTCTGTGCGCTCTGCAGGTCGGTGTCGATGTCGGTGACCGTCTGGATCACCTTGACCTTGCCGCCGGTCTCGTCGACCGCCTTCTGCACGCCGGCGATGCGGCGCTGGGTGTTGGAGTCGACCTTGTTGCCGGTCAGGTGGACCAGGGTGCCCGAGCCGCCGATCGCCTCGATCGCCGCCTTGGTCGCCTTGTAGGCCGCCTCGCCGACGTCGGTCGACAGGCAGAAGTCGGCCTTGTCGACGTCACCGGCCGGGCAGGAGGCGAGCGAGCCCACCGGGAAGCCCTGCCGTTTGAGGTCCTCGAAGGTGGAGTTGATGTTCTCGGGTGAGACGCCGAAGATGCCGAACGCGTTGTAGCCCTGCGCGGCCAGCGACTTGATGACGTCGTTCTGCTTGGTCTGGTCCCAGTTCGACGTCTCGTTGAACGTGACGTCGCCGAGCTTGAACTCGGTCTTGACCGTCGCCGCCGCCGTCTTCCACGGCTGGAAGTAAGGGTGCGCGCCGCCGGGGATCAGCGCGATCTTGACCTGGTCGGGACCGCGGGTATTGGCCGCGGCTTCGTTGTTGTCGCTCTTCTTGGTGCAGCCGGCGACCAAAAGAAGCAGAGCGGTCGCCGCGGTGCCGAGGCGGGTGAGAGGCCGCTTCATGCGCGACTTCCTTTCGAGGAGGCAGATCCTATAGGATCTTTCCTGGATGTGTACTAGTTCACAGGTACGGTCGTCAAGACACCGAGACGAAAAGAGCTGGAAACATGTCGCTGCCCCCGCTGAAGCGCTCCACGCTGGGTGACGACGTCTACCAGTCGCTCCGCGCGGCGGTGCTGGAACACACGCTGAGCCCCGGCGACCGGATGAACATCGACGCGCTCGCCCGTGAGCTCGACGTCTCCCCCACCCCGGTGCGCGAGGCGCTGGCCCGGCTCGAGTCCGAGGGCCTGGTCCGCAAGCGACCCCTGGCCGGCTACACGGTCAGCCCGCTGCTCAGCCGGGCCGAGTTCGCCGACATGTTCGACATGCGCCTGCTGCTGGAGTGCGCGGCCGCCCGCTGGGCCGCCGAGCGGGCCAGCCCCGACCAGCGCGCCGAACTGGTCGCCGAGGCCGCCCGCACGATCCCGCCGAGCGACGACCAGTCCTGGCACTCGGCGTTCACCACCCTCGACGCACACCTGCACGGCCTGGTCGCCGAGGCGGCGGCCAGCCCGCTGCTGGTCGACAGCATCACCCGCCTGCACGCACACCTCCACCTGCACCGGCGCTACTTCCCGTGGGAGCAGACCGCCGTGACCACCCGGGAGCACCAGCGGATCGTCGCCGCGATCGACCGCAACGACCCCGACGAGGCCGAGACGGCCATGCGCGCCCACCTCACCGAGGCCCGCGAGCGACATTTAGCGACGTTCGAGAAGGAGTAATTTCACCTGTTCGAAACCATGGCGGGCCCGTGATCTGATTACAGTCGCGCCATCCTCGACGACGTAGATCCCTTCATCGGCACCGCCGCCACCGAGCTGCCTTCGGCGCGCGGTCTCGCCGCCACGTGGTGGTCACCCAAGCCTCAGGTCGGCAACACCCACCCCGGCGCCACGTCGCCGCTCGGGATGGTCTCGGCCTGTGCCTACTCGGGTGCCTACCCGACCGG
>DASWRZ010000483.1:0-6720 GCA_036402935.1 Actinoplanes sp.
CTCCATGCAACGCTCCGCCGGTCAGACACCTTGGACCGGCGGTCGCGTTCGCTACGCGGGAGTGGCGAAACAGGCAGACGCGCGGGATTTAGGTTCCCGTGCCCGAGAGGGCTTAGGGGTTCGAGTCCCCTCTTCCGCACCCAGAGAAGATCCGCCCCCAGAGAAGACCTGTAGAGCAACAGGCAATGAGGGCGGTTCACCGCGTCGCCCGGCCCGACCGGCCATGGCCGCGCCGCCACAGTTCTCCATCGACGAGAGTTTGTCCGGGCGATCGCTATGGCGCGTCCCGGCGCGACCTCGACTACGTGGTCCCTACGCCATCGTTGTCCGGCGCTGCGACCCGGGATCGTTAAACTCCACGACATGGGCCATGACGCTGCCCCGCCACCATCCGCCCCGCCACCATCCGCGCGGTGACGCGGGTGGCGGGGCGGCTCGCGTCGGGATCAGTTCCTGGCGGCGATGATGGCCTGTCCCTTCTTCTTGACGGTGACGGTCTGCGCCGGCGACGACGTGGAGCCGGCGAAGGTGGCGTCGCTGTTGTAGGTGGCCGTCATCTGATAGGTGCCGGCGACCAGCTGCTTCGGCTTGAGGGAGCAGCTCGAGCCGTTGGCCAGGATGACGGTGCACACGGCCGTCGCTCCGGCCTTCACCGTGACGTTGCCGGTCGGGGTGCCGCTGCCCATGGTGGGCGTGATCCGGACGGTGAACACCTCGGCGTCCTCGCCCCCGACGGCGATCGTGTCCGCGGACATCATCAGGTGGGTAGTGGTCGGCACCTTGGCCACGGTGAGGGTCTGGCTCATGTCCGTGGAGCCGGAGTAGGTGCCGTCGCCGGTGTAGGTGGCGATCAGCGGGTAGGTGCCGGGCGAGAGCCTGCTCGCGGACGGCAGATTACATCTTCCCGTGCCGTTGACCAGGATGAAGCCGCACAGGGCGGTCGACCCCGTCGACACCGTGACGGTTCCGGTCGGGGTGCCGCTGGTCGCGGGCGCGACCGTGGCGCTGAACGTCTCGGTCAGCTCGTTGCCGACGATGACCGTGGAGGACGGCGACAGCGTCAGCTTGGTGGTGGTCGGCTGCTGGGCCAGGACCGTGAGCGTCGTCGCCGCGGAGGTGGAGCCGGCGAAGTTCGCGCTGCCGCTGAAACCGGCGGTCAGCTGATAGGTGCCGGGCGGCAGTTGACTCTCGGTCAGCGCGCAGAAGCTCGTCCCGTTGAAGAGACCGAGGCCGGTGCACTGGGAGGTCAGCGGGGTTCCGTTCGACAGCACGGTGGTAGTCCCCTGTGCGGGGTTGTGAGGGTCACCGCTGACCGTGGTCTGGAGCCCGACGGAGCCCTCGTGGCCGAAAACGACCGTGGCGGGTGACACCGACAGGGCGGTGCTGGTCGGCTGCCGGGCCACGACCGAGAGCGGCACCAGCCCGGACGCGGAAGGACTCGAATTCTCGGTGCCGTTGTAGATGGCGATCAGGTTGTAGTTGCCGACCGGCAGTGCACCGGCCGCCATGAAGCAGCCGGTCGAGGAGGAGAGGTCACCCCCGCACAGCACGATTGTCCCGGTCGCGGGCGACCCGGCCTCGATCCTCTTTAGTCGCACGGATGCTCTTTCCCCTTCGGGCCCGCGATGCCGGCTCATCCGGCACCCGGCCCATCGGCGACCCTGCCCAAACGCCCTGAAACCGCGATGACGTCACGCTGAAACGGGCCGCCGCCCCACTTTCCGCGACCGTCCGCGAGGATTGGTCGCATGGCCGTCGCGTTCGAACTCGATCCGCCGATCACCGACATGTTGCGGGAGCGCATCGTCGAGCTGTGGGTCGAGGTGACCAACGCCGGCGGGGCGGTCGGGTTCGTGCCGCCGGTCGCGGCGGCCGATGTGCGGCCGTTGGCCGAGACGTCGCTGGCCGGGATCGAAGAAGGGCCCGATCACCTGCTGATCCAGACCGACGGCGGGGAACTGACCGGTCTGTTGTTCATCGTCGACAACCGGTTCGCGTTGAAGGATCACTGGCGGGTGCTCAAGCGGGTCATGGTGACCCCGCGCGGGCAGGGGCGCGGCCTCGGCACGGCCCTGATGCGGGAGGCCGAGCGGATCGGCCGCGAGATGGGCCTCGCCGCGCTCAACGTCACGGTCCGGGCCGGTGCGGGCACCGAGAAGTTCTACGAGCGGCTCGGCTACACCGAGGTGGGCCGTCTGCCGGGTGCGCTGCGGGTCGGTCCGGACGACGACCGCGACGAGATATACCTGTGGCGCCCGTTGGGGGAACGCTGAAAAACTCTCCGGCATGCGCGACACCGACCTGCGAGAAGCCGCCGGCCTCATCGACCGGGCCGAGCGGATCGTGATCTTCACTGGGGCGGGCGTGTCGGCCGAGAGTGGCATCCCGACCTTCCGCGACGCGCTGAGCGGGCTGTGGGAGCGGTTCGACCCGCGGCGGCTGGCCACGCCGGAGGCGTTCGGCGACGACCCGGCCCTGGTCTGGGGGTGGTACGAGTGGCGCCGCGCGGCCGTCGAACGGGTCGGGCCCAACGCCGGGCACCGGGCGCTGGCCGCGATCGAGCAACGGGCGCCGGAGTGCGTGGTCGTCACGCAGAACGTCGACGACCTGCACGAGCGGGCCGGTTCGAAACAACCGATCCACCTCCACGGCAGCCTGTTCGCGCCGCGCTGCTCGGCCTGCGCGCGGGCGGCCACGGTGGCAACAGGCGCGCCGGTGGTTGAGGGCCGGGTGACCCCGCCGCCGTGCGACCACTGCGGCGCGCCGATCCGGCCCGGCGTGGTGTGGTTCGGCGAGGCGCTGCCGGGCGACGCGTTCGAGGCCGCGGTGGCCGCGGCCGCCAACTGCGACGTGCTGATCACCGTGGGCACCTCCGGCGCGGTCTTCCCGGCGGCCGAGATCCCTCAGGTGACGGCCCGGATGGGTGGCGCGGTGATCCAGATCAACCCGTTGCCGACGCCGCTCGACGACATCGCCCGGGTAAATCTGCACGGCCCGGCGGCCGAGGTACTCCCCGCGCTGACGGCCGTGTAAGGCTGTGCCGATGCGGATAACGGTGATCTACACCCACCCGGTCAAGGGCGCTCACCGGCTGGAACACCGGAGCGCGGCGGTCGATCCGTGGGGGCTGGCCGGTGACCGCCGCTGGATGTTGGTCGACGACGACGGGGTCGGCATCACGCAGCGCGACGATCCGCGGCTCACGCAATTACGCGTACGTCAAAGAGCCGGCGGCTTGACGCTCAGCGCGCCCGGTCTCCCGGATCTTGATGTGCGCGAGCCGGTCGACGGACCGGAGGAGTTCGTGCGGGTGTTCAGCAACCATGACAAGGCGCCGGTCCGCATCGCCGAGTCGCGCTGGGCCACGGCGTACCTCGGGAGGCCGGCCAGGCTCGCCTGGCAGGCCGACCCGACCGGGCGCGCGGTGCAGGGGCCGTCTCGGCCCGGCGACTCGACCAGCCTGGCCGACGGCTACCCGGTGCTGCTGGCCAACACGGCGTCGCTCGAGGCGGTCAACGACTGGCTGGCCGAGGCGGGCGCGGAGCCGGTCCCGATCACCCGGTTCCGGCCCAACCTGGTCGTCGACGGCGCCCCGGCCTGGGCCGAGGACGACTGGCTGGGCCGCCGGCTCCGGATCGGCGAGGTGTGGTTCCGGGCCGCCACGGCGTGCACCCGGTGTGTGGTCACGACGATCGATCAGGAGACCGGCGCGCGTACGGGCCAGCCGTTGAAGGTCCTCGGCCGGCACCGCCGGTACGACGAGGGCCTGCTGTTCGCGATCAACCTCATCCCGGATGCGCCGTACGGTGTCGTCCGAGTGGGTGACCCCGTTGTCTTAGGCCTCTCTTAGTTTTGTTGCGCCGGTCGATGCGGCCCCGAAGGATGCGTCAGCGTGACCGAACTGCGCCCGCGATCGCACCGCCGGATCGGACCCAACCCCCGGTGGCTCGCCGCAGGCGGGGCGGTCGTGCTGGCCGCCATCGTCGGCGTCGCCCTGATCCTGCAGAACGCCGGCTCGGCCTGCGCGTCGCCACCGGCCACGTCGGCCCATTCCGGCCAGGCCACGTTCTACGACCTGGACGGCGGCATTCCCAACTGCTCGTACCCCTCCGCCCCGGACGACGACCTGTTCGTGGCGCTCGGCCCGGCCGAGTATTCGAACGCGGCGGCCTGCGGCACCTACCTCGACGTCACCGGCCCCAAGGGCAAGGTCCGCGTCAAGGTCATCGACAAGTGCCCGGAGTGCGGCACCGGCCACCTCGACCTGAGCCGCACCGCGTTCAGGAAGATCGGCGCCGAGTCGGCCGGGGTCATCCCGATCACGTACCGGACGGTGGTCAACCCGGCCGTGCCGGGCCCGCTCGGCGTCCGTATGCCGGAGGGCGTCTCGCGGTACTACTTCGCGGCGCTGATCGACAACCACGGCAACCAGCTGGCGTCGGTCAAGGTCGCCGGCTCGAGCGGCACGTTCCACACCGCCGAGCGCGCCGACTACAACGACTGGATCATCGACGGCGGCGCCGGCTCCGGCCCCTTCAAGATCAAGATCTCTGACGTGTACGGGCGGACGGCGACGCTCTCCGGCATTTCACTCTCGCCGGAGAAGACGCAGAAGACGTCGGCGAGTCTGTCCGGTGGAGGGGCCGTCAAAGCGCCGCACTCGTCCTCTCCGACACCGGCCAGGAAGAAGTCGCCGTCCCCGTCGACTTCGAAGTCGACGGCCACCCCACCGGCGTCCGCCGCGGTTCTGGCCGCCCCCTCGTCAGCGGCCGGCGCCACCGCGCCCGCCGACACGTCCCTCGACCTGGCCGGGGCGGCCGCCGCCGCACGCTGCCACTGATCTTCCACCGCTGACCTCGGCCTTGTTCTGATGGACGTCTGTTTCGCGACCTCGGCCGCGCCCGGCCGCCGGAACGAGGATCTGGTCCTGGCCGGCGAGGACTTCCTGGTCGTTCTCGACGGCGTGACCTCGCCGCCCGGGATGGAGACCGGCTGCGTGCACGATCCGGTGTGGCTGGTGCACACGCTCGGTTCCGCCCTGGTTCCGCGGCTGAGCGGCAGCGGCGAACCGAGGCTGGTCGACGTGCTGGCGGACGCGATCGGCGCGCTGCGGGACGCCCACGATGGGGCCTGCGACCTCGCACACCCGGAAAGCCCCTCGTCGACCGTCGTTCTGCTGCGGGAGCGGCGCGAGCATGTCGACTACCTGGTGCTGTGTGATTCCTCGCTGGTGCTGGTCGATCCGGCGGGCGGGATTCTGCGGGCCGTGACCGACGACCGTACGGCGGCGATGCGTGGCCTGACCCGGTCGGAGGTCGCGGCACGGCGCAACCGCCCCGGCGGGTTCTGGGTCGCCTCGACTGATCCGGGAGCGGCTGAGGAGGCACTCACCGGCACGTTGCCGCTCACCGCCGTCGGGTCGGCACTCGCCTGCACGGACGGGGTGTCGCGGCTGGTCGACTACTTCGGTTACCGCTGGCCGGAGGTGCTCGACCTGGCTCGCGGCGGCCCTCGCGAGTTGCTGCGAGCGGTTCGCGCGGCGGAGGCGTCCGGGCCGCCACCCGGCGTACGGAAGAAGCACGACGACGCCACCGCCGCCCTCTGCCGCTTCCCGCGATGACCAGATCTTTGTCCGGCGACGGTCTCGCCCGGGCTCTCCGACCAGGCGGAACGGAACCGGCGCGAAAGTCGGCGCGCACTCGGGCGGCCGGAAGCCTGGCGCGTTGAAAGTTTTTATGCATAAAGTGCTCGTGTGAATGACGAAGTGGTCAGGACGGCCGAGCGGGTGCTCGACCTCTTTCACGGCGCGCGGCTGACACCCACGCAGCGGCGCATCGCGCACTGCCTCATGGAGCATGCGCAGCGGGTGGCCTACCTGTCGGCGGCCGAGGTGGCCGACCTGCCCGGTGTCAGCCAGCCGTCGGTGACCCGGTTCGCGATGGCGCTGGGCTACGAGGGTTATCCGGCGCTCCGGCGCGAGATGCGCTGGCTGGCCACCGACGAGACCCGCGGGGAGCAGCCGGCCGAGCACAACCCGATGCAGCTCGCCGTGCAGGCCGAGGCCGACCACCTGGCGAGGCTCCGCGACCAACTCGGCCGGCTCGACGACGTCGAGCGGGCGGCCCGGTTCCTGGTCGACACGCCGGTGCTTCCCGTGATCGGACTCCGGGCGGCCGCGCCCCTGGTCGGCTATTTCGGATATTTCGCCGCCAAGGTGCGGCCCGACGTGCGAATACTCGACACCGGTGGCACCAATCTTCTCGACCGGATCGACCAGGCCCGGCACGCGGGCGCGTCCGCGGTGCTGGCGGTCGTGCTCCCCCGCTACCCGAGAGAGTCGCTCGACGCGATCCGCGAGGCCAAGGCGGCCGGCCTCACGGTCGTCGTGATCACCGACTCGGCGGTCAGCCCGGCCGCCGAGGCCGCCGACGTGGCGCTGCCCGCCGCGGTCGGCACCCAGCTCGTCTTCGACCTGCACACCGGGCCGATGGCGATGGCGATGGTGCTGCTGCAGGCGATGTGCGACGCCGCTCCCGAGCCGGCGCAGCGCCGCCTGGAGGAGTTCGAGTCGACCGCCACCCGCCGTCACATTTTCGAAGCCTAGGAGGAGAGCAGTGGAGATCCGGGCACCGCGCGGCAGCACGTACACGGCGAAGGGCTGGCCCCAGGAGGCCGCCAAGCGCATGTTGATGAACAACCTCGACCCCGAGGTGGCCGAGC
>DASWRZ010000484.1:0-15760 GCA_036402935.1 Actinoplanes sp.
CACCCACTCGTCGACCAGCGGGTCGTAGCGCAGCTGGGACGTGTGCGGGGGCGGCGGCAGGTGCCGGGTGTCGGGGAAGGAGGCGCGGTCGGAGGGTGCCTCGTCGAAATAGATCAGCTCCCGGCCGTCCGAGAGGCGGATGGCCTGGCGCGATGCGAACGTCACTGCCCCGTCACCACCACGAGCTCGGGCACGGTTTCTTCCAGCAGGGCGCGGGCCTGTTCGTCCAGCCCGTCGTCGGTGATCAGCACGTCAGCGCGTTCGAGCGCGACGATCGACGAGATGCCGACCGTGCCCCACTTGGTGTGGTCGGCCATCACGACCAGGCGCTCGGCCGCCTCGACCAGGGCGCGGTTGACGTCGGCCTCCATCAGGTTGGGGGTGGTGTAGCCGGCGCGCTCGCTCATGCCGTGCACGCCGAGGAAGAGCACGTCGAGGTGGAGCGTGCCGATCGCGGCGACCGCCACCGGGCCGACCAGCGCGTCCGACGGGGTGCGGGTGCCGCCGGTCAGCACCACGGTCTGGTCGGGGCGGCCGGCGCGGTAGAAAATGTCGGCGACCGGGATCGAGTTGGTCACCACGGTGAGGGCGGGTACGTCGACGAGTCGCTGGGCGAGGCCCGCGGTGGTGGTGCCGGCCGACAGGGCGATCGCGTCGCCGGGGGAGACCAGTGCGGCCGCCCGCATGGCCATCGCGGCCTTCTCGGCGCGCTGGCGCACCGACTTGGCGGCGAAGCCGGGTTCGTGGGCCGAGCCGGGGCTGACCGTGGTCGCGCCGCCGTGCACCTTGGACAGCAGGCCGCGGTCGGCCAGCGACTCCAGGTCACGGCGGATGGTCATGTCGGAGACGCCGTACTCCGAGGCCAGCTCGCTGACCCGGACGCCGCCGGCGGCCCGAACCCGATCAAGAATTGCTGCTTGGCGCTGTTGAGCTAGCATCCGCGTTTCGCCCCTGAAGCAGCCACATTTTCGAACACACCCGAACACTACCTTGCGATCGGGGATGGGCGAAAGAGTGAGGGTTCAGATACCGCGACCCCGCTTGTGCAACGCCGACAAGACGTTCTCGACCTTGACCGCGCCGGTCATCGCGGCGAGGGCGATCGCCGTCCGCGGTTCCTTCCAGTTCGCTCGCACCGCCTCCTTGCTGAACTGCCAGGCCTGGCTGCGGTTGCCGGTCGCCGCCGACCAGCACGCCAGCTGCCCGTAGACGCGCGCCGCGCCGGGCCGGCACCCGCTGATCTCCGGGTGCCTCTGCATCATCCAGCGCAGCGAGGAGATCTTGGTCGCGTACTCGTAGGCGTAGTGCGACGAGCGGCCCCAGAGCACCCGCACGAGCGGCTCGTCGAGGTGCACGATCGGCGCCCGCCGGGCGGCCCGCAGCAGCAGGTCCCAGTCCTCGTTCTGGCTGCCCGGCGCGTCCTCGGCGACCAGGCCCACGGCCTCCGGCGCGAGCGCCGACCGCCGGATCAGGAACGACGACGAATGCAGCATCGACATGCGCGAGCGAGCGAGCTGGTCGATGGTCACCCGGCTGCCGCCGGCCAGCCTTGCGGTCGTACGCCCCTCGAACTCGACCTCGATCGCGCAGGTGGCGAACTCCGAGTCCGGTTCGGCCAGCAACGCCGCGACCTGCCGGCGCAGCTTGTCCGACCGCCACTGGTCGTCGTCGTCGCAGAACGCCACGAACTCGGTGTCCAGCGCCAGGATGCCGGTGTTGCGGGCGCCGGCCAGCCCGGACGTACGCCAGTTGGTCAGCACCAGCACCGGCACCGAGCCGACCTCCGACGACGAGGAGGCGAGCAGGTAGTCGGGCTCGGTCTGGTCGTAGACCACGAGGATCTTCAGCTCGCCCGGGTAGCGCTGGTCGCGGACTGCCGCGATCGCCTTGCGCACCAGTTCGGGGCGGTTGCGGGTCGGAATGACCACTCCGACGGACGGCCAGTTCATCACGCCTCCTGGGGAGTCGACACGGCGAGCGGGTATCCGTAGGCGCGCAGCATCGGCCCGCAGACCGCGCCGACCAGCCGGCGCTGGGCGCTGGGGAGGGCGCGCACCCAGGCGTCGTCGCGGCGCAGCGCCAGGCGCCCGACGGTGAAGCGCATGGGATTGCCGGCCGCGCTGTGCCCGACACGCAGGTCGGCGTGCCCGTCGCGGAGGAACTCCAGGTCCGGCTGCGCCAGCCGGAGCCCGGCGAAGTCGGCCAGCTTGATCAGCTCGGTGCGTGGGTCGGCCAGGAACTCCTCGTAGCGGATCCGGCGTACCGGGACGCCGCGGCGGCCGAGCAGGCCGAACGCGGCGTTGTGGGCGTTCCAGAGCAGTGCCGAGCGGCCGGGGGAGTAGCGGGTCATCTCGTCGGTGCCGTCGGACTCCGGCCGGCTCACCCGCTTGGTCCACGAGTACGCCACCCCGCGCGCGTCCCGTACGACGTGCACCACCCGCAGGTCGACGTCGGCCGCCCAGCGCAGTACGTGGGCGAGTGCCGAGTGCTTGGACGAGTCGACGACCACCGGCGAGCCCGAGACCTCGGCCGCGGCGGTGTAGACCCGGCCGTAGTAGCCCGCATATTCGCGGACGTCGTCCGGCACCTCCTCGGCCCGCGCCAGCCGCGGGATGTGCCGGGTGCGTTCGACCGTTTCGCGCAGCGCGTGCACCCGGTCGACGTCGACGTTGGCCCAGCCGTTGAACGCGCGCTCGCCGACCCGCTTCCAGAACGTGCAGGCCGAGAACCGGGCCCCGCAGCCGCATCGCTCGTCGTCGCGGATGTCGCGCTGCCAGAGATGGACCACTTCGCCGAGGGCACACACACCCGGGAGTTCGCCGAGCACACGTTCGACGAGCGTCGTGCCGCTACGTCCTAATCCACCCAGATATAACACGCGTGCCACTTTGGTCCGCCTTCGCTCGTTTCGCCTCATATAACGAGCGAATGGTCCCGAAGGAGGCGTTGGGTGGGCATCGAGGCTTTCGACCGCGTGCACTTGGACGGCACCGGTATTGACCGGATCACCGAGGCCGAGGTCGTGGCGATCGTGCGGGACGCGCTCACGCGCGGCCGGGGCGGACGCATCGTCACGCCGAACATCGACATCCTGCGACGGGCGCAGCGTGAACCCGAGGCGCGACGCTTCCTCGAGGACGCCGATCTGGTGGTGGCCGACGGCATGCCGCTCATCTGGGCCAGCAAGCTCGGCGGGGCGCCGCTGCCCGAGCGGGTGGCCGGCAGCAGCCTGATCTGGTCGCTCTCGGCCGGGCTGGGTCGCGACCGACGCTCGATCTTCGTGATCGGCGGGACACCGGCCCGGGAGGGCGAGACCGACGGCGCGACCCGGGCCGCCGATCGCCTGGTGGCCGCATGCCCCGGGCTCCGGGTGGCGGGCGCGCTCTGTCCCTCGTACGGCTTCGAGCGCGACCGCGGCGCGGTGGCCGACCTGTGCGCCAAGGTCTCCGGGGCCGAGCCGGACCTGGTCTTCGTCGGTCTCGGATTCCCCAAGCAGGAGCGGATCGTCGACCGGCTGCGGCCGGCGTTGCCGAACGCGTGGTTCGTCGGGTGTGGAGCGGCGGTCAACTTCGTGGCCGGCGACGTCGACCGGGCGCCGCGCTGGATGCAGCGGACCGGCCTGGAGTGGGCCCATCGGCTGGGCACCGAACCGGGGCGGCTGGCCGGTCGCTATCTGCGGCACGACGCGCCCTACGCCCTGCGGCTGCTGGCCAGCGCCCCCGTGCAGCGGGCCCGGACCAAATAGCCTCGCTTGTGGCGCGGAAACTGGAAACCGCCGGCCGCTCGGTGACGTGGGATCCCCACTTCCCGGACTACCGGCGGTGCCACAGCGCGGACGACCACGGCGATCGCCTGGAGTTCCGGGAAGGCGTCAAGGATTGAAGTACGGATCCGTGACCAGCCGGTGGAACGCCTTGAACGCCGGTTTGTCCCCGGCCAACTGGAACTGTTTGTCGGGCGCGTTACCGTCCGGATTGGACTCGAAGTAGGCCACCGCCTTGATCTGCGGGTTGGCCTTGAAAGTCCGTTCCGCGTCGGCCAGCCAGGCCGCCCGCCTGGCCGACCCCCACGATCTGGCCACCCCGAACTCGCCGATGACGATCGGCTTGGGGTGCTGGGCCGCCCAGTGCAGGAACGGCTCCATGAGCTGTCCGATCGGCTCGAACTGGGTTGCCGCGTAGACGTCGACGCAGGTCCAGTCGACCTGGTCGTCGCCGGGATAGAACGGCGCCGCGTCGCCGCGCTGGAAACCTTCGGCGGTCGGGCACCAGACCCAGCTGACGTTGTCGGCCCCGACGGACCGGAAGATGTTCCGCACGTACTTCCAGGCCGCGATGTAGTCCTCGCCCGACCACATCGTGGCCCGCAGGTTGGGCCGGTCCATCTCCCAGCGCATCCGCAGCAGCACCGGTACGTGCAGCGCCTTGATCGCCTGGGCCTGCTCGCGGATCAGGTCGTCGTGCTCGCCGTCCACGATGGATCGGTTGTCGCCGGTCGCCCAGCTGACCATCAGGGTCGCGCCCTGGGCCAGGAACTCCTTGTCCGACGAGGTGCCGACCATCTGCTCGAACCGGCGGTACGTGTTGACGATCTTCAGCTTGCGGCCGAGGCTCGCCTCCATGTCGTCGACCGCGGCCAGGCGGCCGACGTGTGTCAACTCTTCGGGCTTGATCCAGGCGCCGACATAGGCCCCCTGGCGAGGGGCCTGGAACGGGCCCGACTGGAACGGGCCGGGGTTGATCGCGATGCCGGTGGGCGGAGCGGTCAGATCGGGTTGTGGTGGCGGGGCCGGCTGGGGAGGGCTGGAGCAGCCGGCGACCATCAGGATCACCGCGGCGAAGACGAACAGTGCCCTACGCACGGCGCGCCGCATACAGGACGTTGACCGCGTACTGGTCGCTGCCGGGAAGGCGCCGAACCGCCGCATCGGCCGCCCGGGCGAGCGGATTCTGATGCAGGCCCGGCGTGATCATCGAGAAGCCGCGCCGCTCGACGATCTCGAACCCGTGCCGCGACATCAGCCGATAGATCTGCTCGTGCGACAACTCGGCGAACCACCGCTCGCCGTCGTGCCGTCGAGCCCGCAGGTGCCGCAGCGACCCCGCGTTGCCGTGGTTCTCCACCACCAGCAGGCCGGCGTTGGCGTCCGGCAGGGCCCGGGCCGCGAACGCCATCGCGCGGTCGCGCACCGCATCGTCCACATTGAGCAGCAGCCGGAACATCGTCACCAGCACCGGCCGGCCGGCCTGCACCGGCTCCGGCACCGGGCCCTCGGTCGGCACCTTGTGCCACACCGCGTGCGAGCCCACCTCGGCCGCCTTGGCCATCATCTCTTCCGAGGTGTCGTAGCCGTGCGCCTCCCGCACCATGCCGTGCAGCGTGCGGATCGCCCGCCCGGTGCCGCAGGCGAAGTCGTGCTGCACCGGAGCCCGGGGCCCGAACTCGCGTTTCACCAGCGCCCGAAGATAATCGCGCTGCCGCTGATTGATCTGCCACGCGTAGCTGTCCGGCGCGTAGGTGACACTCTCGTACTTCTCGACCGCCGCGGCGTCCTGAAACACCTTGGTGTAGTCCGTGGTCAACCGGTCCTCCTCTTTCCGAAGGGTTTGAACGCGTTCAGTGCCAGCGGGCCGCGCAGCAGCCAGGCGCCGGCCAGAAAGGCGGGCACCGCGACGAGCACGGCCAGGGTGAGGCCGATCGGCCCGTCGCCGGCCAGCCCGGTGGCCAGGTGGGGGAGAAGGCCGAAGCAGCCGATCGAGAGCAGCGCCGCCGCGCGCGTGCCGACGCCGAACGGGTGCAGACCGACCGCGCGGCCGACCTGGATCAGCGGCAGGAGGTTGTTGGCGACCATCGCGCAGGCCAGTCCGATCGCCGCGCCGAGCGCGCCCATCCGGGGCACCAGCACGCAGTCGAGTCCGATCGTGACGGTCAGCGCGACCAGCACGTTGACCAGGTTCCACGAGGTGCGGCCGGCCATCGCCAGCACCATGTCGACCATGCCGCAGCCGGTCGCGACGAGCATCGCGCCGGCCAGCACCAGCACCACCGGGGTGCCCGACGTGTAGCCGCCACCGAAGAGGCGAAGGTAGACCGGCGCGAACAGCATCACCAGCAGGTTGATCGGCCAGGTGACGAGCACGAGCCAGCCGGTCGCGGTCTGGTAGAGCTGGTTGGCCGCGTCGCGGTCACCGGTCGCCAGCGCCTCGGCCAGCCTGGGTTGCACCGACTGCGAGATGCCCTGGTTGGCGAACTGGATCAGCACCACGAACCGGCCCGCCACGGCATAGATCGCCGCCGGCGCCAGGCCGCCGAGCGCGGCCACCAGCAGCACGTCGACCCGCTGCAACGCCAGTTGGGCCACGCTGGCCAGGGCGCGCGGGCCGGTGAAGCGCCAGAAGGCGCGACGCACCTCGCTCCGCTCGGTTTTCCGGGTGGTCACGCCCGGCGGCTTGCTCGCGCGATAGAGCTTGCGCAAGGCGTACGCCGCGAGCACCGTCACCGGCAGATAGGGGGCCGCCCACGCGAGGGCGAGCAGTGGCAGGGACGCACTCGTCCACAGCGCCGCGATCCCCGCGAGCGCGACCAGCACGACCTGCAGCCCGCTGCGCAGCACCCGGTCGAGCAGCACCGTCGGCCGCATCGCCCGATAGCCGCGGGTGGCCGTGAGCAGGGCGTCGGTCATAGCCTGCAGCGGCACGAAGACGGCCAGCGCCCGGAGCCCGGCGGTGTGCGCGCCGATCACACCGGCCGCCTGATGGGCCGTCGTGCGGGCGATCGCGGGAGCGAGGAACCACATCACGGCCGCGAGCAGCAGCGACAGCACGAGCACCGGCAGCAGCCCGGCCCGCAGGCAGGCACCGAGCAGGTGGTCGCGGCCGGTCGCCCGCAGCCGCGCCGGCCAGTAGACCAGTCCGGTCTGGGTGCCCAGCTTGGCCAGGCCGCCGGTCAGCACGAACGCGGCCGTGGCGGAGAAGAACGCGCCCGCCTGGTCAGTACCCAGAGACCTCGCCACCACCCAGGTGACGATGACGCCGGCGCCGCCGGCGAGAGCAGACCCGGCCATGTTGGCCAGGCCGCCACGCGCAACCTTTTTCGTCGCCTCTCTTTCCAGAACGGTCGTCATGGGCGGCGCCAGACCGGCGTGTGTCCCAGCCAGGACGCCAGGGCGTCGTCATGGCGCTGGTAGTGGGCGGTCAGCTCGCGACGCAGCGCCGGGTCCATATCGGACTGTCGCGGGCGGGCGTTGTGCTGCTCGAACGGCGGCCGCTCGAAGTAGGTCGGCAGGCCGAGGAAGTCGCAGATCTCGTCGTAGACGTCGGCCGGCCGGGCGAAGAACCGCTCGCTCTCGACCACGTGGATCCGCTCCCGGCCGACGTGCTGGGCCATCACGCTCAGGTAGCGGGCGTACTCGCCGCGGGCGCGGTAGGCGTGGTGCTGGTGGGCGAAGCTGTAGTAGCGCGGGTCCTCGGCCAGCCGGTCCTCCTGCCGGTGCAGCCGGGCCGGCTCGAGCGCCAGCGCCGCCCCGAAGTCGCGCTCGGTCTCGAAGCCGCGCGCCACCTCGTGGTGGTGCTGCGAGTACGCCCGCTCGACCGGGTCCCGCACCAGCGCGATCAGCTTGGTGTGGGGCAGGTCGCGGGCGATCCGGGCCGCCGCCTGCGGGTGATACATGTAGTACGGCGCCGATTCGAAGGTCTGGGCCGGCGAGCCGTAGCGCTCGGTCAGCCGGTCGGCGTGCCGCTGCAGCGGGAAGTGGCCCTTGTACCAGGCCATGCCGCGGTCGTAGGACACGTCGAAGTAGTGGACGCCCTTGTGCAGCACCGCTTTGAGGATCATCGGGTGGCCGGCCAGCGCGCGGTAGAGGGACGTCGTGCCGCAGCGCTGGCCGCCGCAGATCAGGAAGGTCGGCGTCATCCGGCTCGGTGCGGTCAACCGGCCGTACGAGCGGGAGCCCAGGTGGACCACTCGTTTCACCGGCGCGGGAACCTTACGAACGTCCACAGTGCTCAGAGCTCCTCGACCCGGCGGATCAGCACCGGCAGCAGCCAGGTGCCGAGCACGCCCAGGCGGGCGCCGGCCTCGGCCTGGCGATCAGTCAGATAACGGGTGGCCAGGTCGACCAGGTAGAGCAGGGCGGTCACGGTGCGGCCCTCGGCCGGGACACCGAACGGGGCCAGCAGCTCGACCGCCCGCTGCACGGTCGCCTCGACCGCGTTCTTGGCGTCATCCGTCGACTGGATGCGCCGCTGCAGATCGTGGTGCACGGCGTCGAAGCCGAGCGGCACCCCGGTCGCGAACCGTTCCCAGTCCCAGACCAGCAGGGCGTCGTCGACGTTGGCCATGTTCCAGGGCGCCCAGTCGCCGTGCCAGGCGCCGTACCGGAAGGCGGTCTCGCCGGCGTGCTTGACCAGCAGCTCGGCGGCCGAGGCGAGGCTCACGCCCTCGGGCCGGTCGGCCACCGCGGCCAGCCGCTGACGCAGCTCGTGCCAGTACGAGCCGGCGGCCAGCGTGCCCTGCGTGTAGCCGCAACAGCCGGCGATGTCGAGCATGGCCGCGACCAGGCGACGCGGGGTCAGGGTGGCCCGGGGCAGCCACACCGGCAGCGCCGACTGGACCAGCACCTGAAGGCCCTGCCACTGGCCGGCGTGCAGCACCCGGGGCACGGTCAGCTTGGTCAGGCCGCTGCTGCCGAGCGCGGTCAGCGCGGCCGTCTCGGCCTTCACCAGCCGCTGGGTGAGCGGGCCGGTGCCCAGCTTGCCGAAGCCGAACGTGTCGCCCTCCGGCCCGATCAGCTGGAGCACCGGCTTGCGGTTGGCCCGGGCCGGTCCGATGTGGATGCTGATCGCCAGCTCGCGGGCCAGCGCCTCGCTCAGGTAGCCGTCGATGCTGGTCGAGAACGGGCCGGTGACCCGGATCCGGTCGCGCAGCAGCACACCCGAGGCGCCCGTACGCAACGCGGCCACGACCGCGTCGCGCTTGAGTCGTGCGGTTCGGGACTGGGGTTCGGCGTACCGGCGGACCGCGACCGCCGCGACGCGGCGGGAAACCGTCGGGACCAGCAGGCGTGGCCGCCGGGCATCGGGCACGACCAGATATTCGGCGATCGGCGTGCCGGGCGAACCGTCGGTGCGGCACGGTTGCGGGTAGAGGAGGCCGAGCACCTCGGTGAGGTACTGGGTGCGCAGGGCCGCATCGCCGGCGGTCAGCTCGGGCGGCGCGGTCTTGACCGGGCTCATGCTTGTTCCCCCTCTTGTCGGACTACCTGATTTCGCCAGAGCAGCGCATATGCCAGGACCATGAAGGCAAGAGGGGTGACGAGCGAGTTGTACCAGAGCATCGCCGAGAACGAGGTGACGATCGCGGCGCTGCCGGCTATGCCGATCGGGCTGCGGTCGCGGCGGAAACGCCACAGACCGGACACGAAGAAGCCGAGATAGCCGAGCGTCCCGACCGCGCCGTGCGCGTAGAGCAGCTGCCACAGCTGGCCGTTCCCGCCGACGGTGAAGTTGCCGCAGCGCTCGCAGCCGGCGCTCTCGCCGACCGTGATCGACTGCCGTCCGCCGGCCGTGTTCCGGGTGCTGCCGTAGCCGACGATCGGCGAGTCGGCGAAGCCGTCCAGCGCCTTGTCGACCAGGAACGAGCGCACGCCGTTCGACTTGCCGTTGTCGAGTCGCGCCGAGACGACGCTACCGAGCCCGGTGGCGACGAGCCCGACCGCGAGTACGGCCCCGGCCACGGCCACGATGCCGAGGATCCAGAGCCGGCCGGCGAGCACATAGCGGGCGGCGACGTAGAGGGCCAGCACGCCGAGACCGATCCAGAGTCCCCGGTTGAGCGAGACCACGGCCGGCACGATCGAGACGGCCAGGCAGATCAGCGCCCACATCTTGGCGCGCCCCCGGCCGGACTGCCAGGCCGCCACGATCGGCCAGGCGGCCAGCAGGCAGAAGTTGTTGCCCCACGTGTTGGTGTAGCCCCAGGGCGCCGCGGGCCGGGGACGGTCCCCGCCGACCAGGTCCATGATCTGGGCGGCGTAGGGGTGGACCATCGACTGGATGAAGCTCATCGTCCGCAGGTGACCGGGCAGGAGCATCTCGACCGGCGAGGTGAACTCGAAGTTCCCGGCCACGATGCCGAGCAGGCCGCCCAGCACCGTCACCACGAACATCCAGCCGAGCAGTCGCACCAGGCGCCGGCGCGGGAGCTCGGCCTCCTTCAGGTTGCCGGCGTACAGCAGCAGAACGGTCAGGGCGGCGTACATCCCGAGCCGGAACACCACGGCGGGCAGGCGGCCCGACGCATGCCCGGGCACCGTCCCGGCCGGATCGGCGCCGAGGGCGCCGATGCTCACGACCACCGCGATCAGAAAGACCGCCCACCAGGCGAAGCCGGGGGGCAGGCGCAGCCGCCTGCCGGCGGCCGCGCGCCGCAGCAGAAGAAACAGCATCGGCGCGGCGACCAGGGCGAAGATGAGTACGCCGAGGCCGAGCGCCCACCACAGGGGATAGCACGCGAGCACGACGGTGACCGGCCAGGCCGGCAGCGCGCGTTTTTTGCCGTCCTCCGCCGGGCCGCCGGGTTTCTCCGGGGCCGCGACCGAAAGGCTCACTGCTGGTCGCCGTCCTTGGTGCCGTCGGCGTTACCCGCCTTGACCGCGCCCGACATGTCGATGATGGCGGTGTCGTCGGCCGGACCGTGCGGGCTCGGAAGAGCTTTTGGTGCCTTGTCCTTCGCCGCGGCCTCCTTCTGGGACGCGGAGAGCGTGCCGGTCGGGAAGCGCATGGGTTGAGTCATGTCGTGGTCGCGGATCGGCTTGCCTCCGGCCACCGGCATGCCCGGTCCCGCCGAGAGGGTGACCGCCGGGCCGTGCACGTCGGCCGCCCGGAGCGGAGCCAGCCGCGGCACCACGACCGCACCGAGCAGCGGCGTGCCGACCCGCTGCAGCTGCTCGGCCGCGTCGAGCAGGGCCGGGCGTCGCGAGCGCCGCAGCTCGACCGCGAGAATCGCCGCGTCGGCCAGGCTGGCCAGCCCCTGCGCGTCGGCGCTGCTGCTGGTCGACGGCGCCTCGATCACCACGAAGCCGCCCTGGCCGCGCAACGTCTGCAGGGTGTCGCGCAGCCGCTGCGACTGCATCAGGCCGGCCGCGGTGGCGGCGCCGCCGGTGGTGATCACCCGCAGCGACGGGATGCGCGGCGTGCGCTGCAACACCCGGGCCAGGCTCACCCGCCCGGCCAGCAGCTCGGAGAGGCCGGGCGTCGCCGAGATTCCGAACATCCGCGCCAGAGGCGCGGTATCCATCACGCTGTCCGGCAGGTGCGCGCCGATCAGCACGACGTTGCTTCCGGTACGCGCGAGCGCCGCGGCCAGGTTCGCCGAGACCAGGGTCGCGGCCGAACCGCGGGTCGCCCCGGTCACCACGATGATCTGGTCGCCCGGCTGGAGGCTGGCCAGGATCTCGTTGCGCAGCCGGTTGAAGACCCGGCCGCCCGCGCCGTACGGCTGGAGCACGTCGTCGAAGTGCGGGGTGGTCCGGTCGTCGAGCGCCGCCAGCACCGGCATCCGGCCGCGGTCGCGGACGTCGGACGCGGTGCGCAGCCGCCGGTCGAAGCGTTCCCGGGTGAAGGCCAGCAGCAGCCCGAGGAGCAGGCCGACCATGCCGCCGGTGGCCAGGTTGACCATCGGGTTGGGGCTGGCCGGGGTGTCCGGGAGCCGGGCGTCGCTGATGATGCTGCCCGCGCCGACCGTGGTCGTGGTCAGCTCGTTCAGCTTGCCGGTCAGCGAGTTGAGCTGGTTCTGCGAGTTGTTGCGCAGGCTCAGCAGGTTGCTCTCGTCCGGGCTGCCCTTGGCCGCCCGTGACAGGCGTGCGTTGATGCCGGTCAACGTCGTGGTGAGCTGCTTGACCTTGGTGTTCAACGTCTTGATCTGCTGGTTCAGGCCGTCCTGCGCGGTCTCCTGCCGGTTCCGCAGGTAGGCCTCGGCGAACGCGTGCGACCCGGACTGGGCCTCCTGCGGCGTACCGCCCGTGAAGTTGACCACCAGGACGGTGGTGTTCGCCGGCACCTCGACCGAGACGTCCTTGGCCAGGTCGATCGGCGAGCGGGTGGTCCGCAGCAGCTCGGCCGCCTTGACCGCGACCGCGCCCGAACCGACCAGCTGGGCTTCGGTGTCGAGGTTGACCGCGCCCTTGGTGCGGCCGCCCGAAGCGTTGGTGTCCTGGTCGACGGCCTGCACGAGCACCGATGTCGACGACTCGTAGACCTTCGGCAGCGCCTGGGTCAGCGCCGTCCCGGCTCCGAGCCCGGCACCCGTCGCCAGCAGCGCGATCCACCAATGGCGGCGGAAGACGCCTAGGTAGTGCGAGACATCAGCGGACGAGGCGGACGCTTCCATCGGTTCGGCGGCCCTTCCGGGGTGGAGTGAGTGGGTGATTTGCCCCCGGAGGGGTAAACGTCTCACTCCCGCCTACGTGATGGGTTACCCCAACTTGGGCTCCACCCAGCCGTTGTCCACGAGGTGCGCCAACACGACCTCGATAGCCTCCGGCACCGACATGTCGGTGGTGTCGATCGTGAGCTCGGCGGTCGCGGGCTCTTCGTACGGGTCGTCGACGCCGGTCATGCCGCGCAGCTGACCGGCCCGCGCCCGGGCGTAGAGGCCCTTGCGGTCGCGCTGCTCGCACACCTCGAGTGGGGTCGCCACGTGCACGAGCACAAAACCGGCCCCGGCCTCGGTCGCCATCCGCCGGGCGGCCTTGCGGGCGCTCTCGTAGGGCGCGATCGGGCAGGCCACGGCCATGCCGCGGTGCCGGGCCACCTCGGCCGCGACCCAGCCGATGCGGCGCACGTTGGCGTCGCGGTCGGCCTTGGAGAAGCCGAGGCCGGCCGAGAGCTCCCGGCGTACGACGTCGCCGTCGAGCAGCGTGATCGTGCGGTCGCCGCTCTCCCGCATCGAGTCGACCAGGCCACGGGCGATCGTCGACTTGCCGGAGCCGGAGAACCCGGTGAAGAAGACGACCAGGCCGCGGTGCCGGCGCGGCGGCCGGACGCGGATCAGCTCCTTGGCGACGGCCGGCGGGGTGTGCCACTCGGGCAGCGGGAAGCCGCGGTCGAGCAGGTCGTCGATCTCGGCCGGGGTCATGGCCAGGCGGCGGTTGCGGGGCGGGATGTCGTCGCGCCAGCGCCACTGGCCGTCGCGGTTGTCGTACGCCAGTTCGCGCGGAACCAGCACCCGCGGGCCACCGCCGGACAGCGTGTCGCCGGTCGACAGCACGTGGGTCACGCCGTACGCCCCGGCGACCCGCGCCCGCAGGAGCGCGTCGCGCATCTCGTCGCCGCGGGTGAGCAGCGGGACGGCGACGATGGTCGCCGGAGGCATCCGGTCGCGCGCCGCGAAGATCGCCCGGACGAGTGCCTCGGGCGGCAGGCCGTCGGGGCCGGGCCCGCTCACCGGGATGAGGATCAGCAGGTGGGCGGCGAGCGTGCGGGCGGCGTGGGCGATCTGCGCGAGCTGCGGCCGGTGCAGCGGGCGGTCGGCGATCACGCCGAGCACCCGGCCCGGCGGGAGCAGCGCCTTGACGTCCTCCGGCGAGCGCCGCAGCCGCTGGAAGGGACCGTGCCCGCCGTCGCCCATCCGGCGGACCGCGCCGCCGACGCCGTAACGCTGCGGGTCGATCGCCCACACGTCGGTGAGCTCGAGGGCGGCCACCGGCGCGCCCTCGGGGTCGGTCAGCACGACCGTACGACGTCGCGCGTGGTCGGCGTCGAGCCGGCTCGCCAGCTCGGCCGGAAGCTCCAAGGTGACCGCCACCGGCCACTGCGTTCCGTCGGCGAGCTGACCGCGGCGCTGCAGCGCGGCCAGATCGGCCCGGCCGAGGAACCCGGTCAACGGCGCATACGCCCCGCTCAGCAGGAGCTCCAGGTCAGCGAGCTCGTGCGGGCGAGGCGTGTACGACGGGGCGTCCCGGAGCACGTCCTCGGGCAGCACCGAACCATTCACTGTTGTATCCCCCTGAGGCCGATTAGGAGACAGTTTTGCAGCCCGGCTGATCGCGGTCGAGGCGGGTGTCCCCATGGCGGATTTCTCGTCGGGTATTCGACAAATCGGACTAAAGTCACAATACTGGCTGATCGTGAGTCATCGCCCACGCCGTTTCCGGCCCCTGCACTTCGCCGCGATCCCCGTCGCCTTCGTTCTTTCCGCGGTGACCACGCTCGCCTGGGCGTGGACCGGCGGGATGTCGCAGATCGGCCTTCCGGGCGACCCGACCGTGGCGCTGCCCCTGCTGGCGCCCGGTCCTTCGCCCTTTTCCGCCGCGCCTCTTCCGGCCGGCGGGTTTGCCGCACCGTCGCTGTTGACACGCCCGGACGCGGGGGACGACCCCGTTGTCCACGCTCCTGCTCCGGCCACGTCGGGTGCCGCGCCCAGGTCTCCCGCCTCCGTGGTGTCTCGCACTCCCCTCGCGCCTCCTGCCCTCATCGCGCCGTCGGATCTGTCGCGGTCGGCGTGTCATACCGGAAATAAGCTCATACCGACCTGCGGCATCCTCTGGGGAGTCGCGCCGGGCGCGCACACCGAATCGCGGGGTGCCTCGGCACTGGCCGCCTTCGAACGCAAGACCGGGCGGCACCAGGCGATCTACCACGCCTATCACGGCGGCATCCGCCAGCTGTTCCCCACGGCGCAGGAGATCACGATCGCCCACCAGAAGGGCTCGCCCCGCATCCTGTTCCTCAACTGGAAACCGGAAGCCGCCTCGTGGGCCGCGATCGCCCGCGGCGACCGGCGCACCGACGCGTTCCTCGACCGGCTGGCCGGGCACATCCGCCGGACGTTCCCCGACAAGTTCTTCTTCGCCGTGCACCACGAGGGCGAGAACGACGTCCGCGAGAAAGCCGGCTCGGGCTACACGGCCAACGACTACGCCGCGATGTACCGCCACGTGGTGAAGCGGCTGCGGGCCGACGGCGTGCACAACATGGTCACGGTGCTGGTGCACATGACGTACGTGCCGCACGCCACCCAGAGCTGGTTCGACCAGATGTACCCGGGCGACGACGTCGTCGACTGGATCGGGCTGGACGTCTATGCGTACAGCACCCCGGGCTACGGCCACGGCGACTTCGCCGAGGTGCTGAACCGCAAACTGGGCGGCAAGCGGGCGTGGCCCGGCTTCTACAACTGGGCCGTCCGCGAGCACCCGCACAAGCCGCTGATGATCGCCGAGTGGGGCGTCTGGTCGTCGAACCGGAACACCAGGTACAAGGTGGACTTCTATCGCGATCTCGGCTCCGAGCTGCGCCGATTCCCGCGCATCAAGGCGATGGTGCAGTTCGAGACCCCGCACAACCAGAAGGGCCAGGACTCGTCGGTGGACAGCACGCCGGCCGCGCTGCGTGCGTACCGCGAGCTCGGCCACCTGCCGATGTTCCAGGTGGCCGTCACGCCCCGCTGATCAGCGTTTCCAGTCAGCGTTTCCAGTCGGGGAACGCCTCGCTGCCGGCCAGCGCTCGGACCCGGTGCGGACTCCGGCCGCTCGCCGGCACGACCCACAGGTCGTCGAGCACGCCCGCCCGGTCCGACCCCAACGCGACCTTCGTTCCGTCCGGCGACCAGGCCGCCTCGAAGTCCTGCGCCGGGCCCTTGGTGACCTGCCGCTTGCCGGAGCCGTCGCCCGCATCGTCCACAGGTCGAACCGCCCGTTCGTGGCATCGGTGTAGACGATCCACTTCCCGGCGCGGTCGAACGCCGGATCCCGCGCGTCCGT
>DASWRZ010000485.1:0-18032 GCA_036402935.1 Actinoplanes sp.
CACCGTTGTGGTGGTAGAACTCGCGGTCCTCGGCGGCCACGATCGCGCCCTGCATGTACGGCGAGATGTCCTTGAGCGGGACGTCGCTGCGGAACTCGTCGTAGAACTGCGAGATCTGGGTCTTGCCGTCGGACGCGTAGAGCCGGGAGATCTGGGGCGAACTGTAATCCTTGAGCTCGCTGGGCAGCTTGGCGAACGTCTCGCCACCGGCCTTGGCGGCCAGTCCGGACATGGCCGCGGCCGGGAAGGCGGCCGCGGCGACGACGACGCCGGCCAGTAAACCGCAGATCAACAACGAACTCGCATTGGCGAAGATGTTGTGATCGCGTCTGCGCATCCAGGAGGTCACCGGAGCAGCGTACGCGAAGCGCGCACGAGGCTGCCCGTCGAGAAGGTCAAGCTTCCCTCGTATTGATTGTGCATCTTCCGGGCGAACGCGTGCCCGTTTTTCCCGAACTGCACCGAAGCTGAACCTGGAGCTTCGCGGCCTATGCCCGGAACTCCCGGGCTATACGTATTTGAGGGACAACGTTGCGTAATCGCCCGACTACAGAGCATGATGGTCCGGCGAGCCATCGCACGACGTCTGCGCTGCTTGGGGACAGAACCTGCTTGAGGGTCGTGAGCACGCGGACGTCAGGGGGAAGCAAGGGGGGACGTAAACAGATGGGGATGATCAGCGACTGGCCCAGCATGGCGGCGTGTCAGAGTGGCGACCCTGACGCGCTCTTCGTGCAGGGCGCCGAGCAGAACGTGGCCAAGAGGATCTGCCGCAGCTGCCCGGTCCGCTACGAGTGCCTCGCCGATGCCCTGGACAACCGGATCGAGTTCGGCGTCTGGGGAGGCATGACCGAGCGGGAGAGGCGGGCACTGCTGCGCCGCCACCCGCACGTAGCAAGCTGGCGCAAGATGTTCGAGGCCGCGATGAAGGAGAAGGGCGCCGACAAGGTGCTCGTCCCGACCCGCTGAGGCGGGGCTCACGCCAGAAGCGCGCCGATCGTCCGCAGCCCGTCGACGTCGTGTACGTCGGCGGGCTGCGCCGTGACCGCGACCGACGGGACCTGCGGAAACGCGTCGGTGAAGGTGGCGGCCACCCCGACCTCGCGCTCGGTCTGCCGGATCAGGGCCGCGTGCACGCGCAACGCGTCGGCGGTCATCCGCTGGTCACCCGCCGCGTCCAGCGCGGCCGCGGCCTCCTCGCTGCGCTCGGCCGAGAGCCCGGCCGCGTCCGAGTGGTGCATCCGGTTGAGGACCAGACCGGCGAGCGGCATGCGTTCGGCGACGAGCCTTTCGGCAAAATAGGCGGCTTCCCGTACGGCGTCGCGCTCCGGGGTCGCGACCAGCAGGAACGCGGTCTGGGGATCCTGCAGGATCCGGTACGTGTCGTCCGCCCGCTGCCGGAAGCCGCCGAACATCGAGTCGAGCGCCGCCACAAAGCCCGACAGATCGGTCAGCAGTTGGGCGCCGAGCACCTTCTGCACCGCGCGGGAGAACAGGCCGAACGACGCGGTGACCAGGCTGAACATGCTCTTCCCGCCGGCCCGGGCCGGCACCAGCAGCAACCGCAGCATGCGCCCGTCGAGGAAGCGGGACAGCCGGGCCGGTGCGTCCAGGAAGTCGAGCGCCGAGCGGGACGGCGGGGTGTCGACCACGATCAGGTCCCACTCGTCGGCCGCCCGCAGCTGGCCCAGCTTCTCCATCGCCATGTATTCCTGCGTGCCGGCGAAGGTCGAGCTCATGGCCTGGTAGAAGGGGTTCGCGAAGATCTCGGCCGCGCGCTGCGGCGTGGTGTGCTGCTGCACCACCTCGTCGAAGGTGCGCTTCATGTCGAGCATCATGGCGTGCAGCTCGCCGCCGTTCTCGCCGTCGATGCCCTTGACCTGGCGAGGAGTGTTGTCGAGCTCGCTGAGCCCCATCGACTGGGCCAGCCGGCGGGCCGGGTCGATGGTCAGCACCACCGTCCGCCGCCCGTGCACCTCGGCGGCCCGGACGCCGAGCGCCGCTGCCGTGGTGGTCTTGCCGACGCCGCCCGCACCGCAGCACACCACGATCCGGGTGGCCGGGTTTGCGAGCAGACCGTCGACATCGAGGCGTCCCGCGGTCAAATCAGCCACTACTCCAGGGTAATCGGTAGTTGATCGGAGGCCGTCCGACTGTGACGGGTCACGCCCGCATGAGTATCGACGCCATCTCTTCGAGCCCCGCCCGGTCGACCCCGCCGGGCAGCAGCGGCAGCTCGACCACCGGGTGTCCCGCGTCGGCCAGCTCGGTGCGCAGCGACTCCTCCAGGTCGTGCCGGGTCAGGTAGGCCTTGGCCTCGGCGGCCAGCCCGTTCACGGTCGCCGCGTCGCCCGGCAGGCCGGCCTCGGCGAGCCCGCGCTTGAGCTCGGCCTTGGTCACTTTGCCGGCGGTGAGCAGGGCCGGGCGGGCGCCGTTCACGATGATCCGGCCGACCGGGATGTGCAGCGCGGTCAGCTCGCCGATCGAGTCCAGCGTCTCCTGCACGGGCATCTCCTCGAGCAGGGTGACCACGTGCACGGAGGTGATCGGGGACCGCAGCAGAGACGCCACGCCCTCGCTCTGCGTCTTGATCGGACCGATCTTGGCCAGCCGTGCGGTCTCGGCGGTGACGTTGAGGAAGCGGCCGATCCGGCCGGTCGGCGGGGCGTCGAGCACGACCGCGTCGTAGACCCGCCGGCCCTCGTGGGACCGGGTCGTGGCCTCCTTGACCTTGCCGGTGAGCAGCACGTCGCGCAGGCCGGGCGCGATGGTGGTGGCGAAGTCGATGGCGCCGACCTTGCGCAGCGCGCGACCGGCCGCGCCGAGTTTGTAGAACATGTCGAGGTATTCGAGCAGGGCCTCTTCGGGGTCGACGGCGAGCGCGCGCACCTCGCCACCCCCGGCTGTCCGCGCGATCCGGAGCTCCTTGTAGGGCAGCGGCTGGAGCTCGAACAGCTGGGCGATGCCCTGCCGGCCCTCGACCTCGACCAGCAGCGTGCGCTTGCCGCCCGCGGCCAGACCCAGCGCCAGGGCGGCGGCCACCGTCGTCTTGCCGGTCCCACCCTTGCCGGTCACCACGTGCAGTCGCGCCGGCCACCTGTTGACGTGCTCACCCATGCGACAAAGGTACGGCGCGCGACTAACCCGAGACCTCGCAGACCAGCCAGCCCGTCTTGTGGATCACGGTGAAGCGGAGGTCCTGCTTCGCCGTCTTCTCGTCGCTGGTCGACATGGTGAGCTCGACCGCAACGCTCGCCCGGTCGCCGGTCTGGTCGGAAACGGCCGGGTCACCCCACCGGAAGACCGGGTCGGTGTAGCCGCCGGCGTACGTCTTGATCTGGTCGACCCGATCGGTGAGCTTCGTCTTGTCGCGGGACTCGCGGCACACGAACTGCTCGGCCGAGTCGGCGTCCTGCTGGGAGTAGACCGCGGTGAGGAAGCGGTTGACCGCGGTCGCCGGGTCGGGCGAGCCCGGATTGTCGGCGTCGCGCAGGATGAAGTAGGCGGAGACCGCGCCGCCGCCGCAGAGCAGCAGAGTGGCGGCGAGGGCGAGCGAGACCCAGACCGTGCCCCGGCCACGGCCCCGGCGCCGACCGCGCGGCGCCGACGGGGTGAGCGGCACCGGCCAGGGCTGGGGTTGTGGCTGGTCGCCCGACCAGATCGGCTCGGGGCGGCCGGAGGCGTCGGCGGACGGGCCGTGCTGCCAGGCCAGATGCTCGGGCGGCTGAGTCTGCCACTGGCCGGGCGCCTCGTGCTGCGCGTGCCACGCCGAGGTCGGCGGCGGGTGCCAGCCACTCGCACCGACCGCGGGGATCACCTGGGTCGGGTCGGGCGCGACCGCAGGCTGCTCAGCGGTGGCGCCGTGCGAAGCGGCCGCGCCGGCGTGAGGGCCGGCGTGAGGGCCGGCGTAAGGACTGGCGTAAGGACCGGCGTGCGGACCGGGGTGAGGACCGACGTGCGGACCGGGGTGAGGACCGGCGTGCGGACCGGGGTGAGGACCGGCGTACGGACCGGGGTCAGGGTCGGATGAAGCAGCCGCGCCGGGGTAGGGGGCGAGCGGAGCGGTCTCGTCCGGGAAGGAGCCCGGCGGCGGGAACACCTCGGCCGTCTGTTCGGGTGGCGCGTCGATGAAGTCATCCGCCGGGTGCGGCGGCGTCGGCCTGGGTGACGGCCCGGGGACCGGCTCCGGTGGGCCCGGTTGGCCGCCCTGCGGGTGCGTCATGTAGCCCTCCGTGACGGCGTCGGCGAGTCGGTCGATTGACCCGCTCAGCCTAGGCCAAACCGGGCGGCCGGGGGCCCTAAGCTGGCGCGGTAGCCGACTGATAGGGAGTAACCGAGCGATGCAGAAGTGGGAGTACGTGACCGTGCCCCTGCTGGTCCACGCGACCAAGCAGATCCTCGACAACTGGGGCGAGGACGGCTGGGAGCTCGTGCAGGTCGTGCCGGGGCCCAACCCGGAGCAGCTGATCGCTTACATGAAGCGGCCGAAGGGGTGACCGCCGGCACCGAGCGGCACCGGGCCGCGATGGCGGACGGCCGGGCCGGCGAGGGCCGCAAGGGCATGCCCAAGGAGGTGGAGCAGTGACGACGCCGGTGGCGGGCGAGGGTTCCGCGGATGCCTACGAGCGGCTGGCCGAGCTCGGGCTCACGCTTCCGGATGTGGTGCCGCCGCTGGCGGCGTACTTGCCGGCCGTGCAGTCGGGCAACTATGTCTACGTGTCCGGGCAACTTCCGCTGGTCGAGGGCAAGCTGGCGCTCACCGGCAAGGTGGGCGCCGAGGTCAGCGAGGAGCAGGCGGCCGAGCTGGCCCGCACGTGCGCGCTGAATGCTCTCGGGGCGATCGAGTCGCTGGTCGGCATCGGCCGGATCGTCAAGATTGTCAAGGTGACCGGGTTCGTGGCTTCGGCGCCGGGCTTCACCGGGCAGCCGGCCGTGGTCAACGGTGCCTCCAACCTGCTCGGCGATGTGCTCGGCGAGCTGGGCCGGCACGCCCGTAGCGCGGTCGGTGTGGCCGAGCTGCCGCTCGGCGCCCCGGTTGAAGTCGAGCTGATCGCCGAGATCGCGTAACGGCAGCAGACAGCCGCAGACAGCAGCAATAGGAAAACAGCCAGCAGCAATAGGAAAACAGCCGAACAGATAGCTCAGCGTGACCTGTGTGGGCGCTGAGATCGCACATCCGGTCCTCGGCTCACCCCCCATGCGCGACGTACGATTCGCGCATGGGGGGTGCTGGGCTGGACGGCCTACCGGGTTGGGTGACGCTGCTGCGTGCGCCGAACCCGGGGCCGATGACGCTGGACGGCACCAACACGTGGGTGCTGCGCGCGCCCGGAGAAACCCACGCCGTGGTGGTCGACCCGGGCCCGCTGGACGAGGGACATCTCGCCCGGATCGCCGAACACGGGCCATTCTCGTTCATTCTCGTCACTCACGGTCACCATGACCATGTCGAGGGCGCGGCCCGGCTGTCCGAGATCCTGGGCGGCACCCACGTTCTGGCCGCCGACCCGGCGCATGGCGTGGGCGCCGAGCCGCTCGATCCGGCCGAGAAGCTGGGCGGGGCCGGCCTGGAGATCCAGGTTCTGGACACCCCCGGACACACCGCTGATTCGGTGTGTTTTCTCGTCGAATGCGGGAACGAGCGCGTGATGCTCACTGGCGACACGATTCTCGGCCGCGGCACCACGGTCGTGGCGAAGCCCGACGGCGACCTGGGTGACTATCTGGCGAGCCTCGACGTGCTCACGGCGTACGGAAAGATCTTGATGTTGCCGGGCCATGGCCCGGCCCGGGCCGACGTCGCGGCCGTGGCGACCGAGTACCGGGAGCATCGCCGGGAGCGGTTGGCGCAGGTCAAGGCCGCGATGGCCGCTGGAGCGGACACACCGGAAAAAGTGGTTGATCTCGTCTATCCCGAGATCGAGCCGCGGCTGCGTTTCGCCGCCGAGTGGTCGGCGGCGGCCCAACTGGATTATCTGCGTCACAAAAATCGGGAATCAGGAACACCGCCCGACAGGTTGGATCGGCTGTGACCTGTCCCGTGTGTGGAACCGTCGCCGTGCCCGGCGCCCGCTTCTGCCACAACTGCGGTGCCGCCCTGCCGGCCGCTGCCACTTTGCCGGCGGCCGAGCGACGAATCGTGACTGTGCTCTTCGGTGACCTGTCCGATTTCACCTCCTGGTCGGAGGACCTCGACCCCGAGCGGGTCGGTGCGGTCACCGACCGCGTGCTGGCCGCGCTGGCCGGCGCGGTGAAGACCTTCGGCGGGCACGTCGACAAGCTGACCGGCGACGGCATCATGGCGGTCTTCGGCGCGCCGGTGGCCCATGAGGACGATGCTGAGCGCGCGGTCCGCGCCGCGCTGAGCATGCAGCGGGCGGTCCGCCGGGTGCTCGACGACGAACGTGGCGGTGGCGCCCCGCTCGGCCTGCGCATCGGCGTCAACACCGGCGAGGTGGTGGCCGGCATCCAGGCCGGCATCGAGTACACGGTCATCGGCGACACGGTCAACACGGCCGCGCGGTTCGCCGACGCGGCCGCGGTGGGTGCCGTCTACGCCGGCGCGCGCACCAGCGGTGGCACTCGACATGTGGCCTCCTGGCGACAGCTGCGCCCGCTGCGGCTCAAGGGCAAGCGCGAGCTGGTTCCCGCCTACGAGCTGCTCGGCCTGCACGACGCCCCCGGCACCCGGTCCGGCCTGGGCGACGAGGCGCCGTTCGTCGGGCGCGAGACCGAGCTCGGCCGGGTCGCCGGGCGGCTCGCCGAGGCGATCGACGCCGGCACACCCCGGGTCATGGTGATGACCGCGGAGGCCGGCATCGGCAAATCCCGATTCGCGGGCGAGGTCAAGCGGCTCGCCGCCGGCTACGACGTCGGCAACGGACGGTACGCCAATCACACCGGCGCCCGGGTGCTCCGCGTACGCTGCCGCGCGTTCGGGGAGAGGCGCCGGTTCGCGCCCCTGGCCGACCTGGTGCGCAAGTCGGTCGGCCTGCCCAAGGACGTCGTCTCGACGGTCGGCCGCACGGTGGTCGAGGAGCGGCTGCGCAAGCTCGCCAACCGGCTGTCCCGCGACGGCGAGACCCCCCACATCGACATCGACCGGCTGCTCGGCCTGCTCGGCTACGGCGACGCCCCGGCCAACCCGGTCGGCCCGGCCGCGGCCGCCGACTGGCAGCCGGCCTCCAACCGGCTGGACGCCGACGCGATCTCCAATGCGGTCGCCGAGCTGCTCACCGCGCTGGCCGCCGAGGCGCCGCTGGTGGTCATCGTCGACGACCTGCACGACGCGACCGCGTCGACGGTCGACGCTCTGGGCCGCACGCTGTCGCGGCTCGAGGGGCCGGCCGTGGTGCTGCTGCTGGGCCGCCCCGAGCTGGTGCGTACGGCCGGTGCCCTGACCCGGCTCGCCGACGCCGAGGTGCACACGCTGCCCCCGCTGCGGGGTGCCGACGCGTCCCGGCTGCTCACCTCCTATCTCAACGGCGGGAAGCTGCCGCAGCAGGACAACGACCGGCTGCTCGCCACCGCCCAGGGCAACCCGTTCTACCTGGCCGAGATGGTCACGCTGCTGATGGAGCGGGGCGCACTGACCCCGGCTGTCGGTGCCCACGCGGCCGGCAAGTGGCAGCTCGCCGCCGGGTCGCTCGGCAGCCAGCTGCTCTCCCGCGACCTGGCCGCCGTGCTCGCCGCCCGCATCGACGCGCTTCCGGCCGAGCCGCGGTCGGTGCTGCGGGACGCCGCGGTGGTCGGCGACGCCGTGCCGACCGGGGTGATCGAGGCGCTGCGCGAGCGGCGGGCGACCAGCGACGCCCGGCCGGGTGCGGTCGCCGCGGTCGAGCTCGAGCGGGCGATCGACGAGCTGCTCCAGCGCCGCATGCTGCACCGGATGCGCGGCGGCTTCGCGTTCACGACGCCGCTGATGCGCGAGGCGGCCTACTCGGGCATCGGTAAGGCCGACCTCGCCGACCGGCACGCCTACCTGGCGACCTGGGCCGCCCCGGAGACGGTCGACCGGCTGGGCTACGACGGCGCCGGCCGCCTGAGCCTGACCGAGAACGACCGGGACAACTTCGTCGCGACACATGCCGAGTGTGCGGTCGAGCTGGCGGATGCCGTACGTCTGAGGCCGGAAGCGGCCGTCCGGGATGTTGCCCCGCTGGGTGTTGCCGCGCTGGGCCGACTGGCCCGGCGGGCGCTGGCCAACATCGAGCCGGCCGCCTCGATCGAATATGCCGAGCGGGCGTCGGTGCTGGTCAAGGATGCTCTGCCGCTGGCCGACCAACTCGTGCACGCCCGGGCCCTGCTGCGCCTCGGACGCACCGAGGAGGCGCTGGCCTACGGGGAGAAGATCTCGCAGCACGCCGACAGCGACCCGGTGGCCAAGGCCGAAGCCCTGCTGGTGATCGGCCGGGCCCAGGAGGCGCTGGGCGACGCCGGCCAGGCGAACGCCGCCTGGCAGGAGGCCCTCGAGGTGGCGACCGAGGCCGAGCTGCTGCCCGAGCGGGCCAACGCGATGCGCCGGCTCGGCATGGCCGACTTCCTGGCCGGGCGGCTGAGCCAGGCGAGCAGCCGGTTCGCCGCCGCCTACCAGGTGACGCTGGCCGCCGGCGATCGCCACGGCCAGGCCTGGGCATTGCAAAATCTCGCCTGGGTGACCACCACCCGGGGCGACTTCGCCGGCACCGACGCGGTACTCGGGCGCGCGGCCCGGCTCTTCGCCGAGCTGGGTGACCCGGTCGGACGCTCCTGGCTGCGCGGCACGACGGCGTTCGCCCGGCTGCTCGCCGGGCGGCTGGCCGAGTCACGCCGGCTGGCCCGCGTCTTCCTGCCGTTCGGCGACCGGGTCGGCGAGGCGTGGGCGGTCGGCACGCTGCGCGCGGTCGAGGCGTACGCGGCGGCCGAGCTGGGCGAACTGGCCGAGGCGGACAGCGAGGCGCGGCGGGCCTACCGCGACTTCAACGCGGTCGGCGACGACTGGGGCCGCGGGCTCGCGCTGGTCGTGCGCGGCGCGATCGCCCGCGGGCTGGGCGAGCTCGACCACGCGTACGACCTGCTCACCGACGCGCTGGGCTACGCCGATCGCACCGGCCACCCGCTGTTGCTGGGGATGGCCGGCACGATGCGCGGCTTCGTGGCTCTGCAGCGGGGTGACTACACGGGTGCCGAGGCCGACGCGCGCCGGGTGATGACCTCGGTCGAGCCGCACAACCCGCTGGCTCCGGCCCAGGTCGGGCCCCGGGTGCTGCTGGCCGACGCGCGGCTGCGGGCCGGTGACGCGACGACCGCGATCGGCCTGCTCGCGCCGATCGCCAGCGACACGGCGCCCTCGCTGCTGTTCTCGCGGCGCCAGGTGCTGGCGTCGTACGCGTCGGCCCTGCTCGCCGACGGCCGGATCGAATCGGCGCTGACCTGGATCCGCCGGGCCCGCGAGGTGCCGGCCGAGGACGTGCGCAGCGAGGTGCAGGCCGCGATGGTGCAGGCCCGGGTGCTGGCCGCGGCCGAGAGGTGCGAGCAGGCCGGCGCGGCGGCCGAGGAGGCGGTCCGTCTGGCGTACGCGACCGAGCAGGTGAGCGAGCGAGCCGGGGCCGAGGAGCTGCGCGACACCCTGGCCGTGGCCGCGATCGACCACAGCCCGGCGGAAACTGTCGCGTACGCGTCTGACCTGCCCGGATGATCTCCCGCCGTTCTGGCGTATTTTCTGCCTCATGACGGAGACCACTCCTGGAGCGTTGCCCGTGCCTTACGTGCCGGGCATGTCCGGTCTGTCGGTCATGGCCCGCGGGGGGTATGCCACCGTCTTCCGTGCCACGCAGGACTCGGTCGGTCGCGAAGTCGCCATCAAGGTGGAGAACCGCCGCCTGGAGACCAATCGTGACCAGGCCCGGTTCCTCCGCGAGGCGCGGGCGGCCGGACGCATGTCGTCGCACCCGCATGTCGTCGACCTGTTCGACGTCGGGGTCACGGTCGACCAGCATCCTTACCTGATCATGGAGCTGTGCGACGGGTCGTACCTCGACCGGATGAGGGTGAAGCCGCTCGACCCGGCCGAGACCCGCGACATCGGCATCAAGCTGGCCGACGCGCTGGTCCACTCGCACGCCAACGGGGTGCTGCACCGCGACGTGAAGCCGGCCAACATCCTCTACTCGCACTTCAACCCGGCCGTGCTGGCCGACTTCGGGCTGGCCGTGCTGGCCGAGATGCGGGACTCCTCGGTGACCCTCGAGGTGCTCACCCCGGCCTACGCGCCGCCTGAGATGTTCCGGCACGACGAGCCGTCCGGCGCCGCCGACGTCTATGCGCTCTCGGCGACGCTGTACGCGGTGATGCGCGGCCGGCCGCCGCGCTGGGACACCGACCGCAGCCCGAGCCTGATCACGCTGATGGACCTGTTCAACCAGCCGATCCCCGATCTGCCCGGGGTGCCGCGCGCGCTGACCGAGGTGCTGCGCTGGGGCATGGTCAACGACGCTCGGGCCCGGCCGACCGCCGAGCAGTTCCGCGAGCTGCTCACGGGCGTACAGCTGGGGCCCGGCCAACCGGCCGGGCCGCCGAGCTCTTTTCAGGGCCCGGCCTTCATCCCCCCACCGCGGCCTTACGACATGGGTGACAACACGCCGACCGTGCACGCCCCGCTCAAGCAACCGCGCCGCAAGCGACTCTTCGGATTATTCGGGATCCAGGACCGCTAGCAGCTCACCGGTGTCCACCTCGGCGCCCGGGTGCACCGGCAGCGAAGCCACCACCCCGGCACTCGGCGCGTGCACCGGGTGCTCCAGCTTCATCGCCTCCAGCGTGAGCAACAGCTCACCGGCGCGCACCCGCTGACCGGGCACCACCAGCACGCGCCGGACCGCGCCGGGCAGCGGCGCGATCAGCGAACCCACGGCCGCCTCCGGCGCGGGCAGCGGAAAGCGGGACAGCTCGCGCAGCCCGACCGAACCCTCCGGGCTGTCCACGTAGGAGACTTCGCCGACCCGGTGCACGTTGAAGGTCAGCCGGATGCCGTTGACGTCCAGCACCACCTTCTCGTCGCTGGCGTGCACGACCACGGTCCGCGGATGGTCGTCCACCACCGGCGCCTGCCCGAGACCGGCGAGGTCCAGCTCCTCCGGGTCGACCGCGCGCATCCACCAGCCCGACAGCTCACCGTGCCGGTTCATCCGGTAGCCGACCTCGACCGGCCCGACCGGGCCGTCGTAGACCGCGGTCTGCCAGCCCGAGGGCACGTTGCGCCAGCCCGATGGCAGAGAGCCGAGCACGGGGGCGGTCGCGCGCCGTCCGGCGGCGCCGGCCAGCGCCGCGGCCAGGCACGAGATGCGTACGGCGTCGACGGCGCTGAGCAGCGGCGCGAACACCTCGGGATGCTTGTCGAGAAAGCCGGTGTCCACGTCACCGGTCCGGAAGATGTGATGCCGGAGCACCCTCACGAGAAGGTCGCGGTTCGTGACCACTCCATGCACTTGCGTACGCGTGAGCGCCGAGGCCAGCATCCGCGCCGCTTCCTGCCGCGTGGGCGCCCAGGCGACGAGCTTGGCCAGCGTGGTGTCGTGGTGCACGCCGACCGTCGAACCGTCCACCGCGCCGGCGTCCAGGCGCAGCCCGGGCTGGGCCAGCGGGCGGAACGCCCCGGCCACGTCGGGCACGTGGAAGCGGTGCAGCGTGCCGGTGGCGGGCAGCCAGGCGTACGCCGGGTCCTCGGCGCAGATCCGCACCTCGATGGCGTGCCCGCGGATCGGCGGCGGCCCCGGCATCGGCAGGCGGCCGCCCTCCGACACCAGCAGCTGGAGGCGGACCAGGTCGTAGCCGGAGACACACTCGGTGATCGCGTGCTCGGCCTGCAGGGTCGGGGTCAGCTCGAGGAACCAGAAGTCGCCGTCCGCGTCGAGCAGGAACTCGACCGCGCCGGCGCCGACGTAACCGATCGCGCGTACGGCCACCACCGCGGCCCGGCACAGCTCCTCGCGCAGACCCGGGTCGACGGCCGGGGACGGCGTCTCCTCGATGATCTTCTGGTAACGGCGCTGGATCGAGCACTCGCGCTCGCCGAACGGGATCACCGCGCCGTGCTCGTCGGCCATGATCGGGATCTCGATGTGCCGGACGTCCTCGACGTACGGCTCGCAGTAGACGTCGTCGCTCACCTCGCGCCGGGTCTGCGCGATCACCTCGGCCAGCGTCGAGGCGTCCCGCACCACCCGCATGCCGGCCCCGCCGGTGCCGCCCTCCGGCTTGATCAGCACCGGGAACGAGGTCACCTCGGACGGGTCGGTGAACGTCGGCAGCACCGGTACGTGCGCCTCGGCCACGATGTCCTTGGTCTCGGTCTTGCTGCGCAGCGTGCCCAGCGTCTTGGCGGGCGCGCCGACCCAGATCATCCCGGCGTCGACGACCGCGGCCGCGAACTCCGGGTCCTCGGCCAGCATCCCGATGCCGGGGTGGATGGCGTTCGCCCCCGAGCGCTGGGCCGCCACGATCAGCAGGTCAACCCGCAGGTACGCGCTCCGCGCCGAACCGTCGAGCCGGACCGCGTAGTCGGCCTCGGCGACGTGCGGGGCGTCCGCATCGGCGTCGGAGTAGACGGCGACCGTCTCGATGCCGACCAGGCGGCAGGTGGCGAACACCCGGCGGGCGATCTCGCCACGGTCTGCCACCAGAAGACGTCGGATCACTGGTCTACCTTTCCGGGTCGGAATACGCCGACGTGCCCGGCGCCCTCGACGACCGCGCTGTGCACGGCGGACAGGCAGATGCCGAGCACCGTACGGGTATCGCGGGGGTCGATGACGCCGTCGTCGTACGTCTCGGCGGTGCTGTTGTCGTCGTTCTCGACCGGCCAGCTGAAGACGAAGCGCGGCTCGTCGACGCCGCCCGGCACCGCGGCGCCGCCGACAAGCAGCACCAGGTGCGGGACGGTCGACTTGGCCAGCGCGTGCACCATCGGGGCGGCCTGCCCCTCGCGGCCGGCCGGCCCGGGGTGGCGCAGGAACAGCAGCGACGTGTCGGCGGCGTTGGCGAGCTGAATGAAGTGCACGGCCTTCTGGGTCTCGGCCGGGGTGAACTCGGCACCCACGTTGGCCAGGACGGCCACCGGGTAGCCGTGCAACTCGCCCCAGCCGGTCACCAGCGCGGTGCCCTGGGCCGGTTTGAACTCGTCGAAGTCGCTGTCGTCGAGGATCCGGGCGAGGACCTCGCGGGGGTCGAACAGGGCCGCCGGGTCGACGTCGGCCATGGTCAGCAGGTCGTCCGGGGCGTACTTGGGGCGGGGCGGCGGGTAGGTTCGCGGGCCGGGGCCGCGCTTGCGCCAGTTGAGACGGCGTACGCACTGGCGGGCCAGCCGCAGCGCGTCCCGTTCGTCGTCGGCCAGCTGGTCGGCCGGGCCGGCTCCCGTGGGCTCGCCGGTCGGCTGGGGCTTGATGGTGACCGCGCGGGCATGCCCACGCACCATGATCGTGTAGTCGGAGAGCGCGGGCAGATACGCCGCGTCACCGGTGGTCGCGCCGAAGACTACGCAAACGGTGGGGACCCGCTCGGCGGCGAGCCGGCTCAGGTCGCGGGCGATCCCGCCCCCGGGCGCGGCCTCGGGTGCCGCCTCGGTCGCCGATTCGACCAGGGTCACCAGCGGCAGACGGTTGATCGAGGAGATCCGCGCGGCGCGGCGGATCTTGGCGAGGGTGTACGCGTTGACGGCGCCCCCGGCCACCGTCGGGTCGTTGGCGACCAGTACGCACTCGACGCCCTCGACCACGCCCAGGCCGGTCACGACGCCCGCGCCGACCGGCACCTCGGAGCCCCAGGCCGCGACCGGGGACAGCTCGAGGAACGGGCTGTCCTGGTCGAGCAGCATCTCGACGCGCTCGCGGGGCAGCAGCTTGCCTCGCGCGTGGTGCCGGGTCACCGCCTTCTCGCCGCCGCCCGCGCGGGCCTGGTCGAGCGCCGCCTCGAGCCGGACCAGCCGGTCGAGCGTGGCGCCACGCCGCTGAAGGTAGCCGGGGTTGCGCGGGTCCAGGGTGGTGTCGAGCACGGTCACGTCGGCACCCCGATGCGGAGTACGCCCCCCTGCATGTTCAAAGCCGCAACCTCTCGTGTCCGCCGGTGCCTCTCGACCACCTCCGTAACGAGCGGCTGAGTAGGTGCGACACGGATTCGGTTGCGCGTGGTTTGTCGCCCTTTCGGGGGTAATGCACGCGTTTTAGGGGCTGTCCGCGTGGACAGCCCCTTTGTTCCCTACGTGGCCTCGGCCTTGGCCTTTGTCTTCGGCTCGGCTTCGGTCAGACGCGAGCCCGGCGGGCCAGCCGTTCCGGGTCGAGAATGATCACGCTCTTGCCGTCGAGCCGCAACCAGGCCCGGGAGGCGAAATCGGCCAGCGCCTTGTTGACCGTCTCGCGGGAGGCGCCCACCAGCTGGGCCAGCTCCTCCTGGGTCAGGTCGTGAGTGACTCGCAACACACCACCGTCGCGGGTGCCGAACCGGCCCGCCATCTGCAGCAGGTTTTTGGCCACTCGCCCGGGCACGTCGGTGAAGATCAGGTCGGCCAGCGCGTCGTTGGTGCGCCGGAGCCGGCGGGCCAGCACCCGCAGCAGCTGCTCGGCGATCTCCGGCCGGTTGTTGAGCCAGGGCCGGAGCGACGTCTTCTTGAGCCGGGCCAGCCGGGCATCGGTCACCGCGGTCGCGGTCGCCGTGCGCGGACCCGGGTCGAACAGCGAGAGCTCGCCGACCATGTCCGACGGACCCATGATCGACACGAGATTCTGCCGGCCGTCGGCCGCCCGACGACCCAGCTTGATCTTGCCTGAGAGGACGATGTAGAGACTGTCTCCGGCCTCGCCCTCGTTGAACAGGACATCGCCCTTGCGGACTTCGACCGTGTCCATCTCCTTGGCGAGCGCCTCGGCGGCCTCCGGGTCGACACCCTGGAAGATCCCGCTGCGCGCCAGTACCTCATCCATGCCCGCACCTCCGAACACGCGCAACGCCTGCGCTCGATCAGTCTAGGCGTACGCGGGCGAGAATCGGGCAGGCACCCCTTGATCCAGCTACCGGAGGGTAACCGCTTCGGTCGTGACGGCCGGTATTATTCGTGGCCCCGGCGGGGGTCGTACAAGCCATTCGACGGTCGTCCGCGATCGCTACCCGACGGTATCGTCACCGTCGATGAATTCCCAGCCCCGGCCCTATTTCGGGCGCGCCGTCCCGACTGTCGGACTTCGGATCGGGGCCCGCATCGGCGTCGATATGTGAAAATGCTTCAGTCCGATTCCCGACGATCCCGGTCGGTGTTCCTCTTCGGATGGGCGGGGGCACGATTCCTGTCGTAGGCGCGACGTACTCTTTACCGGTGACTGTGGTGGGGCGATCGGCGCTGGACAAATCGGCCCGGAGATTCGCGGGGGAGACGCCGATCGGGCGCAAGCGACGCGCCCGCAAGATGGCCAGGATCCTGGCCGAGACCCATCCCGACGCGCATTGCGAGCTCGATTTCACGACGCCGCTCGAGCTGGCGGTCGCGACCGTCCTCTCCGCGCAGACCACCGACGTGCGGGTCAACCTGGTCACGCCGACGCTGTTCAAGCGCTATCCGACCGCGGCCGACTACGCGGCGGCCGACCGCACCGCGCTCGAGGAGCTGCTGCGGCCGACCGGTTTCTTCCGGGCCAAGACCGACTCGGTGATGAAGCTGGGACAGGCCCTGGTCGAGAAGTACGACGGGGTGCTGCCCGACAAGCTCGACCAGCTGGTCGAGCTGCCCGGCATCGGCCGCAAGACGGCCAACGTGATCCTGGGCAACGCGTTCGGCGTACCCGGCATCACGGTCGACACCCACTTCCGCCGTCTGACCAACCGCTTCGGCTGGGTGCGGGAGGAAGACCCGGTCAAGATCGAGTTCCAGGTCGCCGACCTGATCGAGAAGCGCGACTGGACGATGCTGTCGCACCGGGTGATCTTCCACGGGCGCCGGGTCTGCCACTCCCGCAAGCCGGCCTGCGGCGCCTGCACGCTGGCCGCGCTCTGCCCGTCGTACGGCACCGGCCCGACCGACGCACCCGCCGCGGCGAAGCTGCTCAAGGGCCCGCGCGCTCGCGAGCTGGCGGTGGCCGCCGGCGTCGACCCCGATCTGGTGCCGACCGCGGCCGTGCTCGCCCCGGAGGGCCCGTGACGCCAGGGGGCCCGGCCCGCCCACACTTTCGGACCGGGCCGCTCTCCCCGGCTCGTCCGCTCTCCGTCGGTTCGGCGGGCCGCCTTGTGGCGTCGCGGCGATGGGTCGCCGGGCCGGCCGCGTTGTTGCTCGCGCTCGCCGTGGGCGCCTGCTCGGGCAAGGGCGACGACGACGCGCCTTCCCCGTTCGCTGACTGCTCGGCGCTCACCGCGCCGGCCGGCGCGGGGCCGACCCAGCTTCCCGATCTCCAGCTGCCCTGCTTCACCGGCGGGCAGAAGGTGACTCTCACCGAGATCCGTGGGCCGGCGGTCATCAACTTCTGGGCTTCCTGGTGCGGCCCGTGCCGCACGGAGCTGCCGGTCATCCAGGCGCTGGCCACCAAGGCCGCCGGCAAGCTGACCGTGCTCGGCGTCGACACCGGCGACCGGCGCGAGGCCGGTGCGTCCTTCGCCGCCGCCAAGCAGGTCACGATGCCCAACCTGTTCGACGCCAACCAGTCGCTGTTCAACGCGCTGGCCGGGCAGGGGCTGCCGATGACCGTGTTCGTCGACAAGACCGGCCACCGCGCGATCTACCGGCTGCCGCTCACCGACAAGACGCTGCCCGAGCAGGTGCGCGCACACACCGGCGTGACGGTGACCCCGTGAGCCGCGGCCAGTTGGTCGAGCCGCCGGCCGATCTGCCGAGCTGGCTCGACCCGCTGCTGGGCCGGGTCGCGTCGTTGCGTATCGAAGATTTCTCCGCCCTCCGGGCGCCGATCGGCGCCGGCCGGCCCAGCGCGGTTCTGGTGTTGTTCGGCGAGAGCGAGGAGACCGGTCCCGACCTGCTCGTCCTGCAGCGGGCCGCGACCATGCGCAACCACGCCGGCCAGCCCGCGTTCCCCGGCGGCGGCACCGACCCGGAGGACGCCGACGTGGTCGCCACCGCGTTGCGCGAGGCCAACGAGGAGGTCGGGCTCGACCCGGCGAGTGTCGAGGTGCTCGGCCGGCTGCCCGAGCTCTACATTCCGGTCAGCTCGTTCGTGGTGACGCCGGTGCTGGCCTGGTGGCGTCGCCCGCACCCGGTCCACCCGTGCCAGCCGGCCGAGGTCGCACACGTCGCCCGGTTGCCGATCAGTGAACTCGTCGACCCGCAGAACCGTATTCGGGTGCGGCACCGCAGTGGTTGGGTCGGACCGGCGTTCGAGGTTCGCGGCATGCTCGTCTGGGGCTTCACGGCAGGAGTGATCTCGACGTTGCTCGACATCGGTGGCTGGTCCCGACCCTGGCCGCCCGGCCGCATAGTGGAGTTGCCGGAAGCATCCGCTCCGGTGCCGGCCGCACGCAGCGGCGCGCCCGACGAGGTGCTGCCATGATCCACGGGTGGTCCCGCGTCTCTACGCTGAGTGAGTGTCCGTGGTCGATGGCATCCTGATCCTGCTCATGCTGATCTTCGCGATCAGCGGCTACCGGCAAGGGTTCGTCATCGGCGCCCTGTCGTTCGGCGGATTCTTCAGCGGCGTGCTCATCGGCCTCCAGGTCGGCCCGCTGCTGGCCGACCGGTTCAGCGACAGCACCGCCCGCCTCGTGGTCTCGCTCGTGGCGATCTTCGCGCTCGCGGTTCTCGGGCAGACCCTGGCCGGATGGCTCGGCACCCACCTGCGGCGGGCGATCTCGAGCCCGCCCCTGCAAAAGGTCGACGACCTCGGTGGCGCGTTCATCTCGCTGGTCGCGGTGCTGCTGGTGGCCTGGCTGATCGCGGTGCCGCTCGCGTCGACGCCGTTCCCCGGCCTCAACAAGGCGGTGCGCAGCAGCGCGATCCTCGGCGGCATCAACAGCGTGATGCCCGAGCAGGCTCAGGCGCTCTCGTCGGCCCTGCGCGACACCCTCGACAC
>DASWRZ010000486.1:0-4800 GCA_036402935.1 Actinoplanes sp.
CTGCTTGGTCGTCCGCCCGGCCAGGTCGCGGCCGGCCAGCTCGATCGAGCCGGTCCGGAGGCCGCGCAACCCGACCAGTGCCTCGGCCAGCTCGGTCTGCCCGTTGCCCTGCACGCCCGCGATGCCGAGCACCTCGCCCGCCCGGACGGTCAGGTCGACCCCGTCGACCGCGCGCACGCCCCGGTCGTCGTCGACCACCAGGCGCTTGACCACGAGCACCTCGTCGCCCGGCTCGGCCGGGGTCTTGGTCACCCCGAGGCTGACGTCGCGGCCGACCATCAGCGCGGCCAGTTCGTCCTCGGAGGTGTCCGGGGTCACCGAGGCGACCGTACGCCCGCGGCGGATCACCGTGATCCGGTCGGCGATCGCCTTGACCTCGCGCAGCTTGTGGGTGATGAAGACGATCGACTTGCCCGACTCGGCCAGCCCGCGCATGACCGCGAGCAGCTCGTCGGTCTCCTGCGGAGTGAGCACCGCGGTCGGCTCGTCGAGGATCAGCAGGTCGACGTCGCGGGTCAGGGCCTTGACGATCTCGACCCGCTGCTGGGCGCCGACCGGCAGGTTTTCCACCCGGGCGTCCGGGTCGACGGGCAGGCCGTACCTCTGCGAGGTCTCGAGCACGTCGCGCCGGTTGCGGCGCCGGTCGAGCCAGCCCAGCGGGCCGCCCTTGGTCTCCTCGGCGCCGAGCGCGATGTTCTCCGCCACGGTGAAGACCGGGATCAGCATGAAGTGCTGGTGGACCATGCCGATGCCGGCCGCGATCGCGTCCCGTGGGCTGCGGAACACCTTGGGCTCGCCGTCGACGAGAATCTCGCCCTCGTCCGGCTGGAGGAGTCCGTAGAGCTGGTTCATCAGCGTCGACTTGCCGGCGCCGTTCTCGCCCAGTAGGGCGTGCACCTCACCGGGCTGGACGGTGATGTCGATGTGATCGTTGGCCACCAGGTCGCCGAAGCGCTTGGTGATGCCGCGCAATTCGAGTCTCAGCGGACTCTCCCTGACCTCGGTCCGACCTTGAAGACCATTAGAGCGGCCGCCGCGAAGCCGCGAAAGTTCTTCGCGGCCGCGCGGCGGCCAGGATTCTGACTAAAAAGAACCTACTTGGGGTCGGCGGCCGACTGGACCTTCACCTTGCCCGAGATGATGTCCTGCTTGAGCTGCTCGACCTCGCCCTTGAGACCCGAGTCGATCTTGCTGTCGAACTGGTTGTAGGGCGCCAGCGAGACGCCGTTGTTCTCCAGCGTGCCCAGGTAGCCCGGGGACGCGGACAGCGCCTGGCCCCCGGCACCGGTGACCACGGCCTTCTGCACCGCGTCGGTGACGTTCTTCTGAACCGTGGTCAGGAAGACGTCACAGTCCTGGGCAGCGCTCTTGCAGCCGTCCTGGTCGACCCAGATGACCGAGACCTTGCCGCCCGAGCTCTTGGCCACCTCGGCCGCGCCGAGGCCGGTGCCACCGGCGACCGGCATCACGATGTCGGCGCCCTGGGCGACGAACGTGTTGGCCAGCGCCTTGCCCTTGGCCGGGCTGGCGAAGTCCTGCGTGAACGAGCCGTTCTGCTTGGCCTTGTCCCAGCCCAGCACCTGGACGTTCTTCTTCTTCGCGGTGTTGTAGTAGGCCACGCCGTCGGCGAACCCGTCCATGAAGATGGTGACCGGCGGGATCTTCAGACCGCCGAACGTCGCCACCTTGCCGGTCTTCGAGTAACCCGCGGCGAGGTAGCCGGCCAGGAACGCGGCCTGGTCGGTGTCGAACTGCATCGGGTAGACGTTGGCCGCCGGGCTGTTGCTGTCGACGATCGCGAACTGCGACTTCGGATTCTCTCCCGCGACCTTCTTGGTGGCGTCGCCCATCAGGCCGCCGACCGCGAGGATGAAGTTGCAGTTCTGCGTCGTGAAGCCGCGCAGGTTGGGCTCGTAGTCGCTCTCCGCGGTGGAGGCGACGTACTTCGGCTCGACGTTGGCGGCCTGGGTCTTGGCCGCCTGGATGCCGGCCCACGCCGAGGCGTTGAACGACTTGTCGTCGATGCCGCCGGTGTCGGTCACCATGCAGGCCTTGTATGTCGCGGCCGTGCCGGCACTCGCACCGCCGCTGCTGCTGCTGCTCGAGCTGCTATCAGGGGCCTTGCCACACGCGGCCCCAGTGAGCGTCAGCCCACCTGCCGCGAGAATCGCAACGATCCGCTTCCCACGTACCGGGCGCAAGACGCCCCCCTTCCACTGCACACCCGACCTCCGTCGGGAGTGTCTTCAGGTCGGGAGCGTAACCGCAGGCCACAGCGGCAGAGGCAAATCCGGCCGGACTGTTGGCGCACCGTTATCAAGCGCGGACCACCACCGGCACTTCAGGTGCGGTTCGGCGGGAATTGACCGGTCGCACGCGCAACATGCCGTTAATCTTGCGGCCGGCCCGCCCGGGAAGCCGCGAATTCTTCGGCTCCGGCTGGTCGGCCGATACCCCGTCGCCCGGCCCGCCACGCGCGGACGCCCAACACGCCGACCGTAGTGCCGATCGCCAGCGACGCGACGATCAGAACCGCGTGCACCCAGAGGAACGCGGTCGGCGTCCCGTTCCGGAACGCCCGGTCGTCGTCCCAGATCGCGAGCCCGAAACGTGGCCAGATCAGCCAGGTCCACACCCCGACGCCGATCAGGAAGACGGCCCACTTCCGCGAGATCACCATGACCCCACTATCTCAACGGACCGGTCCGGCTCCGCGGTCCGGTCACGCTTGTTTCCCGTACGCGGTGAGCACCGCTCCGGCCCGGCTCCACGCCGCCGCCCGCGCCGCCCCCCGGCTCCACGCCGCCGCGCGCCCCGCCTCGGCTCCACGCCGCGCCGCCGCTTCGGTCAGCCGGCCAGCCGGACCGCTATGCGGGCCCAGCCCTCGCGCACCTCGGCCTCGGTCGGCGCGCGCCCGGGCCGCACCCGCCGCGTCTCGTACGCCTCCTCGTCGAACCCCGGGTCATCCGCGCCGGCCGGCGCCTCGGCCGCCGCCCGGGCCAGTTCGATCTCGTCCCGGATCGCCTCCGCGTCCGGCCGGGGCAGCAGCGGCTCGACCACCGCCAGCAGGTCCTCGTCGGCGACCACCGCCTGGGCCAGGGCGAGCGCGTGCGCCCGCTCGTAGGGCCCGCAGACCACCGGCTCCCAGTCCTCCTCGTCGTCGAGCGACCCGATCGTGATCACCCACGGGAGGTCGGCCACCGGGGAGTCCGGGGGCAGGTCCAGAGTCACGAGTGAGCCCACGGCAACATCATTGCGGGCGGCTGTACCGAATCCAGGTATTTTGCCCTACTGGGGTATTTTTATCGTCAGCCGATAGATCGACAACCCGGCCGTGCGGGCTGGTCGCCGCCCAGGACGCCCCGAAGAGCAGCAGCTGGTTGAAGACGTACAGATAGACCAGCACACCGACCGCCGAGCCGACCAGCCCGTACGCCGGGTTGCGCTCGACCAGGCCGACGAACGACTTGCCGACCGTGTTGAGCAGCGTGAGCCCGATGCCGACCTGGAGCACCGGCGGCGCCATCCGGCGTACGGTCATCCGCAGCCGCGGCACCGCCGCGAGCAACGCCGCCGCCAGCAGCATGTTGACCGCGACCGTGAGCAGCAGGCTGATCGCCGAGAGCAGCAGGCCGCCGGCCAGCCAGCCGAGCAGCCGCTCGAGGCCGTAGACCGCGAGCTGGGAGGCGGCGAGCAGCAGCAGGATGCCGATCAGCACGAGCAGGTCGAGCGCCTGCCGCACCCCGATGTAGCCGGGCTGCTCGGGAACCTTCCAGATCAGCCGCTGCGACGAGCGGATCGCCTCGACCCAGCCGATGCCGGTGAAGGTCAGGCCGATGAGGCCCACGATCCCGACCGTCCGGCCGCTGTCCTGGATGGCCTGCACGTCGAGGAAGGGCAGATTCTGCCGGAGGAAGTCGTGCACGATGTCGAACAGCTGCCTGTTGTCGGTCAGCAGGATGCCGAAGACCGAGTAGCCGATCAGCAGCAGCGCGAAGATCGCGAAGAACCCGTAGTAGGCGATCGCGGCGGCCAGCCGTCCACCCTGCACCTCCCAGAAGCGCAGCAGGGCCCGGCAGAAGTGGTCGAAGTAGCGGGAGCGCAGGCGCACTCGCATGATCCGCGACTCGGCGGCGTTGTAGGCCCGATCAATCGGATTCACCGGGCGACCGTAGCGTCAGGCGCCCGGTGCAAGGCGGTCCGATGCAAGGTGACCCAGTTCAAGATGGTCCGGTTCAAGATGGCCCAGCGGGAAGTCGCGGCGGGGCCGCCACGGACCCTCGCCGCCGTGCGAGAACAGCGTGAACGCGGTGACCGGGAACTTGCACGAGAACCCGGACAGGTCCTCGAACACCGCGTCGAGCGCCTCGGCCGGCACGTCCTGGGCGACCGTGACGTGCGGATGGTAGGGGAACCGGGACTCCCGGCTGACCTCGCCGGCCGCCGTGATCGCCTCGGCCAGCAGCTCGCACTCGCTGATGCCGACCACCAGCGTCACGAAGACCACCTCGGTGACCGGCCGGAACGTGCCGGTGCCGCGCAGATGCACGGTGAACGGGTCCTGCGCCGCGGCCACCTTCTCCAGGTGCCGTTCGATGGCCGGCAGCGCCGCGGTCGCCACCTCGGTCGGGCCGAGCAGGGTCACGTGGGCCGGCGTGTAGGCCGCCTGCGGGTCGCCGGCATCACTCCGGCGCCGGGTCAGCATCGGTCCCCACGGGTCCGGGATGTCGATCGCGACGCCGATCCTGGTCGCCGTGGGCGCCTCGTTCACCGGGTCATCCACCGGGTCAATCACCGGGT
>DASWRZ010000487.1:0-8247 GCA_036402935.1 Actinoplanes sp.
CAGGTCGCCGCCTTCGGCAGGTCGCCGCCTTCGGCAGGTCGCCGCCTTCGGCAGGTCGCCGCCTTCGGCAGGTCGCCGCCTTCGGCAGGTCGCCGCCTTCGGCAGGTCGCCGGTCGGGGTGGGCCGGCGCCCACCCCGACCGGCGAGGCTCACAGCGTCGTCGCGTGCACGTGTCCGTCGACGCCGCGGAGCACGATCGAGGCGCTGCCGCCGGCGCCGGCCTCGCCGCCGATCGCGCCCTGGATCTCGAACGTGGCGAACTCGGGCCGCTGGAACCAGCCGCCCCACCCGCCGTCGACGAAGTTACGCTGCCAGAGCCGGTTGTCGGCCGCGACCGCGAACATGTAGACGCGGCCCGACGCGGCAACCAGCGTCGGGCTGCTGTCGAGCGTCCCGCCGAGGTTCTGCCAGTCCGACCACACGCCGCCGGTCCGCACCCGCTCCCAGATCTCGTCGGTGCGCGCCCGCACGGCCACGTGCACCGCGCCGGACCCGTCGACCGAGGCCGAGGGCCGGCCGTTGAAGCCGTCCGCCGCCGGATCGACCGGCGCGCCGAGGCTGGTCCAGCCGCCGCGCAACCCTCGCGACTCGAGCCGGCCGTCGGCGCCGCGCGCGAACACGGTCCAGCTGGTCGGACTCGCGAAAGCGGCGGTCGGCGCGTCGGCCGGGTGGCCGCCCAGGCCGGTCCACGTCAGCGTCCGGCCGGAAAGCACACCGTGCCAGGCCTGGCCGTCGGTGCCCTTCACGAACAGGTCGACCCGGCCGCCGGCCGACGCGTACGCCGCCGGCTGCCCGACGATCCGCTTGCCGAGATCGCGCCACTTCCCATCGGCGTACGCCTGGAGCATGCCGCTCGCGGAGCGGGCGAAGACCTCGCCGCCGGCCACCGCCGGGCCGTCGGTCGCCGCCGAGCCGCCGGTTGCCGCCGAGCGGCCGGTTGCCGCCGAGCGGCCGGTTGCCGCCGGGCGGTCGGTTGCCGCCGGGCGGTCGGTTCCGGGCTGCCCGAGGTCGGTGCCGGTGACCTGATCGGTTCCGGTCAGGCCGAGCATCGCGACGCCGTGCGCGGGCACCGTGGTCGTGTAGGACCCGGTGAACGTGCCCGCGCCCGATCGCGCCCACAGATCGCGCACCTGCACGCTGCCGCCGAGCGCGACCGACGAGAAGTCGACCGTGATCTGCGCGGCGCTGTCCCCGCGGTTGAGCAGGGCGACCGCCCGCTTGCCCGAACCCGAGAGCATCTTGCTCCACACCTGCGTGGTGCCGCTCGGGTCGGCCACCTTGACCCCCTGGCGCACCAGCGGGTCCTGGTCGACCGCAAGAATCTCCGGGTCGCGCAGGGCCGAGACCATCTCGGCCGGGAGCGTACGCGGGTCCGAGCCGATGATCAGCGGCGACGCCATCATCGCCCACATGCCCAGCTGGGTCCTCGACTCGTCAAAGGTCATCTCGGTGCCGCCGCCGGGCAACGGCCGCATCGGTACCAGGTAGTCCGGGTCGTTGAAATGACCGGGCGAGGTCGCGCCGGGGTGATAGGCGTTGACGTCCATGTTGCGCAGCACCCACTGGTACTGCCACTGCGGCTGCGGGTCGCCGACCCCGACGTCGGTGTAGGTTCGCCACGACGTCGCGATCTGCGGCGCGTAGGTGTAGCTCCACGTCGACAGGTTCTGCGGCGGGTACGGCCCGCCACCCCAGTCGCTGCTCACCGGATTGCAGATGTTGAGGAACAGGTGCCGCGGCGACTGGGCGACCTCGGCCGCGAGCTGCCGATACGCGGTCTCGGGATCGATGCCGGACGCCCGCCCGCACAGCCAGTCGGCCTTGAGCGCGTCGAAGCCCCAGCTCGCGAACAGCCGGACGTCATCGCGGTAGTGCCCGTAGCTGCCCAGCCCGCACTGACCTTCGATGTAGGGCCCGGCGTCGGTGTAGATGCCGGCCTGGAACCCGCGGGCGTGCAGGTAGCGGGTGAGCGCCGCCATCCCGTCCGGGAACCGGGCCGGATCGGCGACCAGCTGCCCGGCCGCGTTACGCGGGGTCGGCGCGGCCCAGTTCCCGTCGATCCAGATGATTTTGTAGCCGGCGTCGCGCAGACCGTCCTTGACCATCGTGTCGGCGATCGACTTGATCTCGGCCGCGGTCGGGTCGCCGCCGATGCCGTAGTAGGTGTTCCAGCCCATGTAGGGCAGGGCCGGATCAGCGCTCCTGGTGGAGGAGGCTTGTGCGGCCGAGGGGACCGCGATCGCGAGGGGTACGGCCAGGGATAGAGCAAGGGTACGGAGGAATCGCACGGTTACTCCTTTATGAGGCAAGCAGATTGCCGATCTCATCGCGCTGACGGGGGTCAGCCAGCGCAGCGCCGAGCGCGACCACCCGGGCCCCGGCGCCCAGGTAGGTGGCCGCGTCGGTGACCTTGAGGCCGCCGGTGGCGACAAAGTTCACGTCCGGGAAGGGGCCCTTCAACCCCGAGATCCAGGCCGGCCCGAGCGCCGCGGCCGGAAACGCCTTGAGCCAGCGGCAGCCGGCCAGCCAGGCCCTCTGCACCTCGGTCGCGGTGCCGACGCCGGGCAGGTGCGGCATGCCGGCCGCCAGGCTGGCCGCAAGCACCAGCGGGTCGAAGCCGGGCGCCACCGTGTACTGAGCGCCCGCCCCGGCCGCCGCCCGCACCTGATCGGCGGTGATCACGGTGCCGGCGCCGACCCGCAGCCCGCGCTCCCGCGCCGCGTCGACGGCGGCTTCCAGAGCGGGCACGGCGTCGGAACTGCCGATGGGTACCTCGAGGACCGTCACGCCGGCGTCCCAGAGCCGCCCGGCGATCTCGACGGTCTCGGAGGGTGGCAGGCCGCGGAGGATCGCCATCACCCGCTGCCCAGCGAAGATCTCATCGAACGTCATGGCGTGTCGCCTTTCCAGGAGATGCGGTCAGCCGACGGGGCGGCCGGGCCGAGCACGGCGACGTCGCCGGTCACGCTCAGAGCCGCGGCGGCGACACGGTGACCGAGCGTCAGCCGTCCGGTCTCGGGGAGCCCACGCAGTAGCCCGGACAGATATCCGGCGGCGAAGGCGTCGCCCGCTCCCACCGGCTCGACCACGTCGACCGGCGGCGTCGGGACGAATGCCACGCCGGCGGGGCTGAACGATGTTGCGCCCACCGCGCCGTCCTTGACGACGAGCGTGGAAGGACCCCGCAGCAGGGCCCGCACATCGGCGGCGGAAGACACGCCCCACAGCGTCTGCGCCTCGTCGAGGCCGACGAAGACGATCTCCGCCCGCTGTGCCAGCTCCCGCAACACGGGCGCGGCCCGGTCCACCGGCCACAAGCCCGGCCGATAGTTGACGTCGAAGCTGCACCGCCGCCCGCTCAGGAGCCGGTCGACCAGCGCGGCACACGACGCCGACAGCGCGGGCGTGATCCCGCTCAGGTGGGTCAGCGCGGCCCGCGGCACATGCGTCCGGGGCCCGAGCCTCGACGCGGCCGAGCCGGCCCGATAGTAGTAGACCCGCGTGGCGACGACCGGTCGCCCGCCGAGCGCCTGCCGACGGCCATCCGACCGGCCCAGTTCATTCGACCGGCCCAGTTCATTCGGCGCTACGCCCGGCCTCTCCGGCCCGGCGGACTGGCTCGGCTCCTCCGGCTCAGCCGGGCAGGCCGGGTCCTTGAAGAACACCCCGGTCGGCGCGCCGGGATCGGCCACCACCGCCGAGGTGTCGACGCCCCACCTGCCGATCGTCGTCAGCAGCAGGTCGCCGAGCGGATCGGCGCCGACCCGGCTCACCCAGGCCGTCCGCAGCCCGAGCTGGGCCAGGTAGCAGGCCACCGTGGACTCCGCGCCCGCCACCTCGAGGCGCATCGGGCCGCCGAGGCTCAGCGGCGCCGGAGGGTCGGGGGTGACCAGGGCCATCGACTCCCCCACGCAGACGACGTCGATCATGACGCGGTCACCCGGAGCTGCCATTCGAGGACGCCGGAGGGTGGCATGATCGCGGCGTCGCCCGGACCGGCCTCGGAGCGATCGAAGACCCGGCCTAGCATGGGTTCGACACCGATGCTGCGATAGGGGCCGGTGGCCGGCCAGCCGCGCAGGTTGCGCCAGAGCGCGACCGACACCGGCTGCCCGGGTGCCTCCAGCGTGAAGGTCAGCCGTTCGCCGTCGGCCACGGTGACCTGAGGGCAGTCGATCAGGATCGCGCCGGTCGCGCTGCCGTCGTCGGGCCCGAGCGACGCGAGCGCAGTGGGCCACGCGGCGACCGAACCGTCGTCGAGGCGGGTCACGGTGCCGGCCGGCGCCTCGAGCACTGCCGCCGGCGAGAGGTCGAGCAAGGCGTGCGCGGCCCAGACGAACGGCCATCCCGGCGCCGCGCTCAGCCGATAGGCCGCGACCAGGGCATCGCCCTCCTGGCGAAAGATCCGATAAAGCGTGAACTCGTCGGCGTCGACCCGCGCGGCCTCCGGACCGAGCGACAGCCAGCGGCGCGACCACGCTTCGCCGTGGTCCGGCTTCCCGCGTACGGTCGGGATGCACTCCTCCACGCCACCCGCGTCGGCGAACGGGTCACCCGGCTGGGCCGTCAGGCGGGCGGGCTCGACCCGGTGCCACAGCCAGTCCCGGCCGTCCCCACCCCGGCCGTCCCCGCCCCGGCCGTCCCCACTCCGGCCGTCCCCAACCCGGCCGACGGAGCGCAGTGACGTCCACCGGCCGCCGTGGGCCGGGTCGGCCTTCACGGTCACCATTCGGCGAACGACCCGTCTTCGTGGCGCCAGACCGGGTTGCGCCAGGCGTGGCCGGCGGCGTCGGCCCGGCGTACGGCCGCCTCGTCGACCGTGATGCCCAGGCCGGGCGCGTCCGAGCGGGCGATGTGGCCGTCGACGATCCGCAGCGGGGCCGTGTCGGTCACGTAGTCGAGCAGGTCGGCGCTGTCCCGGTGGTAGTGGATACCCATGCTCTGTTCCTGGATCAGGAAGTTGGGCGTGGCGAACGCGACCTGCAGGCTGGCCGCGAGCGCGATCGGCCCGAGGGGGCAGTGCGGGGCGAAGAGGGCACCGTACGTCTCGGCCAGCGCCGCGATGCGGCGGACCTCCGAGATGCCCCCGGCGTGCGAGAGGTCGGGCTGCACCACGCTGACCCCGGCCTGCAGGGCGGGCAGGAACCCGGCCCGGTCGTAGAGACGCTCGCCGGTCGCGACCGGCACCGTGGTGCCGCGCACCAGATCGCCCAGCAGATGGGTCTGCTCAGGAACGAGCGGCTCCTCGACCAGCAGCGGGCGCAGCGGGGCGACCGCGGGCAGGATCATGCGGGCGGCCGGCAGGCTGGCCCGGCCGTGCAGGTCGATCGCCACGTCGCGGTCGTCGCCCAGCGCCTCGCGGGCCGCGGCGAGCCGCGCGACCACGGCGTTGATCTCGGCCGCGGTGGGCACCGGGGAGAGGCGGCCGCTGGCGTTCATCTTGACCGCCGTCATCCCGGCCGCGACGTGCTCGGCGACCGCCTCGGCGATCTCGCCCGGCTCGTCGCCGCCGACCCAGGCGTAAACCCGGACCCGATCGCGCACCGCACCGCCGAGCAGCGCGTGCACGGGGGCCCCGTACGCCTGGCCGGCGATGTCCCAGAGCGCCTGATCGATGCCGGCCACCGCGCTGGAGAGGATCGGGCCGCCACGGTAGAAGCCGCCCTTGGTCAGGATCTGCCAGTGGTGCTCGATGCGCAGCGGATCCTCACCGATCAGGTATTCGGCCAGCACGTCGACCGCGGCCCGGACCACCTCGGCACGTCCCTCGACGACCGGCTCGCCCCAGCCCACCAGGCCCTCGTCGGTGGATACGCGGCAGAACAGCCATCGTGGCGCCACCAGGAAGGTCTCAATGCGATCGATCTTCACGCGGGGTCCTTTCGTGGGGCCACTCGAGCCGGGCCACGTCCTCGATCGCCTGGTCGAGCAGCACGCCCATGGCGCGGGCGGCCTGGGCCGGGTTGTGTCGCCGGATCGCGTCCACCACCGCTTTGTGGCTGGGCACGGGGTCTCGGGGGCCGGACGCGCCGTGCACCATGCGGTCGCGCTCGGCCAGCCCGGTCTCGATCACCACTTCCATGCGCTGGACGAGCTCGTTGTGGGTGGCGGCCAGCAGCGCCCGGTGGAACGCGAGGTCGGCCGCGACCGCCGCCGCCGGGTCGCTGCCCGCGGCGGCCATCTCGGCGAGTGCGGCGTCGAGTGCGGCCAGGTCGTCGTCGGTGGCCCGGCCGGCGGCCAGGCTCGCCGCGCCGGGCTCGACGATCGTGCGCAGCTCGTGCAGGTCGTCGAAGAGGCCGGGCACGGGCGAACGGGCGAACTGCCAGCGCAGCACGTCGGCGTCGAGCAGGCTCCAGTCGCCGCGCGGGCGGACGAACGTGCCGCGTTTGGGCCGCGCGTCGACCAGCCCCTTGGCGGCCAGCACCCGCAGCGCCTCGCGCAGCACGGTCAGGCTCACGTCGAACTCGGTCTGGAGCCCGATCAGGTCGAGGGTCGCTCCCTCGGACAGCTGACCGGTCAGGATCCGCTGGGCGAGGACCTCCACCGTCTGGCCGTGCACGCCGCGCGCCGAGTACTGCTGCATCCCGTCTCCCCTAAGTCGCCTCATCGATCGGTCACACTGCGCAGAGTCATCCGGGCGGCCTCATGCCGAGGACTTCACCGCCGTCCAGCCGCCGTCGACCACCAGGCTCGTGCCGGTGATGAAGGCGGCCTCGGAGGAGGCCAGGAACGCCACCGCCGCGGCCACCTCGGCCGGGGTGCCGAACCGGCGGGCGACCGTCTCGGCGACGCTGCGCGCACGGTCCTGCTCGGACACGGGGTCCCACGCCGCCGTCATGATCGGTCCGGGCAGGACGGTGTTGACCCGCAGCGCGGGACCGTACTCGACGGCCAGCTGGCGGGCCAGTGCGACCAGGCCGCCCTTGGCCGCCGCGTAGGCGGGGCGGCCCGGCAGTCCGACGAGCGCGTGCACCGACGAGACCACGACCACGCTGCCCTCGGTCGCGATGAGATCGGGCAACAGCGCCTTCACTCCGAGGAAGCTGCCGGTCAGGCTGACCCCGATCTGGCGCTCCCAGGAGGCCAGAGTGGTCTTGTCGGCCGGCGCGACCTCGACCGTGTAGGCGTTGCTCACCAGCACGCCGACCGGGCCGAAGTCCTCACGCGCGGTAGTGGCCAGGCGGGCCCAGTCGTCCTCGCTCGCGGCGTCCGCGACCAGCGCCGCCGCCCGCCCGCCGGCGTCGATGATCTGCTTCGCCACGTCGTCGGCCGGGCACACGTCGGCGAGCACCACGGCGGCGCCCTCGGCGGCCAGACGGACCGCGCAGGCGGCTCCGATGCCGGCCGCTGCTCCCGTGACCACCGCGGTGCGACCCGCAAAACGTGAGGTCATGCCGCCTCCTCCCCCGTCCTTCGTCGAGAAAACCGGTCTCCGACAAGAAACCCGGCCGCGACTAACCATTAATTACGAAGATATGTTGACAGGCCGAGAACCGTGATGCAACCTCTTGGAAACACGACCCAGGAGGCACAGCATGATTTCTGCTCCCCTCAGTCGCCGGGGGTTCCTCGCCGGGGTCGGCGGCCTCGGCGTCGCCGGTCTGCTCGGCGCGTGCGCTACCGGGAGTGACGACAGCTCGTCCGGCGGCGCGTCCTCGTCCACCCTGACGCTGCAGTCGTCGCTGTCCGACGCCGACCCCAAGGCGGCGCTGACGAAGGTGGTCGAGGGCTACACCAAGAACAAGACGACGCTCAACACCATCGCCATCGAGACCTTCCGGGCCCAGCTGCCCACATATCTCAACTCGGGCAACCCGCCGGACGTCCTGACGTGGTACGCGGGATCCGTCGCCCGCGACTACGCGAGCAAGGGTTTCCTGCTCGACGTCTCCGACCTGTGGACCGGCAGCGGGGCCTGCGCGAGCTTCTCCCCCGCGCTCAAAGACCTGTCCACGGCCGGCGGCAAGCAGATCTTCGTGCCGACCAGCTACTACTGGTGGGGCCTGTTCTATCGCAAGTCCGCCTTCCAGGAGTGGGGCGTGCAGGTCCCGACCACATGGGACCAGTTCATCCAGGTCTGCAAGACGATCAAGAGCAAGGGCGTCCCGCCGCTCACCATGGGCACCGGCTCGACCCCGTGGGTCGCCTCCGGCTGGTTCGACTACCTCAACCTGCGGATCAACGGCGCCCAGTTCCACCGCGACCTGCTGGCCGGCAAGCACCCGTTCGACGGCCCCGAGGTCAAGA
>DASWRZ010000488.1:0-39207 GCA_036402935.1 Actinoplanes sp.
GGTCTTCCGTACCGGCGAGATCTGGACGCCGCTGCGGCTGACCGGCATCGAGTTCGGGCTCGGCCTGGGCATCGCGATCGTCGCCGGCATCCCGATCGGCATCCTGCTCGGCCGGCTGCGCTGGCTCGACGAGATGGCCCAGCCGATCATCAACGTGCTCAATGCCGTCCCGTACGTGATGTTCCTGCCGATCATCATCTTCTGGTTCGGCATCGGCAACACCTCGCGGGTGCTGCTGGTGGTCTGGGCGGGCATCCTTCCGCTGGTCATCAACACCATCGCGGGCGTACGCCACCTCGACCGCGACTTCGTGCGCGTGGCGACCGCGTTCTGCGCCGGGCGCATCTTCTTCATGCGGGCGGTCGCACTGCCCGCGGCGCTGCCGTTCATCCTCACCGGGGTACGGCTGGCGCTGGCCCGGGCGCTCGTCGGCGCGATCGTCGCCGAACTGTTCCTGGCCAGCGGCGGGCTCGGCTACTTCGTGCAGACCGCGACCGCCAACTTCGACATGACCCAGGCGATGGCCGGCATCGTCATCATGGCGGTCGTCGCCCTGATCCTGACCCGGGCCGTCGGCTATCTGGAACGCCGCCTGACCCACTGGTCGGGCAGCCGAGCGGGAGGTTGAGCTTGTCCCAGTACGACCTGCGGGCGTGGTTGTCACGAGCCTCCGACGCCGGGCTGCTGCTGCGGCTCGACGGCGCCGACCGGGATCTCGAGATCGGGGCGGCCAGCCAGCTCAACTATCGGCGGGACGCCCCTCAGGCACTGCTGTTCGACGACATCAAGGGCTACCCCACGGGCTACCGGGTGCTGACCGGCAGCATGGCCGGGCCGGCGTCGCTCGGGCTCACCCTCGGACTGGGCCCGGGCCTGGACGACGCGGCGCTGGTGACCCGGCTGCGCGGGCTGCCCGCGAAGTGGCTGGCCACGGCCGGAGATTTCACGCCGGTCACGGCCGCCGACGCCCCGGTTCTGGCGAACGTCGTCCGCGACGGGATCGACCTGGAACGGTTCCCGTCGCCACTGTGGCACGAGGAGGACGGCGGCCGTTACATCGGGACCGGCTGCGCGGTCATCACCCGGGACCCGTCGACCGGGTCGATCAACGTGGGCGCCTATCGGATGCAGGTGCAGGACGACGGCGCGAGCACGACGATCAACATCGAGCAGGGAAAGCACGGTGCTCAACACGTACGGGAATGGTTTGCCCGCGAAAAGCGGGCACCGGTGGCGGTGAGCCTGGGCCACCACCCGGTCTTCCTGGTCGTCGCCGGAACCGAGGTGCCGCGCGGGGTGTCCGAACTGGACTATGCCGGGGCGATTCTCGGTGCACCGGTCGAAGTGGTGCACGGCGAGGCGACCGGGCTGCCGTTCCCGGCCGAGGGCGAGATCGTGATCGAGGGCTGGCTCTCGCCGGACGAGACGCGACCGGAAGGCCCCTTCGGCGAATGGACGGGGTACTACTCCGGCGGGGTCACCCCGGTGCTCAATCTGCGCCCCGAACGCCTGTACTTCCGCGACGACCCGATCCTGCTCGGGGCACCCCCAGGGAAACCGCCGCACGACTACTCCTATATGCGGTCGGTGATGAAGTCGGCGATGATCACGGACGCCCTGGAGGCGACCGGCCTGTCCGGGCTGCGCGGGGTGTGGGCGCACGAGGCGGGCGGCGGACGGTCGCTGATCATCGTGTCGCTGGACCAGCAGTACGCGGGACACTCGCGGCAGGCCGGCTATCTGGCCGCCCAGCATCCGAGCGCGGCCTACATGAACCGCATCGTCATCACGGTCGACGCCGACATCAACCCGCGGCGGCTGGACGAGGTGATGTGGGCCGCTTCGACGCGCTGCGACCCGGGCACCGACATCGAGATCATGCGGCAGACGTGGGGCAGCCGGGTGGATCCGCTCTATATCGGCGGCCCGCGATACAACAGCCGGGTGCTGATCGACGCCTGCACGCCCTACGAGAGGCTGGGCTCATTCCCCGCGGTGGCCACGGCCTCCCCGTCGTCGCTCGAGGCGGTCGCGCGGCGGTGGCCCCAATTGGGGAACGTCCCGATCTCGTGAGCTGCCCGGTCCTGCTCCCTGAGGCGGATCAGAGCCGGGACCGTGCGGACGAGCCGGCTGGAAGCGTTCAGCGAGGGCGTGCCGGCCACCTTGACACGGCCGAGCGCAGAGAGCGCGCAGCTAACTGAGAGTAAAGAGCACGTCCGGGCCGATGTCCTGCCGGCTGATGCCGGGCACGGCCGGCGCGTTGAGGACGCCCTCGTACGGCGTGCCGGCCACCCGGTCGCGCACCACCACGACGCTGCGGATGCCCCACTGCTGCAACAGGTCCAGGCTCGGCCGGCTCGGGAACGTCTGCATCACGTCGCGGATCGCCTGGTGGTTGGGCGTGGTGTAGCTGGCGACCCCGTTCACCATCTCGGGGAACCCGTCGGTCGACCACAGCATGACGTTGCTGTCGACGCCGTCGTCGGACGGCAGCACCATCAGCGGCGCCGGGGCCACCTTCATCGCGGCCGGCTCGGCCGGGGTGGCCACGTGCGCCATGTCGGGCATGCCCTCGGCCAGGACCACGAGCAGGAGCGGGACGGTCAGCACCCGGGCGGCGGCGACCGACCACTGCGGGAACGTGGCCTCGCGGGCCGTCCGTGCCAGCTCGGTCACGAACCCGGCCGCGAGGACGGCCAACAGGATCGTCGGCCACAGGATCAGCCGGCCGGGCGTGCGGCTGCCGTCGAAGCCGGGCAGATAGAGGTAGAGCAGCCGGTACGTGGGCCCGTTGGTGCCGAGCGCGAACGACACCCCGAGCGCCGTCCCGGCGAGCATCAACAGCCGCTGCCGCAACGTCCACACGGAGACGAACACACCGGCGAACGCCAGCAGGTAGAGCGCGAACCCGCAGAGCAGAGCCTTCTCGTTGGCCGCGTTGCCGAGCGCGGTCCGGGCGTCCTCGTGCCGCTCGCCCCAGAGCAGCGAGAAGCCCGGCGAGACGAGCAGGCCGCGCAGCTTCGGTGAGAAGGCCGCGACGTAGTCCCAGGACCGGGTCACGTTCGGGTAGAGGTCGCGGATCTGCTGGTAGGCGTACGCGAAGTAAAGGGTGACCACCGTGAAGACGACGCCGCCGGCCAGGTCTGAGACGATCAGCCGGCGGCCGAGGGCCGGGCGTCCGCGGACCAGCCAGCCGAGGAGCCCGCAGAGGAAGGCGACGGCGAGCATGTAGACGAAGCCGAGCCCGACCGCGAATCCCAGGCTCACCTGCCAGGCCGCGACCAGCCAGCCGGCCACCGCCCAGCCGGGCCGCACCCGGTCGCGCCGGAAGCCGTGGGTCAGCGACCATCCGTGGCCGCGGGCGAGCATGGCGAAGGCGAGCGTGATGCCGCCGGTGGACAGGACGTTGAGGTGGGCGACGTGGCCGTACCGCCAGGGCGCGTAGGCGAGGGCGGCTCCGGCCAGCGCGCTCGCCACCGGGTTGGCGCCGAGCTGACGGAGCAGGGCGTAGCCGCCGACGAAGGCCAGCGCGAACGCCAGCACGAAGAGGATGTTGTAGCGCAGGACCGCGGCCACTGCCCCGTTGCCGATCAGGCCGGCCGGGACGTAGCCGAACAGGCTGTCGTTGAGGGCCAGCGCGTACTTGTCGGGGTAGAAGGCGTTGGTCGCCCAGAGTCCCTGCAGGCCGTGCAGCAGGGAGTGCCCGTCCCAGCCGATCAGCCAGGCCTGGGCGGTCGAGTCGCCGCCGTCGCCGATGATCGTGTGCGCCGGGTCGGCGATGGTCGCGGGTTTGACGCCGCCGCTGAAGAGGTCACTCGCGTACGGCGGGATCAGCCAGACCATCGCGATCGCGAGAAGGACCGAGCCGACGGTCGCGAACGCCCATTCGGGAGGCCGTTTCCGGCCGGTGGGACGCGCGACGGAAGGGGGCGCCTTCTCGGCGACTACATCGGACAACGCGTACCCCCGCGCAGAGACCCGGCGAACGCGAGTGACGCTAACATGACCCTCGGCTATTTCATAGATTGAACTCGATGCTCACCGCTTCCGGCCCACCCACGCCGTCCGGGCGGCGCGGACGGTGGCCGCCGAGGCGGTCCCGAGGGCGGCCAGATCCTCGGATGACAACCGGTCGGCCATCATCTGGCGGGCGCGCTCGAACGTGACCTCGGCATAGCGCAGGGCCTTCGGCGACAGCGGGGCGGGCACCTCGATGTCGAAGCGGCGTTCCGCCTCGAGCTCGAAGCCGGCCTCGGTCAGCCGGGCACCCCAGTCCACTCCCATGTGCAGGCCGGCTTCCTCCCGCATCCGGTCCTGAGCGGCGTGCAGGCGGTCCTCCAGGGCGATACCGGCCGGGTCGGCGAGGAACCGGGGGAACGAGTCGATCTCGGTGATCAGGAAATGGCCGCGGGGACGCAGGGTGTCGCGCACCTGGGCGAGCGCCCGGGCGGGGTCGGCCAGGTGGTGCATGGCCTTGGCGGCCCACACCAGGTCGGCCGGGCCGAGGTCGGGCCAGGTGCCGTCGAGGTCGGCCCGGACCGTACGGACGCGGTCGCCGACGCCCGCCTCGGCGGCGTGCCGGCGCAGACGGGCGAGCAGGTTCTCGTCCATGTCGACCGCGGTGACCTCGGCGCCCGGCAGGTGCCGCGCCAGAGCCAGCGTGCCGGTGCCGGTGCCCGCGCCGAGGTCGACGATGCGGGATCGCTCCGGGACGAGCGTGCCGGCCCAGGCGATGACCTCGGCGTGGTGGTCGCTCAGGACCTCGGCGTCGAGGTCGAGGATCTCGGCCATATGGCCGTCGGCGTCGGACGAGGCGCCGTGGGCGTGGGACGAGGCGCCGCCGGCGCGGGACGTGGCGCCCCCGGCGTGGGACGCGCCGCCGTGGGCGTGGGACGAGGCGTGATGTGCGTGGTCGTGTGCCATGACACGACGCTAGCCGGATCTTGCGTCAACGGCATAGCATCTTGCGTATGACGCAAGACGGAGAGCTCGACGCGCTGGTCCGGCAGCGCATCCGGGGCCTGCGGGTGGCACGCGGCTGGTCGCTGGACGAGCTCGCCGCCCGCAGCTACCTGAGCCCCTCCACCCTGAGCCGCATCGAGACCGGCCATCGGCGGATCGCTCTCGACCAACTGGCCCCGATCGCCCGCGCGCTCGGCATCACGCTCGACCAGCTGGTCGAATCGGGCCGCGACGAGGACGTGGTGATCCGCCCGCACCGCCATGAGGCGCGCGGCTACACGACGTGGCTGCTGTCCCGCGAGGACGCCCCGGCCGGCCTCACCGTGGCCAAGATGCGCATCACCCGTGCGGTTCCGGCCGAGCTTCGGGTGCATCCCGGCCGGGACTGGTTCATCGTGCTGTCCGGCACCGTGGCGCTGCGGCTGGCCGAGCGGACCATCCTGATCCAAGCCGGCGAGGCCGCCGAGTTCTCGACGATGGTGCCGCACGCGTTCGGCGCGGCGGGCGAGCCGGCCGAGGTCCTCTGCATCCTCGACCACGACGGCGAGCGCACCCACCTCGGGCCGGCCAAGGGCAGCTAGGGTGCGACCGCGACCCGGTCGCGGCCGGTCTGCTTGGCCTGGTAGAGCGCGGCATCGGCGCGGGCCAGCAACTGCCGCAGATCGCGGTCGCCGTCGCCCGGACCGGCCAGCCCCACGCTGATCGTGACCGGCAGCAGGCCGGCGTCGGTCGGCACCGGGTTGCGCGAGACCGCCCGGTGCAGGCGCCCGGCCAGGTCGGCCGCGGGCATCGTGGTCTGCGCGGTGACGACCGCGAACTCCTCGCCGCCGTACCGGCCCAGCACGTCACCCTCGGCGACGGTGTCCCGCAGCCGCCGGGCCACCGTACGGATCACGTCGTCGCCGACCGGGTGCCCGTACGAGTCGTTGATCCTCTTGAAGTGGTCGATGTCCACCATGATCGCCGCAACCCGCGGCCGCGCGATGCTGAGCTGCCGCTCCGCCTCGCCGAAGAAGTGGTTGCGGTTGAACAGCCCGGTCAGCCCGTCGAGGGTCGCCATCCGGCGCACCTGACTGAACAGGCGGGCGTTCTCGTACGCGGTCATGCCCTGCCCGGCGATGGCCGCCGCGATCTGGATCTGCGCCTCGGTCATGACGCCCTCGTCGGTCGCGCCGACGGCCAGGTAGCCGTACGGCTCGCCGCCCTGCGCGACCTGGATCGCCCACCAGCACCGCAGGGTGCCCAGCACGCCACCCACCGGCGGCCGGTCGCCCGGGAACACCGTGCGCGCCCGCGGCCCGGTGACGTCGAGCAGGTCGAGCGGCACCGACGCGAGCGGCGTGCCGACGGGCGCCGCGGCCCCGTGCGCGGCGGCGACCACGAGGCCGCTGTGGCCGACCCGGGTCAGGAGCACGGCCGTGTCGCCGCCGAGCGTACGGCTGAGGGTGGCCAGCAAACGCCGCATCACCTCGTCCGGGTCGAGCGACGAGCTCTGGTCGGCCATGGCCGCGCGCAGGGTCTCGGCCACGTCGCGCTGGCGCCGGGCGGTCTGCATCGCGACCTCGAGCTGGGCCGCGCGGGCGGTCTCCAGCGACACCGCGATGTGGTTGGTGATCGCCTTCAGGATGTCGACGTCGTCGCGGGTGAACACGCCCTTGGCGATGCGGCTGTCGAGGTAGACCAGGCCGCGCAGCTGACCGTTGAACCGCAGCGGCGCGATCATGACGCTGCGCAGGCCGTGAACCTGCACGCTGTGCGACCCGAGCGCCACGCCCTCGTCGCTGCCGGTCATCACCACCGGCTCGCCCGAGTGCCGCACCCGGTCGACGAGCGTGGTGCTGTAGCCGGTCAGCTCGTGGATGTCGTTGCCCTGCGCGTCCCGCCCGACGTAGGGCTCGAGTTCGTGCCGGTCGCGATCGATCAGGAACAGGTACGCCCGTTCGGCGCCGAGGATGCGCAGGGTCTCGTCGAGTGCGGTGCGGACCAGCGTGTTCGGGTCGAGCACGGTCGCCGACGCGAGGCTGACCTGCTGCAGCGCCTCGAGCCGGCGCTGGTAGCGGCCGGGATCGCTGTCCGGCCTCCCGGGAGCCGCGGAGACGCTGCTCAGGGCGATCGCCTCGGGCTGGGTCGACGCGTGTCCGCTGACCCGGAACTCCTCGGAGATCCAGCGGGCCCGCTGCGGCCACTGCTGTTCGATGGCGATCATCTGGGCGAGCTTCGCCTGCTGCGCGGCCGAGGCCGGCTGGTCCAGGGCGGCGAGCGCCCGGGCGCGCACCCGGGCCGCCTCGTACGCGATCAACGGCGCGTCGAGAGGCACCAGCTCGACCTCGACGCCGGCCAGGGTGCGCATCGCCTCGGCGGCGCGGCCGTCGATGACCTCCAGGTCGGCCCGCGTCACCAGGTGGAAGGCCCGCAACGGCTTCGTGACGGCCATCTTCGACAGCCCGTCGACGGCGGCCTCGGCGGCGGCCCGGTCCGAGCCGGAACGACAGCGGGCCAGCAGGGCCAGTGTCTCGTACACGTAGTAGATGCGCTGCTCGGGGACCATCGCCTTGGGCTTCAGGCCGAGCCCGGCGAACTCGGCCGTGAGCTGCTCGAACGGCTCGCCCAGCTCACCCCGCTCGATCAGCGCGACCATCCGCGCGCCATAGAGGTTGATCAGCTGCATCGGGTTGTCGGGGTTGGCCCGCAGGAACCGCCGCAGCGTCTCGATCCGGGCCTCGGCCTCCTCGGTGCGGCCGCGCCGCGCGGCGATGACGGCCGCCACCGCACCGATCGCGGCCCCCTCGGCCTGGGCGTCCGGGCCCAGACGAGCCCGGCCGCGGCGGTACCAGGTCTCCGCCTCGGCGGTGCAGCCGCGCTTGAAGAACTGCATGCACACCGTGGACACGCCGGTCAGGTAGTCGCCCAGCTCCATCCACCGCTCGTGCTCGATCAGTGCCCGGCTCCAGACCTGCACCTCGTCGTCGTGGCCGCTCAGGTGGCTGCCCGCGCCGCGCTTCCACTCGACGTACGCGACCAGCTCGGGGTCGCCCAGGTCGGCGGCGACGGCGGCCGCCCGGTCGTAGAGCCGGGTCGCCATCTTCCGGCGGCCGGCCACGTCGGCGATCACCCCGAGGCCGGCCATGTGCTGGGCGTACTCCCGGCCCGGACCGAGGCGGTTGATCGGGAACAGGGCACGCAGGCTCATGATCGCCCGCATGCCCCGCCGCATCCGCATCGACAGCGCGAACGTGGCGATGTCGCAGAGGACCGCCTCCAGCCGGTAGCGCTCCCGGGTGCGCCCGTGCGCGTTGCCGAAGCCCAGCTTGGTGCGGCCGATGACGAGGCCGAGCAGCAACGACCCGATCGTGGTCAGGGCGAGGAGGACCGATCCCTGCGGCATGGGCGCGCCCAGCTCGGCGAGCCCGGTGCAGACCGCGTCGAACGCCTGGTCCGGGTTCCACGCGCTGTTGTGCACCATCGCCGACTGGGCGAGGATCTCGGCCCGGCGCAGCGGGTCCTGCTGGCCCCGCAGCGCCCGGCGCAGGTGGTGCTGGGCCTCGGCGAACCGGCCCGAGCGGGCGCAGCTGGTGCCCAGCGCCAGGAAGAACTCGGCCGGCGGCGTGACACCGGCGGTCTCGGCCGACCGCGCCGCGACCTCGAGAAAGCCGTGGGCCTCGGCGGGTGCGTGCTCGGCCAGCGCCAGCCGGCCGGCGGCGAAACCGCTCGCGTAGACCCGGTCGGGCCGGCGCGCGATCTCGCCGAGCGCGTAGTGCCGGGCGATCGCATAGACGTAGCGGGAGTCGCGGGACGCCGCCGCGTCCAGGGTTTCCGCGATGCGCTGGTGCAGGCCGCGCAGGGCGGCCGCGTCGAGCCCGACGAGCAGCGCCTCCCGGATCCGGTCGTGCAGGAAGCGGTAGCCGTCGACGCCGGCGGCGGTCACCAGCCGGCGCGACTCGGCCTCGGCGAGCAACGCGCGGGCCTGCCGCGGGTCCATGTCGCAGACCGCCGCCGTCAGCTCGGTCGGGAACCACCGCCCACCCGCGGCCCCGGCCGCCAGCAGCCGCCGGCTCTGTTCGCCGAGGCCGTCGATGCGCTGCAGCACCAGGTCGACCGCGTCGCCCGAGAGCTCGAGCCGGTCGAGGCCGGCCATGTCGAGCTGCCAACCCTCCCACGAGGGCGTGACCAGGCCCGCGTCGAGAACCGCGCGGACGTACTCACCGATCGTGAACGGGTTGCCGCCGGCCCGTGTCGCCAGTTCCCGGATGTTTCCGAGCGGCAGCCGCACAGCGCCCAGATGCTGGGTGACCAGCTGCTCCATCGCGTCCTGGTCGAGCGCGCCGAGCCGGACGCGGGTGTCGAGGGTGGCGTCCATGTCGATGCCGAACCGGTCGAGCGCGGCCACGTTGCCGGCGTCGTCCCGGCACGTCGCGATGACCAGCAGCGGGGTCACCGGCAGACGGCTGGTGACCCGCTGAAGAACGCGCCGGGTCGGCTCGTCGAGCCACTGCACGTCGTCGATGTGCAGGACGGCACCCTGGAACTCGTCGGCCAGACCGAGCAGGAACGCCGCCACCGCGTTGATGAACTGCTCGTGCCGGTTGAGCTCGCCGATCTCGGGCGCCTGGACGATGTCGGCGAGCAGCGGCGACAGGGTCCGGAGCAGAGGACCGCCGCGCCCGGCGGCGCGGCGCAACTGCTCGACGGCCCGGTCGCGGTCGGCGGGGGGCAACCTCTCGACCGTACGGAGGTAGCGCTCCACCGCGCCGCGCAGAGGAGCCAGTGGCACCGGATCGTCGGGCACACACTTGCCGTACATGGTCAGGTCGCCGTCCGAGGCGACCGCGTTCGTCAGTTCGTGCACCAGGCGGGTCTTGCCGGCGCCGCCCGGGCCCTCGACGATGACCGCTCCCCCGCCGCCGTCGCGGGCCCGCAGCCAGCGATGCGCCAGGGTGACCACCTCCTGGTCGCGGCCGACCAGCCGCTGCGACTCGCCCGTCGAGCCCTCGCGCCGGCCCGACTCGACGGCAAAGGTGGCGCCGGGCTGAGCGGCCAGCCGGCGCAGGTCGGCGAGCAGCGCCTCCCCGCTCTGGTAGCGGTCGTCGGGGTCCTTGGCCAGCAGCGTCGAGACGATCGCGGTCATCGTGGCGGTGAGCTCGGGGGCGAGCGCCCGCGGGTCGGGGATCGGCGCGGTGGCGTGCAGGCGGATCAGCTCGCCCGCGTCCTTCGAGAAGTACGGAAGCTGCCCGGTGGCGCACTCGTAGAGCAGCACACCCAGGGCGTACAGGTCGGAGCGGCCGTCGATCGGCCGCTTGAGCATGCCGGTCTGTTCGGGGGCGCTGTAGAGCAGCGTGCCGGCGACCCGGTCCTCGTGGGTGCCCCCGCGGGCCGCGAGTCCGAAGTCGATCAGCCGGCCGACGCCTTCCGGCTCGACGATCACGTTGTCCGGTTTGACGTCGCGATGCACCAGGCCGCCCCGGTGCGCGGCGGCGAGCGGCTCGACCAGGTCGATCGCGAGCCGCACCAGCGTGTGCTCGTCGAGCGGCCCCTGGCGGAGGATCTGCGACAGCGGGAAGCCGTCGATGTACTCCAGGATCAGGTAGGGCCCGGTCGAGGTGCGGCCGACCTCGAAGATCCGCGGGAGCAACGGGTGCCCGACCGAGCCGAGCAGCGCGGCCTCCCGGCGTACGGAAGCCAGGGCCTGCGGATTGGCCGAGGCCAGCACCTTCAACGTGTATTCCGCGCCGCGACGGCGTACCCGATAGACGACCGTGTCGGCCCCGCGCCCGAGCTCCGAGATCACTTCGAGCTCGGGCAGTGACCCCGGTGTCGTCCCGAAGATCGCGGTCAACGTGTCCTTCCATTCACACGGGCTAATCGGAAGCTACGCCGTGATCCGCCGCGATGCCAACGCCTTCTCGGTCCGGCCGAGTCGCTGGACCGTTCGGCTCGCTGGTCCGACCGGCCCGGTCATCGTCGTCGAAGGTGCATCTCGCCCTGCTCGGTGCATTTCTCTTCTCGCAGCGAGTCCATAGGTTTCTCGCCGCGCGTCCACCGCAGCGAGCTATCGATCATGTTCTAGCGTTCACTGTCGCACCAGCCGACCGACCAGAACGGACGGGCGAACATGACGCCGCGCGCTGACGAGCCGCCACGCCGGGGACGGGATCCCCGTCGCGGCGCGCCCCGCGTTCCTCGAGTCCCGGACGACCGCGACGAGGATCGGCGGCGCCTCGGCGGCATCGGTGCTGCTCGGGCCTACACGCCGCGCGGGCGTACGGTCGCCGAGCGACTCGCCGAAGGCGACAAACGCGCCCGGACCACCGAGGGCGACCGGATCCCCGAGGGCGAGAAGCGCACCCGGACCACCGAGGGGGACAAACGCACCCGGACCGCCGAGGGCGACCGGCGCACCCGGCCCGCCGAGCGACCCCGCATTCCGCGGCCCCGCATGCCGGAGCCGCGGTTGTTGCGGCGGCCCCCCAAGAAACGGAACACGCCCCCGCCCCCGCTGGCCGGCAGCACCCGCCGCCTACGTTTGTCCACATTGGCCGCTTTGGTAGCCTTTGTCGCGATCGGCATCCGGCTGGTCGTGCTCCAGGTCGTCGAATCGCCCCAGGATGAAAGGGAACTCCTGCGGCAGCGCGACAGCCGGCTCACCTCGGTGGTCCTGCCGGCGGCGCGCGGCAGCATCCTCGACCGCACCGGCGCGGTGCTCGCGCAGTCGGTCGAGGCGCGCTACATCTACGCCGACCCGACGCAGATCAGGGACGCGCCGGCGGTCGCGGCCCGGCTGTCGCCGCTGCTCGGCGTCCCGGTCTCCAAGCTGACGCCGCTCATCTCCCGGCACAAGCACGCGAACGGGGAGTGGTCGCAGTTCGAGTACCTCGCGCGCGACGTCGATCTGCCGACCGCCGCGAAGATCGCCGCGATGAAGATCGCCGGGATCGGGCAGGGCCGGGACGAGAAACGCGACGAGCCCGGCGCCGACCTGGCGTCCAACCTCATCGGGTTCACCGGCTACGACCACAAGGGCCTCGAGGGGATCGAGGCCCGCTACGACAGCATCCTGCGCGGCACCGACGGGTCGAACGTCTACGAAACCGGCAATCCAGACACTTCCGGCGGCAAGCTGGACACGCCGATCCCCGGCGGCTACCACCGCGAGACGCCGGCCCGGCCGGGCACCACGGTCCAGCTGACCATCGACCGGGACCTGGAGTACGAGGTCGAGAGCTCGCTGAGCGAACACCTCCAGCAGGTGCACGCCGTCAAGGGCGCCGCGGTCGTGATGGACGTGCAGACCGGCGAGGTGCTGGCGCAGGCGAGCTTCCCGACCTACAACGCGGCCGAGCCGGACGGCTCGACCGCGGCCGACCGGGCCGACGTGGCCAGCAACCAGCCCTACGACCCGGGCTCGATCCACAAGGCGATCACGATCGGGGCCGCGCTGCAGGAGGGCGTGATCACACCGCAGTCCAGCATCACGGTCGGCCCGGCGCTGCGGGTCGGCGGCGTGCTGTTCCCCGACGACGAGCCGCAGAAGACCGGGACCAAACTGACCATCCCGGGGGTCATGGCGCTGTCCTCCGACGTCGGGACGATCCGGATCGCCGACCGGCTGGGCAAGGACAAGCTCTACGCCTACCAGCAGAAGTTCGGGCTGGGCAAGGCTACGGGCGAGGGCCTGCCGGCCGAGGCGTCCGGGGCGCTGCTGGCGCCCGACGAGTGGAGCGGCTCGGCGTACGGCTCGGTGCCGATCGGCTACAGCGTCGACACCACGCTGATCCAGATGGTCGCGGCGTACAACACCATCGCCAACGACGGCACCTACGTCCAGCCGCACCTGATCAAGGACACGATCGCGCCGGACGGCAAGGTCACCGCCGGTCCGGCGCCACAGACCCACCCGGTGCTGACGCCCGAGGTCGCGACCGAGCTCCGGACCATCCTTCAGGCCCCGGTCGACGTCGAGGGCGCCACCGGCACCCGGGCCAAGGTGCCGAACTATCTGGTGGCGGGCAAGACCGGTACGGCGAGCAAGCTGGTCGACGGGCAGTACACCAGCTACAACTCGGGGTCGTTCATCGGCATGGCCCCGGCCGACCACCCGCGGTTCGTCATCGGGGTCTACGCCGACGTCCCCTCGGGCAGCGGCGGCCAGGTGGCGGCGCCCGCGTTCAGCGACATGATGTCGACGACGCTCTGGCACTACCAGGTGCCGCCCAGCACCACCCAGCCCCCCACCTTCAAGATCCATCCCTAGCCGGCGCTTCAGGCCAGGCGCGGGACCGCCGCTCCGAGACGGTCGACGATGCTCGCCCGGTCGGTGATGTCGCGCGCGAAGACGTACGCCGCGGTGAAGCCCAGCGGACGCAGCGCGTCGGCCGTACGCACGATGTCGTCGCTGGTCGTGTCCGGGTCCATCGGGAAGATCGCGGTCTTCTCGATCTCGTCGTAGTCGCGGCCGACCGCCTCGCAGTGCCGCCGGAGCACGTCCAGCTTGTGCGCGGCCACCTCCGGGCTGCCGCCGATGTTGCAGGCGTCGGCGTACCGCGCGACCAGGCGCAGCGTCTTCTTCTCGCCGCCGCCCCCGATCAACAGGTACGGCCGGCGGGTCACCTGCGGGACGTTCAGCGTGCGCCCGAGGCGGTAGTGCTTCCCCTCGTACGGCCCGTCGGAGTCCGACCACATCTGCCGGCAGATCTGGATCGCCTCCTCGAGCCGCTCGAACCGCTCGGCGGTCGGCGGGAAGGCGAACCCCAGCCCGGCCGACTCCTCGTCGTTCCAGGCCGCGCCGATGCCCAGCCCGACCCGGCCGCCGGACAGCGCGTCGAGGGTGCTGATCTGCTTGGCCAGCAGACCCGGCTCGCGATAGGTCACTCCGGTGACCAGTGTGTGCAGGCGGACCCGTGAGGTGTGGGCGACGATGAAGCCGAGCGTCGTGTACGCCTCGAGCATCTCGTGGTCGGCCGGGCCGACCCCGCGGATCTGCCAGAAATGATCCATCACCGTGATCCGGGCGATGCCCGCGTCCTCGGCGCTCCGCACGTGGTCGGCGAGGGCCGGTCCGAGCCGCGCGGGCCCGTCGTTCCAGGTGAAGTCGGCGATATGCAACCCGAGTTCCATACGCTGCAGGCTATCCCGGTTGAACGTCTTCAACCGGACGGCAACGGACCGATAGGGACTGCATGAGACGTGTCCCGGCAGCTGCAATACCCGCGTTCGCAGCGCTCGCGGGGTCAGTGTCCGTGTTCGCGCCCGGCACCTTGACGGCCCACATCGCGTATCTGATCGGCTTCGCCGGCGTCGTGGCCTGCGCCTGGCTGGGGTTGCGGAACATCTCCGGACCGAGCAAGGGCGCCTATCGACTGGTGTGCGCCGCGCTCAGCGTCTGGCTGACCGGCGACATCCTGTACGACATCCTCGACAAGCTGATCGGGCCGCTGGGCGACGTCTCACCCTCCGACGTGCTGTGGCTGTCGGGATATCCGCTGCTGGTGACGGGTCTGGTGAAGCTCGTGCGGCTGAGGGCGCCCGGCCGCCAGCGCGACGGCATGCTCGACGCCGCGGCCATGACGACCGTGGTGGCCTGGCTGTTCTGGCAGTTCCTGATCCTGCCCGCGGCCGAGAGCCAGGACCTGTCGCTGAGCATGTTCGTCGGGGCGGCGTACCCCTTCGGCGACGTGATGCTCTTCGCGGCCACCGCGATCCTGGTGTTCGCGCCCGGATCGACCCGCGGCCCGGCCCGCTACCTGGTCGCGGCGCTGACGCTGACCCTGATCGGCGACATCAGCATCTCGCTGCTGCCGATCCTCTTCCCGGAGCTGTCCCGCTCCGGCCAGGCCGACCGGTTCGACGGCCTGCTGCTGCTGGCCAACAGCTTCCTCGGGGCGGCCGTCGTGCACCGCGACGCGACCAAGGTGGCGGAGCCGGAGGACGCGCAGGCGCAGCAGCGGCTGCACCCGGTACGGGTGGTCTTCCTCGGTATCGCGCTGGTGGTGCTGCCCACGGTGACCGGGCTGCACTCGTTCGGCACTTTCGTCAGCCGGGCCTCGCTGCTCATCTCGATCGCGATGCTGACCAGCTTCATCCTGGTGCGGTTCGTCTTCGTCGTCCGCGAGCAGGAGCGCATCAAGGCCGCGCTGGCCCACCAGGCCGAGCACGACCAGCTCACCGGCCTGGCCAACCGCGCCGCCCTGCGCGCCGAGCTGGAGCTGGAGCTGTTCCGCGCCTCCGGGTTCGGCCCGGTCGTCTATTACATGGACCTCAACGGCTTCAAACAGATCAACGACCGGTACGGCCACGCCGCCGGCGACCTCATCCTGGTCGAGTTCGCCCGCCGGCTGACCACGACGATCCGGCCGGCCGACACGGCGGCCCGGCTCGGGGGCGACGAGTTCGTCGTGCTGGCCACCGGCATCGACGACGAGGAGGGGGCCCGCGGGCTCGCCCAGCGGCTGCGTGAGCTGGCCGAGGAGCCGATCCAGTGGAACGGCGAGACCCTGCACTTCGGGGTCAGCGTCGGCACGGCCGCCTGGGGCCCGCTCGAGCGTCCGCACGCCGATGCGCTGGTCGCGGTCGCCGACGCGGCGATGTACGCCGAGAAGGCCGCCCGCAAGGAGGCCCTCGCGGCTCTGGTCGAGGCTCCCTAGATCGTCCGAACGGCCGAGGACGGATAGACGACAAGCCGGTAGCATCCGGCGGATGACCGACGTCAACCGGATGCGCATCTCCGACGCCGACCGTAGCGAGGTCATTGACATCCTGCAACGGGCGACCGTCGAGGGGCGTCTCGACCTCGACGAACTCGAGCATCGGGTCGCCGGCGCCCTGGCCGCCCGCACCTGGTCGGACGTCGACCCGCTGATCGATGACCTGCCGGTCGTGGCCGAGGAGCCGCCGGAAGAGCCCGACGACGAGCCGGCCGTGTCGTCACCGGCGATTCACGCCGGGTCGCTGGCCACGTTCGGCCTCGGGGCGATCGCGATCGCCGGGTGCTTCTGGACGCCGTGGGGAGCGCTGGTCGGCATCCTCTCGACCGTCCTCGGCGCCGCTCTGCTGCTAGGACCGAAGGAGTTGTCCCGCGGCGACCGGGCCGCGGTGCTGGCCGGCATCATCCTCGGCCTGCTGCCGTCGGTTGCCTTCATCATGTTCCTGGTGATCATCGACATGTGAGGCGCCGACAAGATCTCCGGCCAGCGAGGCCGCGATGAGGTCGCCGCTCAGCGAGGCGACCGTGAGGCCGCTCAGCGACAGCGCGGCGCCGGCGGCGCCGCTGAGGGAGAAAGCGGCGCTGACCGGCGCGAGAGCCACCTGCCGCGGGCAGGCCGCGAAGCGCCGGACGCTGGTGCGCGGTCCGGTGGCGGCCACCCGCACCACCGAGGCGTCCGCCCGGTTGGTCCGCAGGCGGATCTGGAGCCAGAAGAACCAGCCGAGGCTCATGATGAAGCCGAAGCTGATGACGCGGTAGAGCACCACCGTGGCCACCGCGGCCGGCGAGGCGACGCCCCCGGCGATCAGCCCCAGGATCAGCGCGCTGTCGACGATGCCGAGGCCGCCCGGCACGATCGTCAGCGACCCGGCCGCCATCGCGGCGCAGAAGGCGAGAACGGTCGTGGCCGACGCCGCCGGGTGCTCACCGACCGCGTTGAAGCACAGCCACAGGCAGGCCGCGTCGAAAAGCCAGTTGAGCAGCGCGAGCGCCGCCGCGGCCACCCCGTGAGCCGGGCGCAGGCGCGCGGCCCGCAGCTGGTCCAGGAACCCGGCGATGCGCTCGAGACCATCGGCCGCCGGGCGCCGCCGCAGCCGGTTCACCGCCGCCAGCGGCGCCTCCACGGCCGCCGGGTGCCGGGTCACGTGGCGTACGCCGATGACCAGGAGCACCGCCGCACCCACCAGTACGAGGAAGTGACTCCAGTGCGTCGCTCCCCCGGCCCACAGCGCCCCGCCGACCGTGATCGCGGCGAGGGCCGCGGCCGACATGATCCCGCTGAGCGCGATGGCCCACGAGGCGACCGCCGGGCTCGCCCCGAACCGGCGCATCTGCTGGTAGTTGAGCCGCGTCGAGAAGGCCGGCCCACCGGGCAGCGTCTCGTTGAGCGAGTGCGCCGCGTACGCGAGCCGCACATGATCAAGGTTGGAGGCCCGCACCCCGGCCGAGCGCAGCAGCCGCCGTTGCATGTGGGCGTAGGCGCTCATCGCGGTCAGCTCGGCGACGACCGCCAGGGCCAGCCACCCGAGGTGCGGCGTGCGTAGCTGCCGCAGGGCCCCGGCCAGGGACGACCAGCCGAGCACCAACTCGGTCGTGAGCAGGGCCGATACCGCGGCTATGCCCGCATAGCGGACCCATTTCGTATTCGTCACCGCCGGCTCCTGACCACGAGACTCGTCTGAAATCGATCAAGAACCGGGAGGGCCGGAGTATTTCCCACGTGATGGGAGTCTCAGGCCGGACGACGCCGAAGGGTGTGGGTGGCGGCCAGCAGGACGGCGGCGACGGCCGGGACCGCGCCGCAGACCGACATGCCCAGGCGGGCCCCGAAGTGACTGGTCAGCGCCCCGATGATGGGAGCTCCGATCGGGGTGCCGCCGGTGAAGACCAGCATGTAGAGGCCCATGATCCGGCCGCGCAGCCGCGGGTCGGACCAGAGTTGCACCGAGGAGTTGGCCATCGCCTGGAACGCCAGGTTGGTCAGACCCATCGCGACCAGGAGAACCAGGAAGATGCCGAGGCCGGGTGCGACGGCCGCCGCCACCTGGGTGACCCCGAACGCGGCCCCGGCCAGCACGATCAGCCGCAACCGGGAGTTCCGCCAGGTGGCCGCCAGCAGGGCACCGGTGACCGAGCCGATCGCGAGCATGACGTTGAAGAGGGCGTACGTCCCGGCGCCGCCGCCGAAGGTGTCGGTGGCCATCGCGGTGAGCACGATCGGGAAGTTCAGCCCGAACGTGCCGACCATGCCGACCAGCAGGAGGGTGCGGGCGACATGCGGCCGGTCGGCGACATACCGGGCGGTCGCCACCATTGCTCCGCTCTCCAGAACGACCGGCTTGGCGACCGGCAGACCGCGCAGTCGCAACAGCCCGATCGTCGGGCCGGCGTAACAGAGCGCGTTCAGAGCGAACACCCAGCCGGTCCCGACCGTACCGATCAGCAGGCCGGCGATCGCCGGCCCGACCAACCGCGTGGTCTGAAACACCGCCGCGTTGAGCGAGACCGCGCCGCGCAGCAGACCGGGCGGCACGACGTCGTTGACGAACGCCTGCCGGGTCGGCGCGTCGACGGCCAGGATCACCCCGCTGAGCAGCGCGAAAGCGTAGAGATGGGCGGGGCGGACGACGCCGGCCGCGGTCAGCAGGGCGAGCAGCCCGGTCAGCGCCGCGTTGGCGGTCTGCGTCATCAACAGGATGCGGCGGCGCGGAAAACGGTCGGCCAACTGGCCACCGTAGACGCCGAACAACAGCGTCGGCAGAAACTGAAGTGTCATCACCAGGCCGACCGCGAACGCGCTGTGCGTCAGGCGCAGGACCAGCCAGTCCTGGGCGATGCTCTGCATCCAGGTGCCGGTGTTGGCGAGGCTCTGGCCGATGAGATAGGTGCGGTAGCTGGCGTTTCCGAGGGCGGCAAACTTTTCGACGGCGGCGGCCGCGGTCACAAGGGAACGCCTCTTCTCGGTCGTGGCTCGTGCTGGTGCGCAACCCAGCCTTTCCGACCGCCCTCCTATACTGAACCCCGATCATCCGACGCACTGTTATTCGGTTTCGTTATGACGACTTATGACCCGGCCCTGCTGCGGACACTGCTCACGGTGGCCCAGACCGGCAGCTTCACCCAGGCGGCGGCCCGGCTCGGCGTGCGGCAACCGACCGTCAGCCAGCACATCAGCCGCCTCGAGAAGCAGACCGGCCGCACGCTGATCCTGCGCGACACCCACTCGGTGTCGCTGACCCCCGACGGCGAGGCGATGATCGGGTTCGCCCGCAGCATCCTCGCCGCGCACGAGCAGGCCACGGCGTACTTCAGCGGCAGCCGGCCCCGGGGCCGGTTGCGCATCGGGATGTCCGACGACCTCGCCCTGACCCGGCTGCCGCAGATCCTGCGCGACTTCCGCCAGGACTATCCGCTGGTCGACTTCGATCTCACGGTCGATCAGAGCGGCACGCTCAACCAGCGGCTGGAGGAGAACCGGCTCGACGTCTTCATCGGCAAGCGCCCGCGGGGCGAGGAGCGCGGCCGGTTGGTGAAGCGGGAACGCCTGGTCTGGGTCGGCACCCCGGCGACGAAGCTCGACCTGACCAAGCCGCTCCCCTTGGTCGTCTATCCGGCGCCCAGCATTTCCCGCACCGAGATGCACCGGGCGCTCAACCGGGCCCGGCTGCCCTATCGCAGTGCCTGCGTCTGCCGGGGCGTCAACGGGCTGATCGCCGCGGTCGCCGCCGGGGTGGGGGTCTCGGTGCTGGCGACCAGCCTGGTGCCGTCCCAGCTGACGCCTCTCGGGCCGGCCCATCGACTGCCCGAGTTGGGAAGCATCGACCTGGTTGTGCTGACCAGCCCGCGGGCCGAGCGCCGGCCGGCCGTCCAGGCGCTCATCGCCACCATGCTGTCCAGCGGCTCTCAGCCGTTCGGCGCACCGCGGGAAGGCCGCTAGGGTCTTGGCCATGGCAGCGCTCGACGATCTTGTGACTCGCTATCTCTCGCCCGCGGTGGCGTCGCACAGTGAGAACTCGTCGGTCGAGTTCGTCGTCGACGGCCGGGTGTGGATGCGGCGGATGCACGAGTTGCTGACGTCGCTCGGGCCGGGCGACGCGGCGTACATCTGCGGCCTGCAGATGGACCCGCAGATGGACCTGACCGGGCGGCGGCCGGGCGAGCCCGGCCACCAGCCGCTCGGCGACCTGCTGGCCGGGCTGGCGGCGGACGGCGTCGACGTGCGGATCATCCTGGCCGGCGCGGTGGTGAGCAGCAGCATCACGCGGCCCACGATCGGGCCGTTCCACCAGAACGTGAGCACGGCCCACCGGCTGCGCCGCTGGCGCCGCGACGGGGAGAAGCCGCCGCTGGCCGACCGGGTGCTGCTCGACTGGTCGGGCTCCGGCGTCGGCTCCAACCATCAGAAGGTGACCGTCGTTCGCCGCGGCGACGAGCTCATCGCCGGCGTCGGCGGCATCGACTACGTGGCCAGCCGGATCGACGAGGCCCCGCACCACCGGCTCGAGGTGCAGGGCGCCCGCTGGGGCTGGCACGACGCCGGCACGATCATCCAGGGGCCGGCCACCGCCGACGTCTGGCGGGTGCTGCGCATGCGGTGGCTCGGCGCGGTCAACCTTCCCCGCCGCCGCTACGTCTGGCCGTCGGTCAAGGGCCTGCCGATCCTCAACCCGCCGAGCGTGGCCCCCGAGATCGAACCGGCGCCGCCCCAGAAGGTCCACGAGGCGCCGGGCGAGGCCTGCCAGATCCTGCGGTCGGTCGGCCCCTGGTACATCGACTCGCTGCTGCCCTGGGAACGCCGGCACTACGGCGACCTCTCCCCCGACGGCGTGCGCGAGATCTACCACACCCTGGTGCAGGCGATCGGCGCCGCGCAGCGCTACGTCTACCTCGAGGACCAGTACTTCCACGAGTACCCGGGCGGCGACCACCGCTTCGAGCTCTATCCGCACCTGAGCGCGGCCGCCGCCCGCGGGGTCAAGGTGATCATGGTCGGCTCGGGCACCCGCGACCCGGCCGAGTCCGGTCCCCTGATCAACGGCACGATCAACCACGACCTGCAGCGAAAGGTCATCGATCCGCTGCCCCCGCCGCAGCGCCGCAACGTCGGCCTCTGGCGCGTCGAGCACCTGACGGTGCACGCCAAGGTCGTCATCGTCGACGACCGGTTCGCCGCGGTCGGCTCGGCCAACCTGTTCAGCCGATCCATGGTCGGCGTGGACACGGAGCTGACCACCGCGGTGGTCACCGCGGGCGATTCGGTGCGGGACCTTCGCGTACGCCTGTGGGCCGAGCACCTCCGCACGCCGATCGCCGACGACCTGCGGCCGCACCTCGAAGACCTCGACCTGGCGATCGGCATGTTCCGGCCGGAGTGGCTGCCACCGCGGGCCCCGGCCGGCTCGTGGCGTACGCCCGGCATGCCGGCCGGCTTCGACCCGCTCGAGCCCGTGCTGACGTTCGTGGGGCCGGCCTGATACCGCGTTGTGGCCGCCCGGGCGGCGCAGAGTGGTCACCGGGATGGATTTCCGGCCGCCTGTTCACCAACGTCTGGTAAACAACCTCCATGACGTTCGCCTGGTCGACGGTGGGCACCGTCACCGTCAACGGTGTCCGGCTGGGCTTCCGGGAGGCCGGCGACCGGGCCGGTGCGCCGGTGCTGCTGCTGCACGGCAGCGGCAGCAACGCGCGCACCTGGGACCGGTTCGCCGCCCGGCTGACCGGCGCCGGGCGCCGCGCGATCGCCGTCGACCTGCGCGGCCACGGCACCAGCGCCCGGCCCGGTCACTACTCGCTGGCGAGCATCCGCGACGACGTGCTGGCCCTGCTCGACAAGCTCTCGCTGCGCGGCGCCGTCCTGGTCGGCCACTCGGTCGGCGGCTACGCGGCGCTGGCCGCGGCCCAGCACTCCCCGGAGCAGGTCGGCGGCCTCGTCCTGGAAGACCTGGCGGCGCCGCCGCGGCAGTCGAGCCCGATGAACGGCTTCGACCCGCTCCAGGTGCTGGCCGCGGCGGCCGGCATCTTCACCGCGCGGCGGGACTACCAGCTGCGCGCGGTCGGATCGATCCTGCGCCAGCTGACCCGTCCGGACGCCGATTGGTGGACCCGGCTCGACGAGGTGCGCCAGCCGACCCTGATCCTCTCCGGCGGCCCGGCCAGCTGCATCCCGCCAGGCCGTCTGGCCGATGTGGCCAGTGTGATCCCGGGCGCCCGGCTCACCACGATTCCGGTCGGGCACCGGGTGCACAGCCTCGCCCCGGACCAGTTCGCGGCCGAGGTTCTGGGTTTCCTGGCCAAGGCGGCCCGGCCGGCGCGTCCGCACGTCGCCTGTTTCCGGCACGCGGAGGTTCGCGTCCAGACGTAGCAATCCGCTGTCGACTCAGGACGGTTGAGTAGGCGTACTCAGGAGCTCGCCCGGCCGATCCGGCAGGTTGAGCACCATGATTTCCATTGATCATGGTCGACTCGCGTGACCCGCGCGGCGCACGCGGCCCGGCGCCGCGACAGCGTCTACCGCTGGGCCACCCTGCTGCTCGCGGTCGCGCTGGTCCCGGCCGCCCGGCTGGCCGGCGGTCGCGGGGGCCGCCATCTGGCCTGCCAGTGGGCGCTCGGCGCGCGGTTCCCGGCCGAAACCCTCGACGGTCTCACCCCGGCGGCCCGGGCGGCGTTCGAGGCGGCCCGCACCCGCGCGCTCTGGCGGCACGGCGAGCTGATCGGACTCACCTCCGGGCATCGGCGACCGGAGGAGCAGGCGCGGATGTTCGCCGAGGCCGTACGCCGTGCGGGATCGGCCGACGTGGCCCGGCGGCGGGTCCTGCCGCCGGAGGAGTCGAGGCATGTGGCCGGCACGGCTCTGGACGTGCGCCCGGCGGAGGGGGCGCGCTGGCTGGAGGAGCACGGTGGGCCGCACGGCCTCTACCGGATCTATGACAACGAGTGGTGGCACTTCGAATACCGGCCCGAGGGCCGGCCCGCGATGCTGCCCCACTCGGGGGTCACCCGTCGGATCGATCAGTTTGAAATGATCACCGCATGGACGAGGTGACTGAGACCGCCGGTCCGCGGCTGACCGCGGTTCTCGGCGGCGCGGGAGGCGCCCTCCTTCTCGCCGTGGCGATGTCGCCGAGTTACGGAGGGGAAGGCGCACTGTCGCCTTTCCTCACCGCGGTGAGCTACGGGGGTTTCCACGGCGAGGGGTGGGCGTTCCTGCTGGTGCCGGTCGCGGCGACGGCGATCGGGTTGTGCCTGAACCGCTTCTGGCCCTACCTGCTGGTCGCGGCGGCCCTGTTGAGCATCACGCCGGTGTCGATCGAGCGGGGCTACCACCCCGGCTGGGTGCCGCCGTTCCCGCTGATCGCGGCCGCCGAGGCGCGGGTACCGCTCGCGCTGATCGGAGTGCTGGCCTGTGCGCAGGGACTGGTCCGGCGCGGTTCGCCCGGCTGGGGATCGGCGGTCGCCGGGCTGAGTATCGGCGGCGGTGTGCTGGGCGCCGGCCTGCTCGACCTGACCTCGCCGACCGACGGACCGGGCCTCCAGCACGCTCATTTCGCGTTGCTCGCGGCCGGCTTCCTGTCGCAGGGCCCTTGCCTGCGGCTGCGACCCCGTGGTGACGAGCCGGTCGGCGGCTCCCGGTGGCAGCGGCTCCGCCTGCCGCTGACCGGCACGCTCGCGGTCGCCGCGCTCGTCCCGCTCAACTTCCTGGACGCCGACCGCCTGGGCCGGTGGCTCGGGGTCGGCTGGGGCCCGGTCTACCGGCACCCTGAGGCCGCCGCGGGCCTGGTCGGCGCGATCCTGCTGGTGATCGCGTTCGTGCTCGCGATCGTCTCCGGCCTCTGGTCCCTCGGCGGCGCGCTCACCGGGGCGATCGTCCACGTCGCGGTGGTGGCGCCGGTCCTGCTCGCGATCACCGCGCTCGGTGACGGACCGGCCCGCTGGGAGTCCACGGTGGCCGGCATCGCGATCGGGGCCGGCGCCGCCGCCACCCGGTGGCGGGTTCCGGCCGCGGTGGCGCTCGCGGTGGGTGCGTCGGTCGCGCTTTTCATCGCGTACGCGGCGACCGGCGGCGAACCCGACAAGATCGCGGATCAGCGGCAGGTCATCCCCGGGGTCGTGATCATGGTCGCCGTCGCGGCGGCCGCCACCGCGGTGACCGGAGCGGCCGCGCCCGCGCTGGCCCCGCGCGGCGCCGTCCCGGCGGCGCTCGGGCCGCTCGCCCTGATGCTCAGCACCGGCGGCATCCAGGCGGTGTCGCTCACCCATCTGACCGCCGACGGCCGGCCGACGTCGGCCAACCCGTTGCTGTACATGAACACCTCGGCCGTACTGCTGTTGGTCGCCGGGGGCGCGATCGGCGGCCTCGGCCTGGCCCAGTTGTTCGCCGCCCGGCGGGCCGAACGCAAGCGCACCGAGCAGATCCGCCGGGAGGCGGCGGCCGCCGAGCGCGACCGGCTGGCCCGGCCGATCCACGACGGCGTCCTGCAGGTGCTCGCGCTCGTGCAGCGGCACGGCTCCGAGATGGGCGGCCCGGGCCCGGAACTCGCCGAACTGGCCGGCGCGCAGGAGGTGGCCCTGCGGAACCTGCTCAGCGGCCGGACGGCGGCGAAGAGCGGCTCGGCGCGGGAGGACCTGCGTACGACACTGATGGCCCTCGCCTCGCCGGCGATCGACGTGGCCGCGCCGGCCGACCCGGTGATGCTCCCGGCCCGGGCGGCCGGCGAGCTGAGCGCGGCGGTCCTGGCCGCGCTCGACAACGTACGCCGGCACGCCGGACCCACCGCCCGGGTCTGGATCCTGCTCGAGGACGAGGGCGGCGGCGTCCGGGTGACGGTCCGCGACGACGGGGTCGGCTTCGGCCCCGACCGGCTGGCCGAGGCGGCGGCCGGCGGCCGGCTCGGCGTGGCCCAGTCGATGCGCGGCCGGATCACCGATCTGGGCGGCACGACGACCGTCTACAGCCGTCCCGGAGAGGGAACCGAGGTCGAGTTCTGGGTGCCGCGGCCGGGCTAGGGTCGCGCCATGGCGATCGACAAAAGACTCACCGAGCTGGGCCTGAGAGCGCCCGCCTCACCGCGCTGGCGGTGCTGAGCAGCGGTCCGGTGATGTCGGTCCTCGCGGAACGCGGACGGGTACGGCTCGCGTACGCGCTGGCGAACGCGAGCCGACCGTCCTTTCACACCTGCGACAGTCAGGCGCCCGTGCTGGTCTTGCGGTAGCCGTTGCCGCTTCCGGCGCTGGTGGCAGCGGGCTTGTGGTAGCCGTTGCCGCTTCCGGCGCTGGTGGCGGCGGGCTTGTGGTAGCCGGTGGCGGCCCCGTTCCCGGTGGCGGCGGGCTTGGGCTTGTGGTGGTGCTTCTGGGGGACGGTGACGACGATGACCGTCGTGTCGTGGTGATCGCGGAAGCCGAGACCGTCGTCGAAGAAGCCCGGACCGTCATTGAAGAAGCCCGGACCGTCGTCGAAGAAGTCCGGACCGTCGTCGAAGAAGCCGGGACCGCCACCGAAGAATGCGCCGTCGCCGCCCGGCCCGTCGCAGTGGTGGTGCTTCACTGCCGCTTGGGCAGCGGTTACCGGCAGGAGAAGTGCACCGACCGTGACCGCGCCGGCGAAGACTACCTTGAACAGCTTTGACGACATGCTGCAACTCTTCTCAACTCGATGAACGGACGATAAATCTGCTTATTCGTCCAGCCGCTCAACGATCATGGGCGGCGCGAAGATGCGCGATAAATTGCGTCGCAAAAACGCCGATAAGAGGAGAGGTAACCCGTTCGAGGAGTAATCGGAGAACTGGACTCGTCGACGTGCGGCCCGTAGGACAATGCCCGGCGCTTGATGAACCGGGAGCCATCGGGATCGATGCTGCTCGCACTCGGTTGACCCATTCGCACGGGGTCCCGGGTGTCGGCTCGGCGGACTAAATTGCCGCGGGACCGCTGGTCGCGGGCGGCATCGCTGCCCGATCCGGGAAAGGGAAATCGACCTGGTTCGAGACGGAGTGGTCATTCGCACGGCGGTCCCGGCAACTCGTCCTGAGGTATTTCCCGCACACGACCGGTTCTGCGATCAGTGAGATTGTCGCCGTCGGCGAACGCCATCGAATAGGTGATAAGTGCGGCGCGGTATACGTTGACCGCGACCGGCGGTCGCGGGCGTAGCCGGTCAAAAGCAAAGCGGACAACAAACAGAATGGCCTCCACCGCCGGCGCCCTCTGGTCGGCGGCGCGACGCCGGGCGGGTGGCGAGCCCCGCGGGCCGAGGGCCACCGCGGGACGTAGTTGAACATGTTCAAGTTTGGGGCGTACGGTGAGGACATGGTTGAGGGCTTTCACGGGCTGGCCCCGTGGGCTCACGCGATCGTGGTGCTGCTCGCGGGAGCCGGCATGTTGGTGATCGTTCCGCTCGGGCTGTCGCTGGTGGCGGTGCCGGGCGTCGGCGTGGCGACGGTGCGTCGCTGGTGGGTGGTGGTCGCGCTGCCCGCGGCGGTGAGTCTGTGGCTGCCGCGTGGGCTGGTGACGGCCACGCTGGCCCTGCCCTATCTGACCGCCGCCTCGGTTCTTCTGACCGGCTCGGTGATGGACATCGCGTCGCGCGGCCAGGAACGGGCGCGGCAGGCTTACGGCGTACGGGAACTGGGTTTTGACCTTGCTCTTCTGACCGCCCTGGCCGGCCCGGCGATCGCGGGGTGCGCGCTCGTGGCCGAGCGGGCCGGGTATCGGCTGTTCGGGTTCGGGCTCGACACGTTGACGCTGACGGTGGCGCATTTTCACTATGCCGGGTTTGCGGCCGCGCTCGTGGCGGCGCTGCTGCTTGATCGGCGACCGGGTGCGGTGACCACAGCGGCGGCGTGGTGCGTGCCCGGTGGGACGCTGATCGTGCTGGCCGGTTACTTCGCCGGTGGCCCGGTGCAGCTCGCGGGAGCGGCCGTGCTCACCGTCGGCATGTGGCTGACCGGGTGGGTGACGTGGCGGGCGGCGCGGCAGTTCGATCCGGTGACCCGCGTGCTTCTCGGGGCGGGCGCACTGGTCCTGGTGGCGACCATGGCGCTGGCGCTCGACCGGGCGCTGGGCCAGGTCTTCGGGCTGCCGCACCTGTCGGTGAGCTGGATGGTCGCCACTCACGGCGTCGCCAATGCGCTCGGCTTCGCCCTGTGTTCGCTGTTGGCGTGGCGGAGAGCCTGGGGAGTAGTGCTGGTACCTCTCACGCCGCCCGAAGCGCAACTAGCCTCGAGGGCATGACCCAGGAACTCACGCTCAACAACGGCGTACGGATGCCCGCGCTCGGCTTCGGCGTCTTCCAGAGCTCACCCGAGGAGACCGCCGCGGCCGTCGACACGGCCCTGCGGGTCGGCTACCGGCACGTCGACACGGCGGCCGCCTACTTCAACGAGCGGCAGGTCGGCGAGGGGCTGCGCCGCTCCGGCGTCGAGCGGGACGACGTGTTCATCGAGACCAAGGTGTGGGTCAGCGACTACGGCTTCGACGAGACGCTGCACGCCTTCGAGAAGGCGACCCGCAAGCTCGGCGTCGACCGCATCGACCTGCTCATCCTGCACCAGCCGGCCGGTGACCGGTTCGACCGCACGGTCGCCGCCTACCGGGCGCTGGAGAAGCTGCTGGCCGACGGCGACGTCCGGGCGATCGGCGTCAGCAACTTCATGCGCCACCACCTCGACGAGCTTCTCCGGCGGACCGAAGTGGTGCCGGCGGTCAACCAGATCGAGCTGCATCCCTACTTCACCCAGCCGGACGTGCAGAAGGCCGACGCCGAGCACGGCATCCTGACCCAGGCCTGGTCGCCGATCGGCGGCATCACGTTCTATCCGGGCTGGGGCGAGGAACGGCGCAGCGTCCTGGAGGACCCGACGATCGCCGGGATCGCCGCCGCGCACGGCAAGACACCCGCGCAGGTGATGCTGCGGTGGCAGCTGCAGGAGGGCCGGTCGGCGATTCCGAAGTCGACCAACCCCGGCCGCATCGCGGAGAACTTCGACGTCTTCGACTTCGAGCTCACCGCCGGCGAGATGGCCTCGATCGACGCCCTCGACACCGGGCGGCGCAACGGCCCCGACCCGGACGTCGCGCGCGACATCTTCGACCGGGTGATTCCCGAGGACTAGATTTTCCGACGCCCGCCTGTCCTGCCGGCAGCGGGCCCCCTGGTCGATGCGCATCCGGCTGTACGCCTCCCATTCCCGGCCCCGCCGCGGCGCTTGAAGTAGCGCACCAGCATGTCGCCGAGGCAGCCGGTACAGGCGCTGCCGTACGCCTGGATGACGAGTACGTCGCCGGGCTGGATCGTCTCGAGCACGGCCGAACGTCTGTCCGGTGTAGACGAGCGAGCCGTCCGGCGCGCAGTAGAGCTCCCGGAAGCGCCGCCAGGCCCGGTCGAGCAGCCGGAAGAGCGGCCGGGGCGGATCCATCCGATGTGCCACTTCCCGGGGAGTACGTCCGAAATAGCCGAGAAAGTCGATTTCCGCGCGCTGCGCACTCCCGCGGACGCAACGGATCCGGTTCCCGGACACGTCTTCAGGGCGTGACCCGGAACCGGCGTGACCGACGGTGACGGCGTCGTGACGAACACATCCAGCGTGATGAGGGTGCCATCGACCTGGGCGCGAAAGATCCCTAGAATGCCCGCCAGTCGTAGTCCTCTCCGGCCGCACCACCCCTCACCTCTTAGTCGAGAGAGAGTCATGGTTCATCGACGCAAAGTCATCGTCGGCGCCGTCGGCGTAGTCGGCGCCGCGGCCGGCCTCACCGTGGCCGGTTGCTCCTCGTCGAGCAAGGCGAAGAGTGGCGGCGGCAGCGCCGGGTCCACCCCGGTGGCCGGCAGCTGGCAGACGCCCGCCACGACGCCGGTCAGCTTCACCGTGAGCCCGAAGGCCGGCGCCACCAAGGTGTCCCCGACCGAACCGGTCACGGTCGCCGTCGAGGGCGGCAAGCTGCAGTCGTGCAGTGTCGTCTCCGGCGGCAAGAAGATCGCCGGCACGACCGACACCGACTCGGGCACCTGGAAGTCGACCGACGCCCTGGCCTACGGCAAGAAGTACACGGTGACCGCGTCGATCCAGGACAGCACCGGCGCCACGGTGAAGAAGACGTCGACCTTCACGACGCTCAAGCCGACCCACACCGCCGGCATCACGTTCCAGGCCAACGGCCTCAACGTGCTCAAGAGCGGTGGCACGTACGGGATGGGCCAGCCGGTCATCGTGGCGTTCGGCCACTCGGTCACCGACAAGAAGGCGGCCGAGAAGACGATCAACGTCGAGACGTCGCCGTCGGTCGAGGGCAAGTTCCACTGGATCAGCAACTCGATCGTGCACTGGCGACCGGCGAAGTACTGGGCCAAGGGCACGACGATCAAGGTCAGCGTCAACGCGTTCGGAGTGAACCTGGGCGGCAACGTCTACGGCGCGTCCGACAAGTCGATCCACTTCAAGATCGGGCGCCAGCTGCTGGCGGTCTCCGACAACAGCACGCACCACACCAAGGTCTACATCGACGGCAAGCTGGTGCGCGACATGAAGTGCAGCAACGGCCGCGGCGGTTACACCACGGGTGCGAACGGCCAGTCGATCCACTTCTGGACCCAGGAGGGCCCGCACGTCGTGCTCTCCAAAGAGGCGCAGCACACGATGAGCTCGGCCAGCTACGGCCTGACCGACCCGAAGAACCCGAACTACTACGCGCCCGAGATCGTCAAGCTGTGCACCCGCATCTCGTACTCGGGTGAGTTCCTGCACGCGGCGCCGTGGAACCACGTGCTGGGCTCGGCCAACATCTCGCACGGCTGCATCAACCTGAGCATCACCGACGCGCAGTGGGTCTACGACAACTTCATCATCGGCGACGTCGTCGACGTCCACCACACCCCGAAGCCGCTGCCGCTCACCGACGGGCTCGGCGACTGGACGGTCAGCTTCGACAAGTACGGCAAGTAGCAGGACCTACGTCAGAAGCGGCGGCCACCTCGTCGGTGGGCGCCGCTTCGTGGGCTTGACCGGCCCCTCGGCTCGCGATCTCTGATCTGATGAAGGTCATGACGACTTTCCCACCCGAGCGGGTCGACGAACTGCTGGCCGGCATGTCGGCCGAGGAGAAGGCGGGCCAGCTCACCCAGTACTTCTACTTCAAGCTGCCGGCCGGGGCCGAGCCCGATCCCGCGCTCGGCCTCGACACCGAGAGCCAGCCGCGGGCGGTCGAAGAGGCGCTGAGCCGCGGGGCGGCGGGTTCGCTGCTGTTCGTCACCGACCCGCGCGAGATCAACCGGCTCCAGCGGCTGGCGGTCGAGGGCAACCGGCACGGCATCCCGGTGCTGTTCGGCTTCGACGTCATCCACGGGCTGCGCACGATCTTCCCCGTGCCGATCGCGATGGCCGCCTCGTGGGACCCGGAAATCATCGAGCAAGGGCAGCGGGTGGCCGGCCGGGAGGCGCGGGCCGTCGGCATCCACTGGGCGTTCGCGCCGATGGTCGACATCGCGCTCGACCCGCGCTGGGGCCGCATCGTCGAGGGCGCCGGGGAAGACCCGGTGCTCGGCGCCGCGGTGGCCGCCGCCCAGGTCCGCGGGTTTCAGAGCCCGGACGGCATCATCGCCGGGCCCAAGCACTTCGGCGGGTACGGCGCGGCGCTCGGCGGACGGGACTACGACGAGGTCAACCTCTCCGAGTACGAACTCTGGAACGTCTACTTCCCGCCGTTCCGGGCCGCGATCGAGGCCGGGGCGGGCAACGTGATGACGGCGTACATGACGCTCAACGGGGTGCCCGCGACGGCGAGCCGGTGGCTGTTCACCGAGGTGCTGCGGGAGACGTGGGGCTTCGACGGCTTCGTGGTGAGTGACGCCAACGCCGTACGCAACCTGGTGACCCACGGCTTCGCGCCCGACCTCGCCGAGGCGGGGGTGCGAGCCGTCACCGCGGGCGTCGACATGGAGATGGCGATCGCGGATCCCGCGTATGCCCATCTACCCGGGAAGGTCGACGAGCGGATTCTGGACGCGCGGGTCCGAAAAGTCATTGACGCGAAAGTGCGGTTGGGTCTGTTCGACGACCCGTACATCGATGAGGAACGCGCCCGTGAGGTGCTCGCCGACCCGGACCACCGCCGGGTTGCCCGTGCGGCCGCGCAGCGGTCGGCGGTGTTGCTGCGCAACGAGGGTGACCTGCTGCCCCTCGACGCCGGCACGCTGAGCGCGATCGCCGTGCTGGGGCCGCTCGCCGACTCGCGGCGCGACACCCTCGGGCCGTGGGTGTTCGACTTCGACCTCGACGAGACCGTGACCGTGCTCGACGGCATTCGGTCGGCGGTCGGCGACCGGGTGCGCGTCGACTATGCGCCGGGCATTCCGGTGGCTCAGCGGGCCTTCCCGTCCATGTTCGACATGTTCGGGGGGAACGCGCCGAGCGACCCGCCGGGATTCGACCCGTCCTCCGAGTTCGCTCGCGCGGTCTCCGTTGCTGCCGCGGCCGATGTCGCGATCGTGGTGGCCGGTGAGTGGCAGAACATGATCGGCGAGGCCGCTTCGCGGTCGTCGCTCGAACTGCCGGGTGAGCAGCTGTCGCTGATCCAGGCCGTGGTGGCGACCGGGACGCCGACGGTGCTGCTGGTCATGAACGGGCGGCCGCTCGACCTGCGGTGGCCGGCCGCTCAGGTGCCGGCGATTCTCGACATCTGGTACCCGGGCAGTCAGGGCGGCGCCGCGGTGGCCGATCTGCTCTTCGGGGCCGTCTCACCCGGCGGGAAGCTGCCGTTCACGTGGCCGCGGACGGCCGGGCAGATCCCGATCGTCTATTCGCACACCCGGTCGCACGAGCCGGACAACCAGGATCGGCGGTACTGGGACGAGGCCTCGACGCCGCTGTTCCCCTTCGGACATGGACTGAGCTATGGGCTCTTCTCCTTTTCCGACCTGGTGATCGGGCCGGTCGTCGACGGCGTGGTCGAGGTCTCGGTCTCGGTCACCAATTCGGGCGCCGTTGCCGCCGACGAGGTCGTGCAGCTCTATCTCCACCAGCGGTACGGGTCGGCGGCCCGGCCGGCGCGGGAGCTCAAGGGCTTCCAGCGGGTGAACGTGCCGGCCGGCGGCTCGCGACGGGTGTCGTTCACGATCGGACCCGACCAGCGGCGCTATTGGCTCGACGGCTGGGTGCTCGAGTCCTCCACGTTCGACGTCTGGGTCGGCGGGAGTTCGGCCGCGTCGCTGGGCGGCAGCTTCGAGGTCTGAACCCGGCCGGCTAGCGGAACCCGAACGACGGCCCGAGCGACCGGGCGACCGCGGCGCATCCCAGCAGGGGCAGGCCCAGCTGTTCCTCGGTGAACCGCAGGGTCGAGCAGTGGTTGAGCGGTTGGCCGGCGGCGACGTGCCGGATCGTGGACGACATCACGAGGGTCGGGATGTGATTGCTGGTCGAGGTTCCCTCGTCCCAGGTGACGATGATCGTGAGCCGGCCCGCCCGGTAGTCGGGCCCGGCCATGATCTGCGGAAGCCAGTTCTGCAGCCACCGGTCGCCTGCGCCGATCAGGTCACCGCTGCAGCCGGAGGCGCCGTGCATGTCGTGGCAGGCGTCCGGGCTGACGAACGAGAACGCCGGCAGAGCCCCGTGCAGGGCACTGATCGGAACGGCCCATTTTCGGCACGCCTGCCGTACGTCGAGGTAGTAGGCGGCCGGCACGTGCCGCACCAGATAGCGGCCGCGGCTCGTCAGCGCGCAGGGCGCGGGCTCCGCCTCGGCGTAGTCCCGCCACTGGCGCCCGGACGCGGTGACCTGGTGAAACAGGTTGTCGCCGGACAGCGGATGAGCCTTGGGGTCCTTGTCGTCGCAGATCCCGGCGGTGCTGCCGCTGGTCATCAGGATGTACGCGGCCAGCGAAGGGCAGCGCGCCGGATAGCCGGCGTCATAGTTCACGGCCGTGCCGTAGTCCGCGGCGAGCCGGTTGAGATAGGGCGCGTGCGGGCTGCCGATGACCTGCTCGTAGCCGTGGTTCTCCTCGGCAATGATCATCACTTTGCGACCGGCGTCGGGCGCGGGCGGGGAGGCGTGAACGGCCGGGGTGGCGCCGGAGGCGGAGGCCGCCACGAGGACGGCCGCGGCCGCCAGAACGGCAGTCGTCCGGAGGCGTTCGCGGGGGCGTGAACTCATGGCCACCGACCGTATCGGACAAATGCTGAAGAAACGGTGAAAGAGCCCTAGGGCTGATCGGGCACGCGGGCCGGCAGTTCGATGGTGATCACGGTGCCCTGGGGCTGATTGGCCGCGGCCGTGACGGTGCCGCCGTGCTGCGCGGCGGCCTGCGCGACGATGGCCAGCCCGAGGCCCGACCCGGGCATGGAGCGGGCCGCGGCGGCCCGGTAGAAGCGTTCGAAGACGTGTGGACGATCGTTCTCGTCGATGCCGGGGCCGGTGTCGGCGACGGTCAGAACCCACCGGTCCGGCTCTCGCGCCCGCAGCGCGATGTGCGCGCTCGCGCCGGGCGGGCTCCACTTGGCCGCATTGTCGAGGACGTTGACGATCATCCGCTCGAGTTCACCCCGGCGGCCGTACACGGTCGCCGGTCGCACGTCGGTGTCGAACCGGATGCCGGGGGCGCGGATCCGCACCCGCGCGATCGCGGCGTCGATCACCTCCGTCAGTTCGACCTCCTCGGCGGTCTCGCGGGTGCTCTCGTCGCGGGCCAGCTCGACCAGTTCGGTCGTCAGCGTGGTCAGCTCGGCCATCTGGGCGTTCAGGTCGGACAGCAGCTCGGCTCGCTCCTCCGGGGGCAGCCGGTGGGCGAGCTCGGGGTGCCGCTCGACCTCGAGCAGCAGCTCGATATTGGTGCGCAGGCTGGTCATCGGCGTACGCAGTTCGTGGCTCGCGTCCTCGACCAGCGTGCGCTGAGCCCGCCGCGCGGTGTCGATCGCCGCCAGCAGGGTGTTGACCGACGTGCCGAGCCGGGCGATCTCGTCCACCCCCTCGACCGGCAGGGGCCGGGTGAGATCCATGGTGCCGGTGACGTCCTCGACCGCGCCGGTCAGCTTCTGCACCGGGACCAGGCCCGCCCGGGCCACCGCCCGGCCGAGCAGCGCCGCCCCGGCCACCCCGACCACGCACACCCCGAGCAGCAGCAGACCGAGGATGGTCAGGACGTCCTCGTCCGGTTCCTGATCGAGCGCGACCGACACCGCACCGCCACCGGTGGCCGGCACGGTGAGCATCAGGTACTCGTCGCCGCCGGCGGTGACCGGCTCCTCGGTCGGGCGGGTGCGGCCGGCCGCGACCCGGCGGGCGTCCCCGGTCACCGGCAACGCGACCGACGACCGGCTGACCACCCGGCCGGCCGCGTCCAGAACCTGCCACTGCGGCTCGCTGCGCCGCTCGTTCCCGTGATGGCCGTCGCGCACGTCGGGCAGCGGCACCGCCGCGCGCCACTGGCCGGGCTGCGCGACGATCGCGGCCGCCTCGCTGGTCAGCTGGGACTGCGTCTGATGGTGCTGGATCTCTCCCACGGCCAGCCAGGCGACCACCGCGATGGTCACCACGGCCGCGGCGACCGCCCCGGTGACCAGCAGCGAGAGGCGCGCCCGCAGGGTGCGGTGGCGCCACCAGGCGACCGTCCGCCGCATCGTCACGGCGGACCCTCGCGGAGCACGAAACCGACGCCGCGCACCGTGTGCAGCAGCCGGGTCTCCCCCTCGGCCTCCAGCTTGCGCCGCAGATAGCCCAGATAGACGTGGATGCCGTTGGAGTTCTCGCCGAAGTCGTAGCCCCAGATCTGCTCGAACAGAACCGCCCGGGTCAGCACCTGCCGTGGGTGACGCAGGAACACCTCGAGAAAATCGAATTCCGTACGCGTCAGCCGCAGCCGCCGTTCCCCGCGCCAGACCTCCCTCGTGCCGGTGTCCATCCGCACGTCGGCGTACCGCAGCTGATCGGTGGCCGACGCCACCGTGGTGATCTGCGACCGGCGCAGCAACGCCCGCAGCCGGGCCTGCAGTTCCTGCAGCGCGAACGGCTTGACCAGATAGTCGTCGGCGCCGGCGTCGAGCCCGGCGACCCGGTCCCCGACGCTGTCCCGGGCGGTCAGCATCAGAACCGGCACCGTCACACCGCCGGCGCGAAGCTGCTGGCAGGTCTGCAGTCCGTCCAGAACCGGCATGCTGACATCGAGGATCACCGCGTCCGGCTCGCGCGCGGCCACCGCCGCCAGCGCCTCGCGGCCGTCGGCGGCCGCCTGCACCTCGTGACCCTCGAACCGCAGCGTGCGGGCGAGCGAATCCCGGACGGCCGCATCGTCGTCCACCACCAGAACCCGCATGTTCACTCCTCCCGCGCCCGCCGCACCCCGCACCACCACTGTGGGCGGGCGTCCTAACGGCAATGACCTGCCAACACTAAGAGTTCCGTAAGACCGGCCCTCGGCGTGGTCAACGCCGCTATTCAGCGCACCTCCAGCGACCCGCGAGGCACGCTGGAGCCATGCGTGTTCTGGTGGTCGAGGACGAACCCCTTCGACCGCCAGACGATCGAGACGGTCCGCGGCGCCGGCTACCGCGTCGCCGACGGCGGCTGACGTTCAGCGTTTTCTTACTCCCCGGCCACCAGCCTGTCAGCGTGAACTACCGGATCTTCGAGCTGCTCAACTCCCAGGCCGGCCGCTGGCCGCTGATCGACCACGTCATGCGGTTCTCGGCGCTCTACCTGGTCTTCCTGGTGTTCTCGATCGGCGGCGCCGTCGTCGTCCACGCGCTGACCCAGCACCGGCTCCGCCCGGTGGTCAGCCTGGCCTCGACCCTGGCGCTGGCCTTCGGGCTGTCCCAGATCCTCGGCCACGCGAGCCACGAGTTGCGCCCGTTCCAGAGCCACCCGGTGCACCAGCTGATCGCGCACTCCCCCGGCGTCTCGATGCCGAGCGACCACGCCACCGCCGCCTTCGCGGTCGCCTTCGGCATCATGACCTTCCTGAGCCGCCGGGCCGGCCTGGCCCTGACCGCCCTCGCGATCCTGATCGGCGTGGCCCGCGTCTGGTGCGGCCTCCACTACCCGGGCGACATCCTGGCCGGCGTGGGCATCGCGGCGATCGCGGTCCTCACGGCGTACGTCGTGGGACGCGGGCCGGTGCTCGAACCCCGGCGAGCCGGCCCGGGCTCGAGCCATCAGTCCTTCGGGTAGGGCGACGTGAGAGTGAACGGCGTGCGGGCCAGCTCCAATGCCGTCGCCGGGAACTGTGGCCCCTCGGTGTAGTAGCGGGCACGGGTGCGGCCGACCGGGACGAGCAGGCCGGCGGTGGCCAGGTCGCGTTGGGCTTGCTGAAGGGTTTCTTCGCGGTTCTCCCCGGACACGTCGACGTCCCGTTCGCCGTCCATCAGATCCTGAGCATCCTGTGTAGAGACGCGATGACGCAATGATTACGTCAAACGTCTCGCCGTCCGTCGATTCAGCGTGTTTTTCAGGAGTCGACCTTCACGCTGGCCCGCCGCCACCCTCGCTGACCGCGTCCCGCCTGCCCGCCGCACCGACCTGATCGCCAAGGTGCCCCCGGTGACCGCCGTGTTCTGGATCATCAAGGTGCTGACCACGGGGATGGGCGAGACCGCGTCCGACTTCCTGGCCCGCACCGTCGATCCGCCGATCGCGGTCGGCGCGGCCGCCGCCGTGCCGGCTGTCTGAGCGTCAGTCGTTGCGGGCGACCTCCGGTCCGGTGATCCGGCTGAGCAGCGGCAGCGTCGAGCCGATGATGGCCAGGGAGGCCGCCAGCCCGATCACCACGATGGCGTAGTAGGAGAGCCCGGGCGGGCTGAGCGTGTAGTGCATCTGTGCCTTGAGGAACAGTTGGGCGGCGACCAGCCCGAGCCCGATCGCCACGACGGCGACCAGCAGGAGAGGCACGGCGCTCTCGAACGCGACGACCCGGCGCAGCGTCCGCAGCGACACCCCGGTCAGCCGCAGCAGGCTGAACGGTCGCTTGCGCTCGGACAGGCCCCCGATCACGCTGACCGCGAGACTGCACCCCGCGATCGGCAGGCTGGCCAGGCTCACCACGTACGCCAGGCGGCGGAAGCCGACCGACGTCCGGGTGAAGTCGGCCGCCCAGTCGTCCTGGGTGCCCGGGGAGAACGCGACGGTGGGGAACGCGCTGTCGAGGATCGTCCGCACCGATTCCAGCGTCGCCCGGGACCCGTCGGTGTCGGCGACGATCGCGGTGATCGGCATGGTGGCGAGCTTCTCCGCCGCGACCCCGGTCGTGGGCCAGACCGGGGCGGTACGCCCGTCGTTGCGCGGGTCGAAGAACACGTCGACGTTGGCGGTGGTGGCGCCCGGCGTGCACGAGCCCAACTCGGGATGCCGGGCCAGCTCGGCGCAGGTGGTCAGGCCGTCGTAGTCGCCGGTCAGGAACCGTCCGGTCGCGTCCTCCGGATTCTCCCGGAGCACGAGGACGGCCCGCACGCCCGTGGTCGAGGACAGGTCGTCGACGACCGAGGCGGGCACCGACGTCATCGACGCCCGGTCGAGGCGTTCCACCATCAGGGTGCGCGCGACGCCCGGCAGGTCGCTGCCGCGCTGCGCGTTCAGGGTGGTGAGGACGCCGACCGAGATCGTGGTGACGAACAGTCCCACGACCAGGCCGCTGATCGCGCGGAACGCCGCGCCGGGGTTGTCGGCCAGCCGGCGCGCGGCGATCAGTGCGGCCGGATGCCGTGAACGCCGGGCCAGCGTGCGCGCGGCGACCATCGTCAGCCACGGACCGGCCAGGATGAGGCCGATCATCACGGTCAGGATGCCGGGGAGGAACACCTCGACCTGACGGACGCTGCCTTCCGGCACGCCGTGAACCACGAAGAAGCCGAGGAAGGCCAGGCCGGTCGGCGCGACCGCGAGCCGCCAGGCCCGGGGCGGGCGCGGCGTCGTGCGGCGGCTGACGCCGAGCGGCGAGATCTTCACCCGGCGCAGGGCTAGCCGGGCGGCGACCGCGGCGGCGACCGGGATGCCGAGCGCGACGGCGACGACGGCGATCGGCCCGAGGACGACGTCGGAGACGAAGAACGGCTGGCCGGTGAACGGGATGGCGGCGAACTGCGCGCGCAGGGCGTAGAACAGCGCGAAGCCCACCGCCGTACCGGTGACGGCCGCCGCGGACATCTCGGCCGAGGCGATCGTGGAGACCTGCCGCGGGGTGGCGCCGACGAGCCGCATCGCGGCGAACCGCTCCTCGCGGCGGGCCGCGGTCAGCCGGGTCGCGGCGCCGATGAAGATGAGCACCGGGAACAGCAGGGCCGCGATGACGACGCCGAGCACGAGCTCGAAGCCGGACGCCCGCAGGCCGACGGCGCAGCCCTTGCAGTCGCGCGGAAGGACGTTCGAGATGCGGGTTACCTTGACCGCGTTCGGGTCGGCGGCCATCTCGGCCTCGGACCGGCCGACCACGGCGATCAGCGAGCTCGGCGATTGCAGCGCCTGGTCGGCGATGATGCCGGCCGGCCGGCCCGGATAACGGTTCGCCAGTTGCGCGGCCGGGTGGTCGGCGATGAGGCGGGCCAACTGCGGGGAGGCGAAGTATTCGCCCGGGCCGGGCAGGGCCGGGATGCCCGGCGGCACCGGCGAACCGGGGCCGGTCGCCGCGACGTCGACCTGCGCCATCGGTACGCCGGCGAAGTAGTCCTCCCGCAGATCCCACCAGGTCGGCGCGACACCGTCGGGTTCCGTCGACGACGGGAGGACGGCGGTGTTGAGCCAAGCGTAGCGGTCGCCCTGCGCGGTCACCGCGTGCAGGCCGGCGACCGACGCCAGCAGCAGGCCGACCCCGACCGCAACGGCGGCGGCGATCGTCAGCAGCCGGACGAGTGCCTCGCGACCGCCGGCAAGGGACAGCCGCAGTCCGAAGCGGATCACGACAGATCTCCGACCGGCACGGCGATGCGGCCATCGCGGACGATGACCTCCCGGTCGGCGTACGCGGCGACGCGCGGCTCGTGCGTGACCAGCACGACCGTGGTGCCCTGTTCACGGGCGACACCGACCATCAGATTCATCACCTGCTCGCCGGTGAACGAGTCGAGCGAACCGGTCGGCTCGTCGGCGAACAGCACCCGTGGCCCGGCGACCAGCCCGCGGGCCAGGGCGATCCGTTGCGCCTGGCCGCCGGAGAGCTCGCCCGAGCGCCGCTCTCCCAGTCCGTCCAGATCGAGCCGCCCCAGCCACTCGCGCGCCGACCGCAGCGCGGCCGTCCGGCGTTCTCCGCCGAGCAGCAGCGGCAACGCCACGTTCTCCTCGACCGTCAGCTCCGGAACGAGCTGGCCGAACTGGAACACGAACCCGAACTGGTCGCGTCGCACCAGCGTCCGCTCGTTTTCGGACAGGGTGTCGAGGCGGCGGCCGTCGAAGATGATCTCGCCGGTGTCGGGGCGCAGAATGCCGGCCAGGCAGTGCAGCAGCGTCGACTTGCCCGAACCGCTCGGTCCCATGATCGCCAGCACTTCCCCGGCGGCGACGCTCAGGTCGGCTCCGCGCAATGCGGGAGTGGAGCCGAACGATTTCGTGACCGCGTGCGCGGCCAGAATCGGTGCGTTCATCGGG